>DATAPF010000009.1:0-35444 GCA_036265355.1 Kofleriaceae bacterium | reverse complement strand
ATGCATGCTCCACATCGCGCCTCCGGGCTAGCTCGACTAGACAAAATGTCAAGTACCAGGAGCCCGGCTCAGGCCGCTTCGCCGGGCTTGGCATCCGGCGGATCGGGGTCGGCGCCGTAGTAGCGGCCGTAGCCGTAGCCGCCGTAGCCGTAACCGCCGTAGCCGTAGCCGTCGCGCGCGTCGAGCTCGTTGACGATCACGCCGACGATCGAGCCGCCGACGTCGCGGATCTGGCGCGCCGAGCGGCGGAGCTCGTCGCGCATGGTCTTGCTGGCGCGGACCACGAGGACCGCGCCGTCGACCCGCTTGGACAGCACGACCGCGTCGGTCACCGCCTGGATCGGCGGCGAGTCGAGGATCACGCGATCGAACCGGCGGGCGAGCTCGCCGAGCACGTGCTCGAACCGCTTGGTGAGCAGCAGCTCGGCCGGGTTGGGCGGGGTCAGGCCGCACGGCAGGATGAACAGGTTCGCGACCTCGGTCGGCTGGATCAAATGGTCGTAGCTGTCCTCGCCGATCAGCAGGTTGGACAGGCCGGGAGCGAGCGCAACGCCGGTCGAGCGGTGGAGCCGGGGCCGGCGCATGTCGGTGTCGATCACCAGGGTGCGCTGGCCGCTCTGCGCCATCGTGGTGCCGAGGTAGAGCACGCTGGTGGTCTTGCCCTCGCGCGGGTTGGCGCTGCACACGACGAGGGTCTTGAGCTGGCGGTCGGCGGCGGAGAACAGGATGTTGGTGCGCAGCGACCGGCAGCACTCGGCGATCGGCGACTTGGGGTTCTCGTGGACGTACATGTCGCGCGCGCGGTCGTCGGCGGCGCCGCCGAGGTCGGCCGCGGTGAGCTGCGGGATGATGCCGAGCACCGGCGCGTCGGCGGCCTGGGTCGCGTCGCCCGTGGTCTTGATCGAGCGGTCGAGGAATACGATCAGGAAGATGATCGCGATGCCGGCGATCAGCGCGAGGACCCCGGCGATCGCGACGTTGGTCTTCATGCTGGGCGACACCGCGATCAGCGGGACCTGGGCCTTGTCGAGCCCGCGCACGTTGGACACGCTCGAGCTCAGGCTGCCGGTCATCTGCATCGACGACAGCCGCGCGCGCAGGATGTTGTACTTGTCGTCGTACTCCTTCTTCTCGCGCAGCAGCTCGTTGTAGATCGCGATCAGCGGGGACAGCTTCTTGGCCTCCTGCTTGTACTTCTCGACCTCGGCGGACAGCCCGGCGCTGGTGGCGAGCTGGGCGCCGTACTGGTCCTGGGTGCCGCGCACCAGGATCTTGAGCTCGCCCTGCAGCGCCTGGTAGAGCAGGTCGACCTTCTGCTTCTGGACGATGAAGTCGGGGTGCCGAGGGCCGAGGTCCTTCTCGATCTCGATCAGGTGGTTCTTCTCGGTGTAGTACTGCGTGCGCAGCGACTCGAACGACGGGTTATCGCCCATCATGATGACGGGCGACGACAGCACGTCCTCGTTCTGCTCCTTCTTCATCTCGGCGAGCTTGGCGGCGAGCTCGATCTCGTGGGCGCGCGCGTCGTTGAGCTTGGCGGTGAACGAGAGGATGTTGCCCTGGACCAGGTTCTGCTGGGCCTCGATGGTCACCGCGACCATGTCGTTCTTGGCCTGGAAGTCGTAGATCTTCTGCTCGGCGGCGCGCAGCTTGGCCTCGGCCTCGGTGAACTCGGCCTGCAGCGCCTCGGACGCGTTGTTGCTGCTGAGCGCGAGCAGGCCGCGCGCGTAGCTCTCGTAGGTCGTGACGTGGGCGTCGGCGATCAGCTTGGCGTCCTCGGCGACCGGGCTCTTGACCGAGACGTAGAAGATCCGGTCGGCCTCGGGGTACTTGACCGTGAGGTCGAGCTGCAGCCGGGTGGTCGCGAGCTGGAGCTGCTCGTCGTGCGACAGCCCCTTGCGCTCGCGCTCGGACAGCAGCTTGGGGATCAGATCGTTCTGCTCGACGGTCTTCTGGATCAGCGTGAAGCTCGACAGCACCTGCTTCTGCTGCTTGTAGTACTCGGCGTTGGCGCCGGCGACGTTGAGCAGATCGCCGGTGCCGAGCACGTCGGGCAGCTTGGGCTCGACCTGGACCGACGCGGTGGCCTGGTAGATCGGGGTCTGGGTGGTGGTGTAGATCACCGCGCCGGCGATCGACAGCACGATCAGCGCGGCGAGCAGCCAGACGTACTTCCGCAGCGCGCCGAGGTAGCGCCGGAGGTCGATCGCGATGACTTGGTCTTCGGGTTCCGGTGCCGCTGCTTCCACGACAGGGCCTTTGCTCCGCGCGCGCGCGTGGGGTCAAACAATACTTAGTCGTCGGGGCGCGCGCTGGCGTTCACGCGCGCGGGTCGCGCAATCACTCGATTGTACGGCGGTATCCGCAGCTCGCACAGGGCCTAGTACGCGGCGCGCACCCCGAGCATCAGCTCGTGGCGGACGTAGCTCGGGTCGAGGTTGGTGAACCGGCCGACCGTGTAGCGGAAGTCGGTCTGGTCGCTCTGCACGTTGTAATCGAGCGTGGCGGCGAGCCAGCCGCGGAAGTTGTAGCGGATCCCGGCGGTCGCCGCGACGATCGTATCGTCGCGCGTGGTGCCGCCGTTGACGTCCATGACGATCGTGCCCTGGTAGGTGCGGAACCGCAGCTCGGGCCGCGCGAACAGGACGAACGGCGCGAAGTACTGCTCGAGCGTCAGCGCCAGCATGTGCTCGCTGTAGAAGTTCGCGTTGATCGAGTCGAACTGGCTGTAGCTGTACTGCGCGGTGACCCGGCCGAGCGGGCTGTAGCGATAGCCGAACATCGCGCCGCCCTCGACGCTGGAGTAGCTCGGCCCCGACGAGTAGAACCCATTCGAGTAGCCGACGTGGGCGTTGATCGTGGTGTTCAGCGTGAGCGCGGTCTCGATGCCGGTGACCGCTTGCAGCGGCGTCGAGTTGATCTTCTGGCTCCCGCCGATGCCGGTGTTGTAGCCGCCCGAGACGTCCGCGAACACGACGGTCAGCGGCAGCCACTGCCAGTCGAGGTGCAGGCCGAGCTGGTTCAGCATCCGGTTGGCGAACTGCTGGCTATCCGCCTCGAACACGTCGATCGTGTTCTGGTAGTACAGGTAGCCGGTCAGCGAGCGCCCGGTCGGGGCGTAGTTGAGCCGGAGCGAGACGTTGTTGATGTCGCGGTTGGACTGGGCCTGCGACTCGAAGTTGACCGGGCGGATCAGCCGGCTGTAGACCTCCTGAACCGCGAACTGCACCGGCCGCTGGGGGTTGACCAGGCCGCGCAGCACGAGGCCGCCGCCGAGCCCGCCCTGGGCGGTGACGTTGTCGTTGGTCGACAGGTACTGGTCCCACGACAGGTAGGCATTGGCGCTGTACTGGAAGTCGCCGGCCTCGAGCGCCGGGGTCGGACCGACCGGGGCGGGTGGCCCCTCGAGCGTGCCCTGATCGGCGCTTCCCGGGTTGAGCCGCTGGATCGGCAGCGATCCGGTGCCGATCTCGATGAGCAGGCGGAGCAGGCCCGCCGTGACGGGGTTGGTGTTCTGGTAGAACACGTTCGACACCACGCCGGTCTGGAGGCCGACCTGCGGCTGCAGCACCGTGCCCTCGCCGACCTTGATCCCACCGCCCTGGACCAGCGCGATCGGGCTCACGGCGTCGGTCGGATCCATCCACGTCGGGAACGGCGGGAGCGGGTTGCCGAGCGGATCCGCGCGCACCGAGCTCGCGGCGAGCACAGCGCTCAGTCCGACGACAGCGGGACCGAGACGGAAAGGAAATCCAAACGTTTTCATGAAGCTCGCTAACCTGGTCCCCGCGGGGAGCGCACGAGATGCGTTTGCGGTGGCTACGTCGGTGGAATGCCGGTGCAGGGACGGTACAGGGGGTGAGTGTCCGTGCCGCGGGCCCGCGTTCACGGGCTTCCAGGCGGGTCGTGCGCGGAGTAACATCGCGGCGATGCGGGGACGACTTTGCCCCGGGATCCTCGCGGGTTCGGCGTTGCTCGGCGCGGGCTGCGATGGCGTTGCGCTGTGCCGGTCCCCGGTGTTCGTCGCGTTCGCACCGACGCAGATCACGACCGATCTCGATAGCTTCGCGCCCGGCGTGCAGACCGATGTCCGGGTCCGGACCTCGCTGTGGATCGGCGATGTCGTGACGCTCGAGGTGCTCGACACCGACGGAACGCCGCTCAGCACTGTGTCGCGCGGGGTCGATGCGCAGAGCGAGGCGGTGTTCGACGACGTGACGGTTCCGACACCGCGGGTCGTGCTGCGCGCCAGCGGGCGCGGGATCTGCGGCGAGGGCCACGACGAGATCACGGCCGACGTGGCAGCTGGCGCGCAGTGCGCGCTGGCGCTCGATCCGGCGGTCACCAGCTACGTCGTCAGCCTGTAGCCGGAAGCGCGCCGCGTCGCGCGGCTCACTGGAGCTGGCCGGACACCAGCACGTAGCCGTCGTCGCCGGACAGCGACAGGTTGCGGAACGTGAGCCCGGCGATCGACGGTACCGGGATCGCGACCAGCAGCTTGCTGATCGCGTCGATCTGGGCGCCGATGCCGGCCGCGGTGGCGCTGGCGAGGTCGGGGCCGTTCAGCCCGGTGGTGTTGGGGATGTCGTCGAGCGTGTCGACGTGGATCTCCGGGGTGCCGAGCTGGAGCGCGACGCTGCCGCCGCCGGGGGCAGGCGAGATCTTGAGCCCGACCTTGGCGTTGATCGCCGCCTTGCCGACCGGCGCGCCGCGGCTGATGAAGGTCGCGAGCATGTCGCCGAGCATCAGCCGCATCGGTCCATTGCCCTGGCCGTCGGTCGTGTCGGCGCTGATCATCGGCGGCAGCGCCATCTGGATCTGCACGGTGTCGAACACGCCGACGTTCTGTGGCACCGACAGGTCGAGCGCGCCGACCGCGGCGAGCTCGGCGAGCAGCTCGTTGGCCAGGTCGTCGGCGAGGCCGAGCTGGAAGCCGAACGCCGGGTCCATCGCCGGTGCGCCGTTGGCGGTGAAGATGAAGCCCGGGCTCGACTCGCTGCCGGACAGCAGCGCCTTCATGTCGATCTCGACCAGGCCGCCGGCCGGCGTGAAGCTGACCGCCGACGGCGAGACCTGCATCGTGAGCTGGTGGCCGAGCACGGGCAGGGTCTGGGGGCCGGCGAGCGCGCCGAGCGCCTGGTTGACCAGCGGGCCCATGAGCAGCTCGGCGACCTTGGCGATGACGCTCTGGATCGTCGACTGCAGGTCGAGCAGCGAGACGATCTCGTCGGGGATCGACCCGAGGTGGGGCACGAAGTGGGTGAGCTGGACCTTGGGGTTGAGCAGCTTGGTCCGGAACCCGGACATCCCGGCCGGGGTCACCTGGAGCGTCCCCGCGACGACGATCTTGTCGGCGGTGGCCCCGAGCGACGCCGAGTCGCCGAACCCGAGCACCGAGAACGTGGCGTGCGCCGGGACGTCGAGCTGGTCGATCTCGGCGCTGAACGACAGGCCGCCCTGGACCGGGGTGAGCCCGATCTTGATGTCGGAGAACTTGACGTTGTCGACGAACAGCTGCACGCCGGTCGAGCTGTCGCCGACGCTGAACATCGGCTGCAGCGGCGCGAGCAGCGCCGGGATGTTGATGCCCTTGAGGATCGGGCCGGCCGCGGCCGACAGCTTGGCGAACGCGCCCGCCGACAGCGCCGCGGCGACCGCGCGCGGGATGTTGCTGCCGACCGGCTGGAGCTGGCCGGCCTGGACCGCGCGCGTGTCGGTCGCGGTCGAGCCGCCCGCGTCGCTGGCGACGGTCTGGATCAGCGTCTCGCCCTGCGGAAGGTCGACGACGGCGCGGAACGACCCGTCGGACTGCAGCGCGGCCGGAACGCCGTTGACCACCACCTTGGCGATCGGGTCGCCGTCGGGGCCGGGCAGCGCGGTCCCGCTCACGGTCAGCGAGCCCGCCTGGTTCTGGACCAGGGCGCGCGCCGGCGATGTGACGTGGAGGACCGGGGGTTCCTTGGCCTGACCAGGTCCGCCCGTGCACCCCGCAGCCGCCGCGACGAGGACGATCCCGGTCGAGTAGAGGAAATTCCGCATCGGGGCCTCTGACAGCAAACCAAGGGCCATCCGGGATGGGTCAGACCCTGCGAGGACGCTGCGACAAGATCGATGTGTAGACCGCGGGTTACAGTCGACGCATCGCGTTGAACTGGCCGAAACTGCAACTGGATCGGCCAGCGATCAGCGGTCGATCCGCACGCCTGGCAACTCGAGTCGCCACGGCGAACCCCCGGTGGGACCTGGGGTTTGCAGTGGGAGCAAGGCGCCCGGTGTGCGACTTCGCGGCGTGTCAGCCGACCGTCACCTTGCCGACGCCGCGCGCGGTCAGCACCGCCGGGACGCGGGCGCGCAGATCACCCTGCAGGACGATCAGCTCGCCGTCGACCGAGCCGCCGCAGCCGAGCGCCTGCTTGAGATCGCGGCACCAGGCCTCGAGGGCCGCCGGGCCGAGACCGAGCTTGTCGACGACGGTGACCTCCTTGCCGCCGCGGCCCTTGCGCTCCATGCGGACGACCGCGCGCGCCGGGCCCTTCGGCCGAGCGTCCGGAATCGGTATGGCCTGCGCAGCGCCGGCGGGAGCGACCGGGCCAGCGGGCAGCGAGCTGCGCAGCGCCTCGAGCCGCGCGAACGGGCTCGAGCGAAGCGAGACCGGGGGTGGGGACCCCGACGGCTCTGCCGGCGGGGCGGGGGGTAGAGGCCCCCGTGGGATCGACGGCTTGTCGGCGGCGGCCGGACGCTGGGGCGCGCGATCGTCTCGCGAGCGATCCTTGCTCATCCCGGCGCCAGCGTACCGCGGTTCTCTCCGCGGAGCCGTGCGCGGCGCTCCGTCCTCGCGTCGATCGCCGGGCCGGGAGCGGTCCGCGCGGCGACCTTCGCGCCGTCCTGTGGACGAGCGGAGAGCGCAACGCGAGCGACGGCGGGATCGCGATCCTGGCCAGGAACCGGTTCCACCGGGTCGCAAGCGCGGCCGGTGAGACCGCTGGGCGGAGATCCGGAGCGGCAAGCTCACGTACCGCATCATCGCGGCGTACTCGTGGCGTCCCGGGCGGATGCGCGGCGTCAACCGGCGCCGGGGGTCGCGGCTCTCTAGCTGGGTTGCCCCTGGAGACACCGTGATCCGAGCCGCCATCCGCCTGCCGTCCCGTGGAGACACCATGATCCGAGCCCTCGAGTTGCTGTCGCTCGCGTTGATCGCCGCCTGCGTGGCGCACACACACGCCGCTCCCTCCGGCCCACCGCAGGCGGTGTGCCGGGCCGAGGGAGTGCCGCAGGATCCGTACGCCGACGCCGACGGCGCGGATCCCGGTGGCGACCATCGCCGGGAGGGCCCGATCGCGTTCGATCAGACCTGCGGTCCGAACTCGACGTGCTCGTTCGAGTGCTCCGAGGGCGGCTGCTCGTACTACTGCGCCGCGGGCAGCACCTGCAACATCGAGTGCGACGGCGGCGGCTGCCGGACCGCCTGTGCGCCCGGCGCGACGTGCAACGTGGAGTGCGACGGCGGCCGGTGCGGGACCGGCTGCGGCGCCGGCGCGACGTGCAACATGGAGTGCGACGGCGGCTCGTGCGCCCATGCGTGCGCACCCGAGGCGACGTGCAACATGGAGTGCGACGGCGGCAACTGCGTCTGACCGCGCCGGGCCGGCGCTGTGACACCGCACCGCACGCCCGGGCGCGCGCGATCCGGCATCCCAGCACCATGCCTCGATCGCAAGCCCAGAGCGACTTCTCGGTGGTCCGGGCGCCCGAGGTCCAGCTGCCGCCCGCCGCGGCGCCGGTCGCGCTGCCGCCGGCGGACCGCTCGCTGACCGTGGTCGCGCTCGCCGCGCTCGCTGTGCTGTGCGCGGTCGGCCCGCACATCCCGGCCGGCGAGTAGCCGGCGTCACGGGCGGGGGGCGCGCTGTGGCCTTCCGCCCCGCGCGCCCGCGGTTATGATGCGGCGTGCGACGAGGCTGGCTGCTCGCCTGGCTGGTGTGCTGGCTCCCGGGCTGGCTGGCGACGACCGCGGCGTGCCACCACGGCGACCCGCCGCCCGAGGCGCCGAGCTGCACGGCCACCGCCGACCACGTGCGCGGCCTGCTCGGTCCCGGCGGACCCAGCGCGTCCCGGATCCGGGACGCGTTCGCCGTGCGCTGCGAGGAGGACGGCTGGGACGGCGACGTGCGCGCCTGCGTGGTCGCGACCACCTCGCTGCGCAAGCCGCGCCACTGCAAGGCCATGCTGACCCGGGACCAGCGCGCCGCGCTCGATCGCGAGCTCGCCGCGGTCACCACGACCCCGGCTGCCGGCCGCCTGCCCGCAGCCTGCCGCGACTGCGGCGCCCTGATCGAGCGGCTCGCCCGGTGCGCCGCGGTGCCCGGCTCGACGCGCGGAGATCTGCAGCTCGCCTACCGCGATCTCACCCAGGCGTGGAGCCGCGGCAACTACGACGCCCGCGCCGTGGAGGTACAATGCCGCTCGATGACCGACCGGCTGCGCCAGACCTTCGGCACGAAGTGCGGCTGGTGAGCGGGCGCCGGCCGGAGCCCGGTCGATCGCGCGTGGCGATCGTGCGTGACGATCGTGCGTGGCGATCGTGAGTGACGACGTCCAGTTCGCGCTGGTGGCGCTGTCCGCGGTGTTCTTCGTGGTCGATCCGATCGCGAACGTCCCGATCTTCCTCACCATCACCGCCGCGGACACCGCCGAGCAGCGCCGCCGGATCGCGGGGCGCGCCGCGCTCGCGACCTGGGTGACGCTGTCGGTGTTCGCGCTCGCCGGTGGGCTGATCTTCCGCGCGTTCGGCATCTCGTTCAGCGCATTCAAGGTCGCGGGCGGGCTGATGCTGCTCCTGATGTCGATCGACATGATGCGCGCCCAGCCGTCGCCGACCCGGATCACCGCCGAGGAGCAGGGTGAGGCCAGCGCGCGCGACGACATCGCGCTCTTCCCGCTCGCGATCCCGATGCTCGCGGGCCCGGGCGCGATCGCGACCGTGACCGTGCTGATGTCGCGCGCGGCCTGGGATCCGGTGCGCACCGCCGCGGTGTTCGCCGCCGTCACCGTCAGCTGCGCCGCGGCCTGGCTGATGATGCGGTGGGCGACCCGCGCCGAGCGGTTCCTGCCCAAGACCCTGCTGCGCGCGCTGGAGCGCATCATGGGCCTGCTGCTCGCGGCGGTCGCGGTCGAGTTCATCGCGAGCGGCGCCCGGGAGCTGCTGCGCGCGCCGTGACCGCGCTTTGCGGGTTTCGCCGAGCGCCGGGCCGCTGCGCGCCGGGCGCGGCGGTGATAGCTTGGCACCGTGATCGTGCCGCTCCCCTACCTCGCGCTGCTCGCCGTGGTGCTCGGCATCGGTGCGCTGTGGTGGTGGCTGTCGCGCACGCCGGTGACCGCGCCGGCTGCCCCGGTCCCGATGATCGCGCAGCGCATCGCATTTCCGGCCGGCCTCCGCCTGCGCGATCCCGAGCGCTCGCTCGCCTCGCTCGACAAGCCGGACGAGATCGTCATCCCGTTCGCCCAGGCCGTGCTGGTCATCGACTACCCGCTGACCACGCCGGCCTCGGTGCCGATCGAGGCCCCGCTGCCGCTCGGCTTCACCCGCGCGGCGCTGGCCAAGCTGATCTGCGAAGAGTACGCCCACATCTACGAGGCCGAGGAGGGCACCGCGGCGACCAAGACGGTCCCGATCGCGGAGCGCGGCGCGGGGCGCGGCCGCAACCGCACCGACGGGGCCTACGGGATCTGGGGCCACGACCTGCAGGACCTCGTGGTCACCGCCGCGCGCTGGATCCGCCAGTCCGACGGGGGCGTGCGGATCGAGCTCCACGTCGAGAGCTGAGCCGGATCATCGCCAGGACATCCCGCGCGCGGCGAGCGCCGCGAAGCCCGCCTGGCAGGCCGCTTCGAGCCGCCCGCGGTCCCGGGCCTCGAGGTCCTGCCATCGCGATGCGGGCCGGTGGACGAGCTGCGCGGCGCGCGCCAGGAACCCGGCGTCCTCACGGTCGGTCCGCAGGACGTGGGCCAGCAGGCGTCGCAGCGTGTGGCGGGGTTCGTCGAGCAGGTCCTCGAAGCGGATCGTGAGCAGCCTGTCCGGCGGCAGGCGGTCCAGCGCCGCCAGTCCCTCGACGATCTCGCCGGACCAGTAGTGGCCGCACAGCGGGGCTGCCACCTCGAAGTCCAGGAAGGCCTGGCGCGTGAAGCGTTCCGGGAGCAGCGCGGCGAGATCGTCCGGCAGATCGCCCTCCCAGCGCCGGTCGTCGGACCGGAACGGATCACAGCCCAGCAGCTCCAGCATCTGGAAGTAGACCAGGACCATCTTGAAGCCGCGATGACGGCTCATCGACAGCGCGGTGTCGCGGCCATCGCGCACCACATGGACGAACCGGGCGTCCGGGAAGTGCTCGATCAGCCGGTGCACCACGCGCAGGCTTCCGCCCGACCGTTCGGCCCAGACCGCGCCGCCGTCGCGGGCCGCGAGCCAGTCGAACAGGCGCCGCAGCTGGACGCCCACGGGGGCGCGGTCGAACGCCTTCACCACCGGCGCGAGCGCATCGAGCCAGCCGTCGGGATCGTCGGTGAGGTGCGGCAGCGTCACCTGCGAGATCGCGGGGACGCCGGTGTCGCGGTGGAAGCGATGCGTTCGATCGCGCCACGGGTAGAGCACCTCATCCATCGCGACGTCGTGCCGGATCATGAGGTTCTGGAGCGGCATCGGCGAAGCGCTCCGCTCCCAGAGCCACGCTCCGTCGACCTCGCCCGCGGGGAAGGTCGCCTCGATCTGGCTGCCGAGGTCGGTCGCGAACGACAGGAACTCCGAGATGCTGGTGACCTGGGGATGCAGCCGGAGGACGCTGGACAGCAGCGTCGACCCGCACCGCCCGGTTCCGACGATGAAGACCTGCTCGGTCATGGTCACCGGGTGGGCGGCAGATCGACCCACTCCTGCTCGAGTCGCGCGACGTACCAGGCGCAGTAGCTCCGCATCACGTCGCGCGGGAGCCGGTACGGCTCGACGGGCTCCGGCCCGACGGCGCGCGCGGTGTGGGTCCGGAGGAAGGTCCGAAATCCGGTCAGGTAGGTCCGATAGAACTCGGTCCGGAGGTGGAACTGCTCGTCCAGCCAGTCGAACGCCGAGCCATCCGGGACGAACGTGGGGCGAGCGAGGCCCGAGGTCTCGAACATGACCTCGGTGGTCATGTCGGCCTGCGGCGCGCAGGGGTTCGAGAGATGAAAGTAGCTGATCGGCGGCGGATCGCGGATCAGGGCGATCGTGACCGCATTGGCCGCCACGCGATCGATCGGGATCAGGTCGAGCTCGGTGCCGGTGTCGACCCTCAGGCGGAGCGATTTGTCGCGGACCAGGCTGGCCTGGGTGCGGGCGAGCACTCCCCGGTACGCGCGCAGCTTGCGCATGAACCCGTAGAGCCCGGTCGGGTGGATCGTCTCCAGCGTGCGGCTGTGGCCGATGACGATGCTCGGGCGCAGGATGCGGCGCGCGAAGCGAGGGTCGCGCTCGACCAGCGCCTCGGCTTCGATCTTGCTCTTCTCGTACAGGTTGTTGGGTCGGGTATCGCGCGGGCACGCCGCCTCCGCGATCTCGCCCGGTCGGGTGCCGGCGACGTACGCGGTACTGAGGTGGTTGAACTGCGAGACGCCGAGCCGCGCCGCGAGCTCGAGGGCGCGGGCGGTGCCCTGGCAGTTGACCGCCATGATCTCGTCCGCGTAGCGGGCCTCGAAGTGAAGCGATGCGGCGCTGTGCCAGAACTGGGTGAAGCTTCGATCGGGGTCGGGCGGGAGGTTGCAGGGCTCGATGACATCGCCGGCGACCGCGTGGCAGCGCTCGGCGATCGCGCGCCTGACGTCCGGGGGTGCCGCGTAGGACTCGGCGGCGCGCAGCAGCACGCGCCGGAGGCGAGCGGTGACCTCCTCGGAGCCGGGCCGGACCAGGCAGCACACGTCATCGGTCGTACGCTGCAGGAGCTCGAGGACGATGGCCGAGCCGACCAGGCCGGTCGCGCCGGTGACGAAGTGCGTGGCGATCATGCAGTGCTCGGGGGAGCGATGGGATTCCAGCATCCGGAGACGCCGGCGTACTCCGCCGCGGATGCGTTTCACGCGCTGTCCTGCGTCGCAGAATTTCATTCCGGATACATTTCTCTGACGGTGCGGTAACCGGCGACCGCGCACGAGGTCTGACGATCCGCGTCCTGGGCGTCGCTATACTCCCCGTCCACGAGATCTCGACAAGGAGGATCCGATCCAATGACGACCAATGTCGCGCAGCTGGCCAGAGCGTGGTTGTCGCGTGAGACCTGGGGCATCGAGCCGATGTCGGAGAGCGATCTGGCGGCGATCGCCAAGGCGGTGGTGATCTGCGCGCAGGCGGATGGCCGGCTGAGCCCCGCCGAGCGCGACTGGATCCTCGGCGGCTACGCGGTGCGCGCCGTGCCCGCGGAGTTCATCGACGAGCTCCGCAGCTACCAGGGCCACGACGATCTGGCCAAGGTCCTCGACGGCACGCAGGTGGGACGAGCGTTCGCGCGCGGGGTCGTGTACTTCGCCATCCAGGCGTGCGGGTCCGACGGAGAGGTCCACCCGCTCGAGCTCGACGCCATCATCAGGATGGGCGCATTGCTCGACGTCCCCGAGGACGTCGTGCGGCAGCTCAAGGCGATCTACGACGAGGAACAGGGCCTGCGGCGCCGGCGGATCAAGCTCGCATTGCCGGACGGCCTCCCGGCCCGGTGAGCAGGCGATCCGAGGCGGCGCTCCGAGCCAGCGACACGTCAGCCGCGCAGCAGGCGCGGCCCCGACGGCGTCGAGCCGCCGCGCTCGACCGGCTTGTGCAGGACCACGGTGCGACCGGCCTCGCGGCCGGCGGCGTGGGCCCCGTTGATCCGGACGTTATGGCGGCGCGTGACCATGTGGGGGTGGCGCGCGCGGTAGAACCGGTCGAGGTCGCGATCGCCGAGCCAGACCAGCCCGGTCTGCTTGAGCCCGGTGCGCTCGGCGAGCAGCTTGTCGCGGAACCCGCCGATCACGCCGGACTGGTAGACCAGCCGATCGCGGCCGCTGCGGACCCGGGCGTCGTGGCGGTTCTCGGCCCACAGCCGCTCGGCGGTGGCGAGCAGGAACGCCCAGACGTGGCTCGCCATCTCGACGTTGGCGCGGGTGCCGGCGATCTCGTAGACCAGGCCGGACTTGCCGGTGCGCGGGACGTAGACCGGGACGCGGATCACCTTGACGAAGAACAGCTCGGACAGCAGCGCGGCGATCTCGGACTCGACGCGGGTGCCGCGGCGGTTGGGATCGCCGAGGTGGCGGACCTCGTAGCTGCGCTCGGCCCGCGTGGCGGCGACCTCGATGTTGTGGCGCAGCATGAGCTCGTGGGCCTTGCGCATCGCGATCTCGGCCTCGTGCTGGTTCGGGCTGCCGGCGAGCGCGAGCAGCTTGCGGATCCGGTCGAGCACGCGGTCGGTGTCGGCGCCGTCGGCGGCGGTCGCGGTGGTCGGGGCGCCGGCGGCGCGGTGGTCGATGCCGCGCTCGGCGCACACCCGGCGAAACGTCTCGCCGTGCGCGGTCTCGTCGCGGACCCGGAGCACCTCGTCGACGAACTGGTGCGCCATCTCGTGCTCGAGCACGCTGGCGACCTCGAGCCACGGCCGGTGCAGGACCAGCGCGCGCGACAGCTCGAGCGTCCGGGTCGCGCTGTGCCAGCGGCCGAGGTGGCTCGTGGCATCGGACAGGAGGAGGACCGGAGGGACCAGGCGGCCTCCGAACCGCGCGCGGTTGTCCCAGTCGTAGCGCGCGCGCAGCTCGCGGAGCAGCGCGGCTTCCAGCGCGGCGGACAGCGCTGCGGCGGAGGTGGATTCGGCATCGAACATCGCCCTTCCGATAGCACGCGGCTCTGTCACCGGCGGCGACCGCGGGAGCGCCTCGTCGGTGACGGTGCGATGTCGTCCGGGTCGCGCGACCTGGCGCGCGGAGTTGCCGGCAGCGACGGGAGCCGGACGCGCCGATGCGATCCCGCGCGGATAGCGCGCCGGCGGCCGGCGTCGCCGCGGCATCGCGCATGCACTGGGTGGCGGCATGCGACGCGGTCGTGTGCGATGGAACGCGTGGGTGGCGGCCGGGCTGGCCGGGCTGGCCGGCTGCGCGGCGGCGGGTGGGCTCGACGAGCCGCAGGACGCCGATCCCGAGGCCGGCGCGACCGCGCCCAGGCAGAGCTGCGCGACGGTCCGCTGCGGCGACCCGGACGCGCCGAACGTGCTGTTCCCGGGCAACCCGGCGTGTAACGGCGGCGGCTGCGAGCGCGGGCTCGCCGGCGACGACCTGTACATCCCGCCGCGCAACGGCGCGCCGTGGCAGGACACCTGCGAGCTGGGCACGCGATCGCCCGACACGCTGTCGGGCTACAGCTCGGGGCGGATCGCGCTGTTGCGCCGGCTCGCGCTGATCGGCGACGGCGCGCACGCCGTGCTGCTCGACCCGTCGTACCCCGACGGGTTGCGCGACTTCACCGGCCGCGGGCCCCAGCGCGGCGAGGACATCGTGAAGGCGTGGCTGGTCGCCGACCCGGCGCGAACGTTCCTGCTGGTCTACAGCACGCGCAGCGTCGGCTGGGCCGAGTACGCCGCGCTCCAGGCCAGCGACGTCGCGGCGCAGGTCAAGGTCTGCGCGGTCGATGCGCCGCACCTGCAGGTGCCCGCGGTGCCGGGCGTCCGCGACGCGCTGGTCGATCCGGACGGCTGGGACAACGGCCGCTGCCGCTGGGGAGCGCTGGCCGACGCATCGCCATAGCGCCTGGGAGAACGCCTGCACGCTCGATCACCGGAGGAGGTCATCGGGGTCGGGGTCGGGCTGCATGATCGGCGTGAGGATCGGGCGCGCATCGCGGAGCGGGCGCGCGAACAGCGAGGGCTGGTCGGGATCGGCGAAGACCGCCGCGAAGTCTTCAGGGGTGAGCGCACGGGCCAGGCGGGCGGCGTAGGTGTCGCGCAGCACGCGCAGGTAGTGCTCGACGTCGTAATCCCTCGGGTCGCCCGGGTCTCGCGCGTCGCGGGCGTCTCGTGCGGCGGGTGGATCGCACGGGTCGCCGGAAGGGGCGACGGCGGCGGTCGGGGCGGCGGGCTCGGTCAGGTCCGCGGCGTCGTCGGCGTCGTCGGCCGGTGCGGCGGCCGCGTCGTCGGCGTCGTCGGGCTCGAGCCACAGGCAGGCGCGGCCGCGGGTGCCGCGGTAGATCCGGACCCGCTCGCCGGCGGTCCAGGTGGTGCGGCCGCTGGCGAGCACGGCCTCGTAGATCAGCTCGCGGCGGGCGTCGCGGGTCGCGAGGTACTGATCGGGGCGCTTGGTGAGCCGGACGCGCGCGGTGACGTCGCGGGTCGGGACGGCGCGCCGGCGCAGCGCCGCGGCAGCGGCGAGGTAGGCGTCCTGGACGGCGACCAGGTCGCCGGCGAGCAGCGGGACCAGGGCGCGGCGCAGGAACGCCTCGCCAAACGGCTCGGCGCGGCTCGACCGGAACGCGACGCCGCGCAGGATCAGGGGGCCGTCGTAGCGCTGGAGCGCGTAGTTCTTGGGCTCGTGCGACAGCATCGCGGCGTAGCGGCCGTCGAACTCGAGGTGGACGCGCGCGGGGAGCAGGGCAGCGACCTCGGCGACGACGCGGCGCTCGTCGGCCTCGGTCCAGCCGGCGGGGGCCGAGAAGTACACGCCGTCGGTGTCGGCCTCGAGCAGGGTGACGCCGCGCGCGGCGAGCTCGCGGCACAACAGCTCGAGCACTGCGCGGCCGCACCGGGTGACCTCGTTGGCGGCGTGGACGTCGGAGAACCGGGTCAGGCCGGGCGCGCCGAGGTAGCCGTAGGCCGAGTTGATCACGAGCTTCATCGCGGCGGACATCGCCTCGGCGGCGTAGCGCTCGGTCGAGCCGGCGGGGGCGGCGCGGCCGCGGGCCTTGGCGGCGAGCCGGTGCTCGACCAGGCGGTCGACGATCGCGAGCAGCGCGGCGAGCCGGTCGCGCGCCGGGCCGATCCGGTACTCGCGCATCAGCGACGGATAGAGGCTGGCGACGTCGGCCTTGACGATGCGGTGGGCGACGCCGGCGGCGAACAGGTGGAGCGCGGCGCCGCTGTGCGGCGTGCCATCGCCGGGCTGGTGGGCGGGGAGCGCGGCGCCGGAGCGCAGGTAGGCGCGGACCAGCAGCGGGTCGATCACGCCGGTCGCGGCGCCGGCGTCGGCGAGTCGCTCGTAGCGCCGCGGCGCCATGCCGGCGAGCGCGAACGCGGGGCCGCCGAGCAGCCGCGCCAGGCCGGCGACCTCGGCGACGTCGGCCGCGGCGTAGCGCCGGACGCGGGCCGGATCGCGGCGAAACACGTCGTGGATCCGGTCGCCGGGGATGTGCTCGCGGTCCTCGGCGGCCAGCCCGAGGTGGCGGGCGACCACCTTGAGGCCGTGGCCGGGCAGGTCGCGGGCGGCGAAGTCGTGGCGCAGCACGGCGTCGAGCGTGTCGATCAGCTCGCGGCCGGGCACGGTGTAGCGGATCCGGCGCTGCGGGTTGCCGGGCGCCGGGACGCCGCGGCGGGCCGCGCGCGGCCGCAGGCCCGGGTTGCCGGCGCGGCCGAGCGCGAGCGGGACGCCGAGGATGCGGGCGCGCTGGGCAAGGAACGGCAGGTCGAAGCCGTGCAGGTTGTGGTTCTCGATGACGTCCGGATCGCAGGCGCGGATGCAGGCGACCAGGCGGCCGATCAGATCGGCCTCGGCGTCGGGGCCGTCGCCGCTGGCCTCGAGCAGCGCGGTGGCGCCGCCGGGATCGCGCACCGCGATCAGGAAGATCCGATCGCGCGCGGCGTCGAGGCCGGTGGTCTCGAGATCGATCTGCAGCCGGCGGAGGTCGTCGAACGCGAGCCCGCGGAAGTAGGTGCGGCCGGTCGCGACCAGGTACTGCTCCTCGGGGGCGAGCGCGAGGACCTGGTCCTCGGGCAGATCGCGCAGGTGGCCGAGCGGGCGGCCGAGCCGGCGCGCCGCGCCGTGCAGGATCGCGGTGACCAGCGTCGCCATGTCACCGGCGCGGATCAGGTAGCGCAGCTCGCCGGGCCCGGTGAGCTCGCGGTAGGTGACCATCGGGCGCGCCGGGCGGCCCTGGGCGTCGTGAGCATCACGCTCCGGCCGCAGGCGCGGGCCGAGGTGCGCGAGGTCGTCGAGCGTGGCGATCAGCAGCCACGGCCGGAACCGGACGTCGTCGCGGACGAGCTGGCCGGTCGACGGGTCTCGCCGCCACACGAACGCGCGGCCGTCGGGCTCGGCCCACACCGAGACGATGCCTGGGGTCGGATCCCAGCCCCACAGCCATTCATCTTCGATCCCACGGGGAGCTGGGCCCCCGACCTCGTCGGCGGAGCCAGGGTCCTCATCCCCGGTCTCGCTGCGGTCGACCTCACGCGAAGCTCCGCCCCCCGCCCCGCCGGCGGGCCCGTCGGGGTCCCCACCCCCCGTCTCGCTACGCTCGATCGTCACGTACGGTGTCTCGGGCATTACCAGCGGCACGGCCGTCGGGGCGCCATGCCACGCATAGCATCATGAAGCTTGCCTGACCGGCGGGATGGCGTGGTGCAGATCTCTCCCGTCCGCGAAGCGACCTGCTAGGGTGGCGCGCGCGATGAAGCAGGTGGTCCTCGCCGGTGGTGTTCTTGCAGCCGTGATCGTCCTGGCCCGGGCGCATACCGCGCACGCTTGAGGCGTGTCGCCGCCGGTCGGTCCGACCGGCTTGCCTGGCCAGTGCGACGGCAGCGAGCCACCAACCTGGCAGGTCAGCGGGACGGTCAGCGGGTTCTCGACCGACATCGTGTTCAACGGCACGCGCGTCGCGGTCCAGCAGTTCGCGACGACCGCGTCGGTCGGCAACTTCCCGTCGCCGCGGTTCGGCTGGTCGATCACCGCAGGCGGCGTGCTCGGCGGCAAGATCGGCGACGCAGACATCTCGAGCGGCGCGACGGCGTCCGGCACGGTGAGCTGGCTGCCGGTGTACGAGCGGCCGAGCCGGCCGTTCGTCGCGGTCACCGGCAGCTTCGGCGTCGGCTTCGCGCGCGCGCCGGTCGACCAGATGGCGCACAGCTGGTGGGCGTTCGATGCGCGCGGCGGCGTCGCGATCGGCAAGACGCTGGCCGATCACTGGGTGCCGTACCTCGCGGCGCGCGCGTTCGCCGGACCGGTGTTCTGGCGGATCGCCGGCGCCGATGTCACCGGCAATGACCGCTATCATGTCACGGCCGGCGCCGGGCTGACGGTGCGGCTGCCGCGCAGCCTCGACCTCACGGCGGAGGGCATGCCGCTCGGCGAGCGCAGCGCGGCGCTCGGCCTGACGCTTCACCTCTGACCGGAACCGCGACGGCGGCACGTCCCGCGCGAGCACAAGAAGGTCATCACGATCCATCGGCTGCGGCTGATCGATGCGCTGCGCCGCGCCCAGCTGATGTCGTCGCGGCGCGATCGCGGAACGTCAACGCGAACTCGCCGTGGGCGACCGCGAGCAGGATGGGGTCGGACGCCGCGACCGTGACCAGGATTGGCAGGTGTTGCCCCCGCACATACCTGACGCGGTCCGCGCAGGCGGCGGTGGTGATTCGGCGGGCGCGGCTCCGACGCCCATCCGCGCAGCAGCCCACGGCGAGTCTCGCGTGTCCGCGTTCTCCCGGGCGCTACGCCTGCAGACTCCTCCGTCAGGGCCGGCGGAGGATACGCGCGGTGGGCAGCGTCTGCTGCCTGCGCAGCCGCCACAGCGCGCCGGTCAGGTCGGTGATCACGGCGGCGAGGATGAGCGCGGTGCCGAACCGCTCGCCGAGCAGGAGGTAGCGGAGGCCGACCATCTCGATCGCCGCGAGCACCAGCCCGCGGGCCCAGGCGCCGGTGACCATGTGCGCGGTGCCGAACGTGATGAAGCAGCCGAGCAAGATCGCCAGGCTGGCGCGCCGGCGCTGCTCGACGCGGATCCGGTGCTCGTACTCGAGCTCGCGGTCGTCCTCGTCCGGCGGGCTCGGCTCGGCCCCGGCATCGCCGTCAGCTTGGCCGTCGGCGGCGCGGCCACCGGTGCGCAGATCGTCGAGCAGCGCGGCCGCCTCCTCGGCGTCGTCCGACGCGACCCAGATGTCGAGCGACAGGAAGCTGCCGCCGAGCGGGCCGAGCAGGCTCGCGTGATGCTCGGCGCCGATCACGACGCCGAGCCCGCGGGCGGCAAACATCGATCGGATCAGGGCGGCGTCGGCGGGGTCGGCGCAGGTTCCGATGCGGACGCGGCCACTCACGGGCGTGTTCTTACCACGCCGCGCTGAAGTTCTGCGGGGGGCTGCCATGAGCCGAGGACCTGCGCGGGGTTCCGCGATCACGGCCCCGGCGGCGGCGCCGCCCGGCAGGCGAGGCGCTCCTCACCCACATCTGCCGATGACAGCAGATGGCAGGCGATAGCTCCCACCACACCGCTCGGCGGCGCCGGGCCATCGCGACGGCGCCGAGGACGTGGCTCCGCGTACGCTCACCCGCCCGGCGGCATCGTGCGGATCGCGCCGAAGATCTCGGCGCGGCGCCAGCGGAGCCCACCGGCGGCTGTATGATGTGCGCGGTGGCAAGCTCGACGCCCAGCCCGTCGCGACTGCTCGCGATCATCGAGCTCCAGAACGCGATCGCCGCCGCCGCGATGAACGCGGACGAGGTGATGCACATCGCGGTCGACCGCGCCCGCAGCCTGCTGTCGGCGACGACCGCGATGATCGCGCTGGTCGAGGGCGACGACCTGGTGCTCCGCACCGTGATCGGCGCGCTGGCGGGGCTGGCGGGCAGCCGCGTGTCGCGCACCGCGGGGCTGGCCGGCCGCTGCGTCGCCGAGCACCGCGCGCTGCGGATCGAGGACACCGCCGCGGAGCCGCACGCGGTCGCCGAGCTCGGCGGGCGCGCCGGCGCGGCGTCGGTGGCCTGCGTGCCGCTCTCGTACGGCGAGATCGCGGTCGGCGCACTCGAGGCGGTGGGCGCGCCGGGCGCGATGTCCGACGAGGATGTCGAGACCCTGCGGATGCTCGCGCAGATCGTCGCGATCGCGCTGCACCGCGCGTACACCTATCCGCGGCCGCGCTACGACAGCCTGCAGGACGCGCTGACCGGCCTGGGCAACCGGCGCGCGTTCGACGAGCGGCTCGACGCCGAGCTCAACCGCAACCGGCGGTTCGGGCACTCGTTCAGCCTCGCGCTGGTCCAGCTCGACGGCCTGGAGACCGCGATCGATCGCCACGGTCAGGCAGCGGGCGACGAGATGCTGCGCCGGATCGCGACGATCCTGAAGGAGCACACCCGGATGATCGACGGCTGCTTCCGGATCCGCGCCGACGAGCTGGCGATCGTGATGCCGGGGACCTCGCTGCAGGGCGCCCAGATCGTGGCCGAGCGCTGCCGCACCCACAGCACCGAATCCCGGGCGTGCGACGGTGGGGTCCGGCTCGGGTTCGGCGTGGTCGCCGCGGTCGCGCGCAGCGAGACGGGGCGTGGGGACCCCGACGGCTCCGCCGGCGGGGCGGGGAGCAAGGCCCCGCGTGGGGTCGAGCGTAGCGAGACGGGGGGTGGGGACCCCGACGGCTCCGCCGGCGGGGCGGGGGGCAAGGCCCCCCGTGGGATCGACGAGACCTCCGCGCAGATCCTGGCGCGCGCGGCCGCCGCGCTGGCGCTGGACACCGCGCCGCCCGATGCATAGCGCGGCCTAGCGATCGCGATCGGCCGCGGCCTCGAGCTCGGCGATCCGGCGGCGGGCGAGGGCGAGCTCGGCGCGCAGCCGCAGGATGATCGGGATGCCGGACCAGTCGACCTCGAGCTCGCGCAGGGTCTGGGCGGCGAGCACGCTGTCGACGTCGACGGTGACCCGGTCGTCGCCGCACGGCTCGATCACGCCCTCGTCGACCAGGTGGACGATCAGCTCGTCGTCGCCGCCGACCAGCTCGACCAGCCGCCGGTAGGTGAAGCGCGCGGCGGTCACAGCGTCAACCCCTCGCGCACGGGCCTGGCGTACAGCGCGTTGCCGGCGCGCAGCGCGTCGGCGAGCGCGTCGTCGGCGCGGTCCGGCATGCGGACGTCGAGCTCGACGAAGAAGTCGCCGCGGGTCGCCTTGCGCTCGATGCCCTTGCCGCGCAGCCGGAGCCGCGCGTGGTTCTGCGAGCGCGGCGGGATCTTGAGCACGACCGTGCCCTCGAAGGTCGGCACGTCGACGCTCGCGCCGTTGTAGGCCTCGTCGAGCGTGACCGGCAGCGTGAGGGTGAGATCGAGGCCGTCGCGGCGGATCAGCGGGTGCGGCCGGACCTCGGTCTCGATCACGAGATCGCCGGGCGGGCCGCCGCGCGGGCCGGGTGCGCCCTTGCCGGCCAGCCGGATCACCGAGCCGGTCTCGGCGCCGGGCGGGATCCGGACGCGGACCGTGCCCTGCTCCGGGACCTCGACCGAGACCTCGGTGCCCTCGACCACCTGGCGGAGGTCCATCTGGAACGTCGCGTGGATGTCCTGGCCGCGCGCCGGGCCGCGCCGGCGGTTGAACAGCTCGGCGAAGTCGAACTCGATCGGCCCACTACCGCCCGGCCCACTACCGCCCGGCCCACCACCGCCCGGGCCGCCGCCGCCGAACCCGCTGTTCACGCCGAACCCGCCGCCCGCGGTCTGGCGCTCCTTCCACCGCGTGTACTCGCGCGCCCGGGCGGGATCGAAGCCGCTCTGCAGCGCGGCGTCGCCGAACTCGTCGTAGTCGCCGCGCCGCTTGGGATCCGACAGCACCTCGTACGCCGCCGACACCGACTTGAACCGGTCCTCGGCGGCCTTGTTGCCGGGGTTGATGTCCGGGTGGTGCTTCTTGGCGAGCTTGCGGTACGCCTTGCGGATGTCTTCGACGCTGGCGTCTCGCTTGACGCCGAGTGTCTCGTAGAGGTTGGCGGCCATCCAGGGCATACCTTGCAACGCGCGCGGCCCGAAAACCAGCTGTCCGGCGGGAGGCGTGGGCCGGCCGGGTGGGCGCCGGCGGGCCAGGCCGCCAGCGGGAGAGGCCGCCAGCGGACTAGGACGCCAGCGTGTGGGTCAGCCGGCCGCGGCGGAACACCCACAGCGTGTTGGGCGGGGCGGGGATCCAGGTCTCGTCGCGGGTCAGCGGCGCGGTCGCGACCACGGCGACCCGGTCGCGCGGCGTCGTCAGCTCGGCGAAGTCGACGCAGACGTCGTCGTCGGCGAGCGTCGCCTTGCGGAACGGCGCCCGGCGGATCAGGTGGTGCAGCCGGGTCGAGCACCGCGCGAACAGCTGATCGCCGTCGCCGAGCAGCATGTTGAACGTCCCGAGCCTGCCGATCCGGCCGGCATGGGCGGCGATCGCCGCGGCCAGCTCGTCGCGCGAGCGCGGGCCGCGCGGGAAGTCGTGCTGCAGCGCGGACAACAGCGCGCAGAACGCGTGCTCGCTGTCGGTCTGGCCCATCGGGCGGAACCCGCCGAGCCGCAGCCGGGCGACCGGCTTGACCGTGCCGTTGTGGGCGAACACGAAGTTCCTGCCCCACAGCTCGCGCGTGAACGGATGGGTGTTGGCGAGCGAGACCTTGCCGCGGGTCTTCTTGCGGACGTGGGCGATCGCGAGCAGCGTCTTGATCGGGTGCTGGCGGACGAAGCCGGCGAGCGCCGAGGTGCACGCCGGCGCGGGCTCGCGGAACACCTGGGCGACCTTGCCGTCGTAGAGCGCGAGGCCCCAGCCGTGGGCGTGCGGGCCCTTGCCGCCGCCGCGCGCGCTGAGGCCCGAGAACGAGAACGTGATGTCGGTCAGGACGTTGCACTCCATCCCGAGCAGCTCGCACATATCGGCCGATTATAGCGCCCGCCCGACGTGAATTCTGCGCCGGCGGCCGACGCGGGTTATAACTCGGGTCCGATGAGAGGATCTCGGCCATGGCTGCTCGTCGTGCTGATCGGCGCGGTGGTCGGCGTCGTGTTCGCCGGCGTGTCGACCTACGACTTCGTGCAGCACCTCGACCGCCAGGTCCACAACCTGCACTGCTCGTTCATCCCCGGGGTCAGCCACGGCGGCGAGTCGGGCTGCCAGGTCGCGATGATGAGCCCGTATTCGTCGGTGCTGCGCGGCCGGATCTGGGGCGGCGTGCCGATCGCGTTGCCCGCGCTGTCGGTGTTCGCGTTCCTGGTGTTCTACGCGCTCGACCTGGCGCTGACCCGGCGCAAGGCCGACCCGCGCGCGACCGGGTTCCTCGCGCTGGCCACCGCGCTGCCGGCGCTGGCCTCGCTGGTGATGCTGCTGATCTCGCTGACCCAGCTCGGCACGACCTGCAAGCTGTGCGTGTGCATCTACGTCGCCAGCGCGCTGTGCCTGGTCGGCGGGGTGGCGCTGTGGCGCCAAGCGGTGCGCGGGCGCGGTGAGCCGGACCCGGTGCGCCGGGGGGGCTACGACGAGCCGGCGTTTGTCGGCCGCGCCCGGACCGGCTCGGACGCCCGGCTGGTCGCGGTCGGCGGGGGGGGTGCATCCGCCGGCTTTCTGGGCGCGATGTTCCTGATCGGCGTCGGCTTCGTCGCGGTGCCGGTGTTGCTGTACCTGGCGATGGCGCCGGATCACGCGCGGTTCATCGGCAGCTGCGAGGGCCTGGCGCACCCCGAGGATCCGTACGGTGTGATGCTGCGGGTCGATCACGCGCGCCGCGGCGAGGTCAAGCTGGTGCCGGCGATCGAGGTGCTCGATCCGCTGTGCCCGGCGTGCAAGGCGTTCGAGCAGCGGCTGGCGGCGTCGGGGCTCGCCGATCGGCTCGATCGCAAGGCGGTGCTGTTCCCGCTCGACATCCCGTGCAACTGGATGGTCAGCGAGGCGACCCACCCGGGGGCCTGCACGGTCAGCGAGGCGGCGCTGTGCGCCGGCGATAAGGCGCCCGACGTCATCGCGTGGGCGTTCGAGCACGGCGAGCAGGTCCGCGACGCGGCGCGCACCGATCCGGCGGCGGCGGCGCGGCTGGTCAAGCAGCGGTTCCCCGAGCTGGCGTCGTGCATCGGCTCGCCCGAGGCGCGATCGCGGCTCAACAAGTCGATGCGCTGGATCGTCGCCAACAACATCCGCGTGCTGACCCCGCAGCTGTTCGTCGACAAGGTCAAGCTGTGCGACGAGGACGTCGACCTCGGCCTCGAGTACACGCTGTCGGCGATGCTCGACCGCCACGCGCGCGGCGCGCTGACGGTGACGCCGGCGGAGAAGCCGCCGGGCAAGCCGGCGGAGAATCCGGCGGGGAAGACACCATGATCGCCGCGCGGATCGCGATCGCCGCCGCGCTGATCGCGGTGCCGGCGGGGCTGACCGGCGCATGGGTCCGGTCGGCGGACACCCGGCTCACCGAGCTGTCGAAGGCGCCGGCCGAGCTCGCTCCGGTCGCGTCGGCGTCGGACGTCGGCTACTGCAACCCCGAGCTCAAGCGGATCCTGCGCCGCGTGCTGATGAGCTGCGGCCTGGTCGGCGGCAACGCGGCGCGCGGCTGCCAGCCGGTCCAGGCCAGGAGCGTCGCGACGATGTCGGGCCACGACTTCAACGCGCTGTTCAAGCCGATGCAGGACCGCGGCGGGATCGTCCAGTTCGATCAGGACAAGCACGAGCTCGACGCGACCGACGTCGCGCTGGTCGACCAGGTATTCGCCGACCAGCGCGGCGCGAGCTGGTTCTTCGTGGTCGCTCGGGCGTCGCCCGAGGGCAGCGTCGAGCACAACCGCGAGCTGTCGCGGCAGCGCGCCGAGGCGGTGATGGCCCACCTGCGCCAGCAGTTCAAGGACCCCGATCTCGACAAGGAGGTCGGCATGCTGTGGCTCGGCGAGGAGTACGCCCAGCTCGAGGCCGAGTTCTGCGCCTGGAAGCGCAGCTCGACCGCGACGTGCAACACCGATCAACTCAACCGGAGCGCGTTCGTCGCATGGATCGACTGTCAACTCTGATCGTCGCAGCGGCGCTGGTCGGCTGCAACACGAAGGCCGAGCCGCCGGGCGCGCCCCCGGCGCGGACCGAGGGCGCCAAGGTCAAGCCGGCGCAGACCGCGAGCACCGACGCGTTCTGCGACGTCCACGCCGGCGATGCCAGCGGCGACGTGTTCCACTGGCCGGAGCTGGCCCCCGGCCAGACTCCGCCGGGCGGCGCCGGCTGGCAGTGGATCAACGTGTGGGCGACGTGGTGCAAGCCGTGCATCGCCGAGATGCCGCGGATCACCGCGCAGCGCGACAAGCTGATCGCCGCCGGCAAGCGCGTCGCGCTCACGTTCGTGTCGACCGACGACGGCGACGCCGAGGTCGCGGAGTTCCACAAGGCCCACCCCGAGCTGCCGGCGTCGCTGCGGATCGCCGGCAACAACCAGCGCACCGCGTGGCTGCGCAGCCTGCACCTGAGCGACGGCGCGATCCCGATCAACCTGTTCGTCAGCCCGGCCGGCCGGCTGCGCTGCGCGCGCGCGGGCGAGATCCGCGAGCAGGACCTCGCGATGGTCGACCGCCTGCTCGCCGAGTGAGGATCTCCCCATCGTCGAGCGTGCACGTGGACTCACGTCGATCACGGCAAGACCACCCTGACCGCCGCCCTCACCCAGGTGATGGCGGCGCGCCACGGCGGTACGCCGCTCGCGTTCGACCAGATCGACAGCGCACCCGAGGAGAAGCGCAAGGGCGTGACCATCAACCTGGCCCACGTCGAGTACGACTCCGCGGTGCGGCGCTACGCGCACGTCGACTGCCCGGGCCACGCCGACTACGTCAAGAACATGATCACGGGCGCTTCCCAGATGGACGGGGCGATCCTGCTCGTCGACGCGGCGACCCCGCGGGGCCGGTTGTTTTGGAGAGGGGGCTACTTGCCGCTGTCGGCGGTGGGGGCGCCGTTGGTGGTAGGGGCGCCGTTGATGGTAGGGGCGCCGTTGGTGGTAGGGGCGCCGTTGGTGGTAGGGGCGCCGTTGGCGGTGGGAGCGCCGTTGGTGGTGGGCGGGAGAATGAGGCCGAGCCCATCGGACGGCGGGTCCGGCGGCGGCGCGGGCGGCTGCGTGGTGACCTCGATCGGCGGCCGCGGTCTGTCGCCGTCCTCCGGAAGCGGCGAGATCACCGCACCCCCCCAGTAGTAGCGGATGCGCATGGCGGCCTCGTCGTGCGCCATCGACTCGAGCAGCGCGGCCAACCCGCCGGAATCGAGGCCGAGCGCCTTGCCCAGCGCCTCCTTGACCTCGTTCGCCTGGGCGTTGCGGCCGCCGAACATGACGTCATGAGCAAACGCCCGGAGGTCGATCGCGCCCCGGATGTGCATCTTCTCGGCGAGCGCCTCGGCGGTCTTCTTCCCGACGTACACGTGCAGGAGCGCGCGATCCTGCCAGTTGCAGATCTGCTGCAGGCTGTACGCGGTCGAGAAGAACAGCCGCGCGGTCGGCACGAACGCGAGATCGTGGATCGACACGATCCCCTCCTCCTCGAGGCGGTCGACGTGCACGTCGGCGATGCCCTCGATACCGAGCAACGGCGATGCCACGCGGGCGGTGGCCGCACCGGTGCCGAACGCCTTGCTCGCCTTGTCGAGCATGAACTCGATCGCGTGAGCGCCGGTGGCGCCGACCAACAGCCCGAGCACCAGGGCACCCGTGATGCGGTTGGTGACCGTCGGCACCTCGCTGGCGAGCAGCACGTAGAGCCCGATGTCGGCGATGATCACCAGGATCACCGACCGGATCGCCCACGAGAAGGTCCGGGTCGTGACGTCGCCGCCGGATACCCGCAGCATGATGCGGGCGACGTTGATCAGGAACACCGCGCCGGTCGCGGCGGCGATCGAGCAGGCCAGCTTGGCCGTCGTGCTGTCGTTCGAGCGCGGGCCGCTCATCGCGAGCAGCGCGCAGCACATCAGCGCCAGCGTGGCGAGATCGCCGAACAGCAGCGCCTGCAGGCCCAGGCGGCCCCGCAAGGACATGATCCGGCCCTTCTCGTACTCCCACAAGGTCTGGGCTGCGTCCTCTCGCTTGACCCACAGCGCCTCGTCTTCCTTGACATGGGCTTCCGGGATCCCTGCCAGTGACGGTCTGAGTGCCCTCAGCTCCAGTCGCGAGCTGCGCTCCCGGGTCGCGCGCAGGTCGCGGGCGATGATCGCCACGATCGCGAACGGCGCGACGACGAGCAGCGCCACGACCCAGTGCAGCTGCAGCAACCAGCCCGGCCATTCGCTCGGCGGTAGCCAGTGGAGCTCCGGGAGGTCGAAGATCGCCCCGGGCGCGGCGAGCGCCACGAGACAGCACAGCATCGCGAACCCCACTGCCGCCCAGCGCGGGGCTCTGGGCGCATTGCGCAGGCGGTCGCGCTGCATCGCCTGCTGGTCGCTCGCGTCCTGTGCGCCACCCCTTGGACTTCCTGCCTCACCCGCTCGTCGTCCGGACATGTGCCCCTCCGTGAACCACCCGCGCGCCTTGGCTTGGCTCACCCGGCCGAGCTTGCGCGCGTCGACCACGGTACACCCGCGCGAGCGAAGCCGCGTGCCGCAATTCAGTGCAGGACGGAGCACGCGGCTGCGAAGATCACCGAGCGCCGCGCGACGCGCCGGCCAGCGCGCGGCTGAGGTTGCCGCGCCGGCCGACCACGACGCGGTCCAGGCCGAGCCAGCGGGCGAACGCGGTCAGCTCGTCGGCCAGCGCGCCGGCCGTGGACCGCGGAGCGCCGGGCTCGGCGTGGGCGGCGTGGACGAGCAGCGCGCCGGCCGCGCGGTCGGCCTTGAGGTCGACCCGGGCGACCAGCGCGTCGCCGAGCAGGAACGGCAGGACGTAGTAGCCGTGCGTGCGCCGGGCAGCCGGAGTGTAGATCTCGATCCGGTAGCGGAAGCCGAACACCCGCTCGGTGCGGCTGCGCTCCCAGATCAGCGAGTCGAACGGCGACAGCACCGTGCGCGCATCGACCTCGCGGGGCGCCGGCGCCTCGGCGTCGAGGTAGCCAGGCTCGCGCCAGTCCTCGACGGTCACCGGGATCAGCCGGCCGGCCTCGACCAGCTCGGCGACCCGCGGCCGGGCGAGCGGCACGCGGATCCGGAAGTAGTCGGCGAGGTCGCGCAGCGTGGCGACCCCGAGCGCGCGGGCGGAGTGGGCCAGCAGCTCGCGGCGCGCGTCGTCGGGATCCGGCGTCGGCGCCGCCAGCACGTGGGCCGGCAGCACGCGGTCGAGCGGCGCGTACACTCGCTCGAACGTCGTCCACACCCGCGTCGCGGTGATCTCGCCGGACCAGAACAGGTACTCGAGTGCGCGCTTGCGGTCGTCCCAGCTCCACCAGCCCTGCGTGCGCTTGCGCGCCGGCGCCGGGGCCTCCAGCTCGCGTGCGGCGAGTGCGCCGCGGGCGTGGACCTCGGCGCGCACCGCCGAGAGGTAGCCCGCGTCGCGCTCGGCGATCGTGCGGACGACGCGCCACGCGCGGGTCGCGGCCTCGGCCATCCGCCACCGCAACAGCGGCTGGAGCTCGACCGGCATCAGGCTCGCCACGTGGGCCCAGTACTCGAAGATCGCGCGGCGCTCGCACAGCTGGGGCAGCGCGCCGCGGCCGTGCGCCCCGAGCCGCGCCCACAGCGGCAGCTCCTGGCTGCGGCACACCACGTTGACCGAGTCGATCTGGATCAGCGATACCGCGTCGAACACCCCGCGCGCGTGGCGCAGCGTGGCCTTCGCCGGCCGCGCCCCCAGCCCCTGCGCCGCCAGCGCGATCCGCCGCGCCTCGCGCGCCGACAGCGCCGCGGGCTTCGATCGTCCGCGCGGCTGCGCGGTGCGTTTCGGCATCCCCATCGCCGCCATCGTGCCACGGTTGTTCCGCGAACGCATCGTCGATGCGCAGTGCTGCTCGATGCTGTGAGCGTCAAAATGCATCGCGCATCGGACGCTGTTTGTCGTCGGATCGGGACGCTGATCGACGCTGCAATCGCACGTCGATCGGGACAACTCGCTTGCCTTCGTCGATCGACGCGCCCAGGGTGCGTCGCGACAATTCATCGTCAACGACGCCAAACACCGCGAGGCGCTGACAGCCGTTCTGCTCCGCGAGGTCGGCCCCGAGGCCAAGGAAATCATCATGACGATCGGAGAGCAATTCATCGAGCAAGGCATCGAGCAAGGCATCCAGCAGGGCGAGCGCGGGCTCCTCTTGCGCCAGCTCCGGAAACGCTTCGGCGCCCAGGTGACGACCGACACTGAGCGCCGCCTCGCAACCGCCTCTCCGGAGCAGATCGGGCTCTGGGCGGAGCGCGTGCTGTCGGCTGCCACGCTCGCCGAGCTGTTCGCGGATTGATCGCCGTGGGAGCGAGCCTTGGTGACCGCTGGCGTCAGCGCTCCGGCTGGGGCGACGGGCCCGGCTCGCAGTCGTCGAACGGGTTCTTGAGGCCGTCGATGCAGCGCACGATGCGCTTGAGCACGCACAGCGCGACGTCGTGCTCGCCGTCGAACGTGAGCTCGGCGTGGCCGTCGTGGTAGCCGGGCAGGCGGCAGGTGACCGCCTTGTGGGCGCCCAGCGGCGCCTCGACGTGGGTGCCGCCGAAGCTGCTGTCGTGGCCGTCGACGAACAGCTGCGCGCCTTCCGGCTGGGTCAGCACGGTGACCATGATCGTGCCGCGATGGTTGGGCGTCTCGGGCAACGCGTCGAGGCCGGCGTCGCGGCGCACCGACGCGACCCAGTGGCGGCCGGCGTCGGGCTCGGGTAGTACGATCAGGTCGGCATCCTCGGGCACGGCGTCGACCGGGATCGGCACGGGCGGGGGCGGGGTGGCGTCGGCGGGCAGGGCGACGATCGCGGCGTCGTGCGCGGTCTCGGTGACGGCGCGGTGGCTGGTGATGATCAGGGCGAACGCGCCGGCGGCGCCGCCGCCGATCAGCGCGAGCAGGAGGACGACCGGCCAGCGCCGCTCGCGGCTCGGGGCGAGCTCCTCGGTGAACACGTGCTCGAACGACGGCGGCCGGTCGTCGGCGGTGAACTCGGGCTCGTCCCGGACCCGGCGGATCGGCGACGACGCGCGCGCCGGCTCGACGCCCGGGGTGGTCGGAGGCGAGGGCGACCCGGGCTGGGACTCCGCGGACGCCGGGGGCGCAAGCTGGCCGGACGACGCGAGCGGCACGGCGGGGACCGCGGGGACGACGCTGGAGTCGGCGCCAGGCGGCAGCTCCGCGAGGGTGTAGACCGGGCTGCCGGTCACGCTCTGGCCGACCGCGGGCGGCAGGATGCCGTCGAGCGCGGTGAGCAGCTCGCCCATCGTCTGGTAGCGCTGCTCGCGCTTCTTGGCGAGCGCGTGCATCACGATCGCCTCGAGCTCGGGGGTGATCTGGAGATCGGGGCGGACCCGCGACGGCGGCTCGATCGGATCGAGCATCTGCATCGCCAGCGTGCGCACCATGCTGTCGCCGCGGTGCGGGACCCGGCCGCAGATCATCTCGTAGAGGATCACGCCGAGCGCGTAGATGTCGACCCGGCCGTCGGTGTCGCTGCGGCCGGCGGCCTGCTCGGGCGCCATGTACTCGGGGGTGCCGAACACCGAGCCGGCGCGGGTCAGCCGTGGCTCGTTGGTCTTGCCGCGCGGCGGGGTGACCTTGGCGATGCCGAAGTCGACGATCTTGACGAAGTCCGGCCGGCCGTCGCGGTCGAGCAGGAACACGTTCTCGGGCTTGAGATCGCGGTGGACGATGCCCTTGTCGTGAGCGGCGGCGAGCGCGCGCGCGATCTGCGCGGTGATCCGCATCGCGCGGGCCGGGCCGAACGGCGCGGCGGCGCGGATCGCGGCGCCCAGGGTGATGCCCGGCACGAACTCCATCACCGAGTAGGTCATCCCGTCGGGCGTGGTGCCGAAGTCGGTGACGTCGACGATGTTGGGGTGGCCGATCCGCGACGCCGCCTTGGCCTCCTGGACGAACCGGCGGATCGTCGCGGTGTCGCGCATCGCCTCGCGCTTGAGGACCTTGATCGCGAGCGGGCGCTCGATCACGGAGTGGCGCGCGGCGAACACCACGCCCATGCCGCCCTCGCCGATCTTCTTCTCGACGTGGTAGCGGCCGTCGAGGGTCGTACCGATCAGCTTGTCGTACTCGCTGCCGCGCGGCGCGCCGAGCAGCTCGAGCGCCTCGGCCGCGTCCTGCGACGCCGACTGCACCTTGACCCGCGGCGGGTCCGACGGCGCGCGCACGCCGTGCGGCACCGCCGGCTCGGGGCCGGGGCGCGATCGGGTCTGGGTGATCTCGCCGGTGCCGGCCGGGGCCGGCCGGGCGCCGGACACCGAAGCTGGACTCGGGGTGAGCGGGAACGTCCGCTTGCGGATCTCGACCTTGGTCGGCTGTCCGGGCGTGGGGCCGGCGGGGGCATGGGGGCGAGCGGGAGCGCCGCCGGCGGCCGGGGCATCGGCCGGGCGCCGCGGATCGGTCAGCGTCTGCTGGTCAGGCCCCGCGCCGGGAGCCGAGGCAGGAATCGCCGCGGGAATCGCCGCCGACACCAGCGTCGCCTGATCGCACATGCTGCCCGGGACGAGCGGGGCGCCGTCGAACGGGCAGAACCCGGGTTCGCCGAACTGCCGGCGGCACGTCGGGCAGAGATGCTGCAACTCACCGTCCTTGCCGGGTCTCGCCGTAGATCGGCGTCGCGCTACCGTCGGTGGTGTCGAGTCGGAAGTACATGAAGATCTCGTTGTTGGCGGCGACGGCGACGATGTTCTTGCCGCTGTACGGCACCGCCGCGACGGCGCGGCCGAACGACTCGTTGTTCTCGGGCTGCGCGTCGTTCAGCACGGCGGCGGGGTTGGGGTCGATGCCGGCCGCCGAGACCTTGAACAGCCGGACCGCGCCGGCGGTCGCGCCGCCGACGCTCTCGCCGGGATAGCCGGCGATCACGTACTTCTGGCTGCCGGTGTCGAGGATCGCCGCGGTGCGCAGCTTGGCCAGCGACACGGAGCCGGTGGCCGGCATCAGCGTGGTAGCGTCGTAGACTTGGAGCAGGTTGGCGTCGTCGGCGTCGTGGTGACCCTGGATCAGGACGTGGGTCGCGTCGATCGACAGGATCTGCGAGCCGTGCTCGGGCCGGAAACCGACGTCGTGCGATGCGAGCACGGGCGGCGAGCCGCTCGCGCAGCCGTTGAACGACTTGGTGCCTTCGTAGCGATACAGCTTGCCGTTCGCGCCCCACGCGATCACGTCGTCGACGTTGGGGTCACTGACCCGCGCTGCGCCCAGGGCGCGCGGTGTGATCGGCGCGCTGCCCTCGGTGAGCTTGCAGCGGAGGTGCATGCTCATCGAGTCGACCGCGGGCTCGGGGCTGGTGAACACACCGAGCACGTAGTCGCCCGACGCGACCAGTGGGCGCGGCGGCTGCGCGGCCATGGTATCGGGCCGCTTGGGCGGCTGCATGTAGGTCGCGGCGTCGACCGTGCTCGGCGCGATGAACAGATCGTGGCGCTCGAGCGTGCCGGTGCCGACCAGGCCGAGGACCTGGCTGCCGCCGCCGTTGACGAGAAACGCGATGTCGTCGGTGCTGGGGTCGGCGATCACGATCGGCTGCGGGTCGAGCGTGCCGATCCCGAACTGCGTGTTGAGCTCCAGCGTGTTCGAGGTCAGCTTGGAGCCGCCCTGCGCGTCGTAGGCGAGCTCGGAGTAGGTCGGCTGGTTGGCGCCGATCACGACCAGCGTCCCGCCGGTGGTGAGCGTGGCGCCGCGCTGGATCGCGATCCCGTAGTCCGACGACTTGATGTTGGGCTTCTCGGTCGAGCCGGCCCAGGTCTGGTTCTGGAGGTCGTCGAACTCGGTCCACTTGCAGGCGCCGAGCGCGGTGGCGCCGGCCGCGAGGAACAGCATCGTCGTGCGCATCACCAGCTCACTCCCATGGCGAGGCCGGCATAGCCGGGTCCGAGTTCAGGTCGCAGCGCGAGGGCGCGGACGTCGATCAGGCCGGTCGACGGTGCGCCCTTGTCGCGGAACGTGTAGTACACCGCGGTCAGCGCGGTGATGCCGGCGACCGCGTAGGCCGCGTCGGCGGAGATCGCGAAGATCTTGCCCTTGGTGAACCGCGGGTCGTTGGAGTCCGGCGGCGGGTTGCCGGTGGCGATCTCCTTCTTGAGAGCGTCGCGATAGTCGTTGGCCTGCTTGCCGAGCACGAGGCCGCCGACGCCGAACCCAGCGGCGAGCACGTAGGCGACGATCGCGTCGCTCCGGCTCGGGGTCGGCGCCAGCGTGATCCGGACCTGGGTCTCGGTCTTGGCCTGGATCGTGATGCGCTTGGTGTACGGCTTGAAGTCGGGGCGGGTCACGGTGATCGTGTGCTCGCCCTGCTGCAGGCTCTTGAGGCACGGCCCGCGCTCGCACAGCAGCTTGCCATCGACGACGATCGTCGCGTCCTCGATGCCCAGGCCGGTGACGTTGAGCTTGCCGACCGGCGAGCCCTTGAGCTGGGCCTTGACCGTGTGGGTCTCGTTGGGGATCACCTCGACCTCCTGGCGGTACTCGTCGTAGCCATCGGCGGTGATCCAGAACGTGTGCTTGCCGGGCTTGATGTTCTGCGACAGCGGCGTGCGGCCGACCGCGCCGACCGTCTTGTCGTCGATGAAGATGTCGGCGCCCGGAACGTTGGACGTGATCTCGACCCAGCCGAGGAAGCTCTGCTGCGCCATCGACGCCGATAGCACGAACAGCTTGCTCGGATCGGCGGACACCGGGCGCTCGACCACGGTGTAGCCGCGCTTCTCGATGATGATCTTGTGGTCGCCATCGAGGCTGCCCGACCATGGCGTGGTCGCGAACGGCCCCTTGCGCTTGTCGTCGAGGTAGATCGTCGCGTTCGACGGATCGCTCTCGACCACGACCAGGCCGCGCGGCTTGGCGTCCCCGAGCTGCTCGACCTCCTGCGACGGGGCGGCCGGCGGCGCGGCGCTGCCGGTCCCGGGCTGGCCGCTGCCGGTCCCGGCGCCGGGCTGCTCCTTGAGCCGCTTGATCTCGGCTTCGAGCACGCCGATCGCCTTCTCGACCTTGGCCTTGTCCGACGCCTGGGGTTCCTTTTCGAGGTAGCTGCGGTAGGCGTCGACCGCCTTCTGGTAGGCGTCGGGATCCGACGCCTTCTTGCCCTTCATGTGGTAGCTCGCGCCCGCGTTGTAGAGGAACTGCGGGAACGGGCGCGCTGCGAACGCGTCGATGAAGCCCTGGGCGGCGTCATCGTACTTGCCCTGCAGGTAATCGAGCTGGGCCTTGTCGAATGCCGCTTGCGCCTTGTTGAGCGCATCAGCGGGCTGGGCATGCGCCTGACGGATCGCCAGCGCGCAGATCACCATCCCAATCACGAACACGACGCGTGATCTCATAGTCTCTCCCGGAGTATCGGACGATATCACAACGAGCGCGCGCCCGCGGCCACCGCGTCCCCGCGCGGTCGCTCGAGGGCCGTGCAGTTGTACGGGTCCGCGCGCCGCGATCCTCCCCGGCCCGCCGCCCCGCGACCCACCCGGCGGCCTCGCGCACACGCGCTCCGAAGAACGAGGAGTTGCGGCGCGCTCCCGGCGAGCAGTATGACAGCGGCGTCGCGGCCGCGCCGTGCCGGGGTGGGCGGAGGTCGAGCGGACGCCCGGCGCGTCCCCGGATCGTCGACCCCGGCAGCCGCCGGATCCGCGCTCCCCGGTCGGCCGCCGCCGTGGCCGGATGCGCGGCCCCCCAGGTCGCCAGCGTCAGCGCGGGCGGCCGACGCGCGCCCGTCGCCGGGACGGTCACCGCGCGCGCTTGAGCTCGCGGAACCGGAAGATCCCGGTGGTGTGGTCGTCCGAGAAGTGGATCCCGATCCCGTAGTTGCCGACCAGGTGCATGTCCTTGACGATGAGGTCGGCGGGCACCGTCGCGGGGTCGAGCAGCCGCTCGCCGGTGGCCTCGGACTGGCAGTGGGCGCAGCTGCACCGGATCCGCAGCTCGCGGGCCCCCCACACGTCCTCGTCGCCCTCGTCCCACACGAACCGGACCTCGCGCTTTCCGAGGCCGATGATCTCCAGCGGCATGGGCATGCGCGGGTTCTACCATCCGCCGGACGCCCGCGGATCGGGCGCGCAGGCAACGCCCTGGTCCGGGCCGAGCGAAGCCCGACGAGGCGCGCCAGAGGCGCGTCTCGGTGGAACAGCGCAGCGAGGAACGGACGGAAGATGGTGGCCGGGGGGTGGCCCTGAACAGGGACACCCCCCGGTCGGCCCCGCGCACGGCAACTTGCGCTAGGGTCCCGCCGTGGCTGCACAGCGCCGAGCTCTGTCGATGCCCCGCGCGCCGGGCCGGATCGTCTCCGACGGCGCGCCGGCGAGCGCCGCGGCGCTGGTCGCCGCGCTGCGCGCCCCCCAGGTCGACCACGACGTCGCCGAGTCGCTGACCCACCCGTTCCACGGCTACCCGGCCCGGCTCCACCCGGCGACCGCGCGGGTGCTGGTCGAGCTGGTCGCCCGGGGGGCCGGCCACGGC
>DATAPF010000008.1:0-11111 GCA_036265355.1 Kofleriaceae bacterium | reverse complement strand
CGTCGTCGCCGAGGGCACCCCCGAGGACATCAAGGCCAGCCCGCAGTCGATCACCGGGCGGTTCCTCGCCGGCGCCGAGCGCATCGACGTCCCGACCGAGCGCCGCGCGCCGACCAGCTGGGTCAAGCTGACCGGCGCGCGCGAGCACAACCTGCGCAACGTCACCGTCGAGATCCCGCTCGGCGTCATGGTCGCGGTCACCGGCGTGTCGGGCGCCGGCAAGTCATCGCTGATCAACGCCACGCTCTACCCCGCGCTCAACCGGATGCTGCACCGCTCGACCGAGCGGGTCGGCCCGTACGACGAGCTGACCGGGCTGGGCAAGATCGACAAGTGCATCGTGATCGATCAGCAGCCGATCGGCCGCACGCCGCGCTCCAACCCGGCGACCTACACCAAGGCGTTCGACCTGATCCGCGAGCTCTACGCCCAGGTGCCGCAGGCCCGGACCTACGGCTACCAGGCCGGCCGGTTCTCGTTCAACGTCTCGGCCAAGCAAGGCGGCGGGCGCTGCGAGGCCTGCGAGGGCGCCGGCGTGCGCGAGGTCGAGATGCACTTCCTGCCCAACGTGTTCGTCACCTGCGAGGTCTGCAAGGGCAAGCGCTACAACGACGCCACCCTGCGCGTGACCTACAAGGACAAGAACATCGCCGAGATCCTCGACACGCCGATCGACGAGGCCGCGGTCTTGTTCCAGCACCACAAGCAGCTGTCGCGGATCATGTCGACGCTGGTCGACGTCGGCCTCGGCTACCTGGCGCTCGGCCAGCCCGCGACCACGCTGTCGGGCGGCGAGGCCCAGCGGGTCAAGCTCGCCCGCGAGCTCGCCCGGGTCCAGACCGGCCGCACGCTGTACCTGCTCGACGAGCCGACCACCGGCCTGCACTTCGGCGACGTCAAGAAGCTGCTCGAGGTGCTGCAGCGCCTGGTCGAAGGCGGCAACACCGTGCTCGTGATCGAGCACAACCTCGACGTCATCAAGACCGCCGACTGGATCATCGACCTGGGCCCCGAGGGCGGCGCCGCCGGCGGCCAGGTCATCGCCACCGGCACGCCCGAGCAGGTCGCGCGGATCGCGACCAGCTACACCGGTCAGTTCGTCAAGCCGCTGCTCGAGCGCACCCGGCGCAGCGCCGACGGCAACGGTGGCGGCCGCCCGCGGCGCGATCGCCGGACCGCCGAAGCCGCCGCGCCGTGACGCCGGCTACAGGCACTGGTCATCGTGGCCCGGCGACGTCGAGGTCGAACACCTCACCGGACGCGACCGCGGCGAGCACGCGCCGCGGGTTCGGCCAGGCCGGATGGAGCGCCACGTGGTGGATCGACGCTCCGTCGGTGGATAGCAGCGTCTCCCCCGCATCGTGGGTGACCAGGAGCCCATCGGCGTACGCGCTCCACACCACCAGATCGTCGTTCGGCGCCCCGGCAACATGCACCGGCTCCGGCCAGCCGGGCACGGTGGCGATCCGCTGCGGCGCGCCACGCCAGAACACCAGCTCGTGGCCGAGCGTGCGGTAGGCAAGCCCCGGTCCGCGCAGCGGTACCGCCTGGATCGCCGAGCAGCTTGAGCTCGAAGCCGCGGCTCGCGCCGGACAGCCGGACCCGCTCGAGCTGCGCGAACGCCGGCGCGAGCTCGCCTTGCTCCAGCCACTGCGGCTTCCGCGAGCTGAGCATGCTGCTCGAGCGCGTCGGTCAGCTCCAGCCCGGCCCTCAGGTCGTCCGGTAGCAGGAGGCGGACCACGCGGCGCAGCGCCAGCGCCTGCGCCTGCGACCACTGATCGATCGCCTCGAGGTAGCGCGCCTCGACCAGCAGGCGCTCGTCGAGCCGCAGGCCGCGCGATCGCTCGAACGCGATCCGGGCCTCGTCGCGCATCCGGTCCTCCTCGCCCAGCGTGTGGAGCACCTGCGACAGCGCCGAGTGCGCCAGCGGGTCGAACTCGCCGTGGTCGTGCAGCGTGACGATGCTGGGGTGCTGCAGCCGCGCCGCCGCCGCGGCCTCGATGTGGAACAGCGCCTCCAGCGTCGCGCGGTCCCGCCGGGTGCGCCACATCACCTTGACGGCCACGTGGCGGCCGAGCTGGGTGTCGCGCGCGCGGTCCACGGTCCCGAACTGGCCGCGGCCCTGCACCGCGAGCAGCTCGAACCGCCCGATCCGCTGGCCCACGAGCTCGTCGCTGGACGCCGCGTCGAGCAGCACGCCCTGGACGACCGATTCGATCTCGCGGCGCAGCGGGCGCGCGGCGCCGTCACCGGACGACGCGACCGCCACGGCGTCCTGCGTCGCGTGGGCGAGCCCTCCCGGCAGCGTTCGCAAGTTGCACAGTGCGCTCGATCCGCGCTCGTTCCGGATCCGATAGCGTGCCCTCCAGGAATCCGACGATCTCGTTCTCGCTGGGACAGTCGTCGTGATCGATCACGCTGCGCTCCCGCGGCCGGACGCCGACGCTAACCGGTAATCCGCTGATTGCAAAGCGCTCCCGCGACGCCGCCCGGCAGCGCGCCCCCCGACGAGCGTGCGGCGCTCGCGCTCGACGGGCGAAGCCGCACGCAACCGCGATCACGTGTGGCGCTCGAGCACGACGAGCGAACGCGCTCAGCGCAAGCCACCTCACGCTCGCATCACGGACCCCGGCCGTGCGCCTCGGAAACGGTCCCGTATCGTGCCTGCGTGGCCGCGACCGCTTCTGTCCCGCAGGTGGTGGAACCGCAGACCATCCTCGATCTGTTGCCGCACGGCGTCGTCGTCGTGAGCCGCGACTGGCGGATCACCTACGCCAACCCCGAGGCCGAGCGCATGCTCGGCGCGACGGGTGCGACGCTGTGGGAGCGCTGCCCGGCGCTCGAGCATGCGGCGTTCGCGTCGGGGTTCCGCTACGCGATGTCCGATCGCACCGAGCTGTTGACCGAGAGCGTGCTGCCGTCGGTCGGCTGGTGCCAGGCGCGCGCCCGGCCCACTCCGGACGGCGGTCTGCTGATCAGCCTGCGCCAGGTCCACGCCCACACGATCGAGAACGGCCAGGCCCGCGCCGCGCTGCTGCTCGGCGAGATCGGCGACGCGCTGACCCGCGAGGACTCGCTGCACGCCGCGCTGCGCCGGTGCGCCGACGCGATGGTCCGCAACCTCGGCGCCGCGCTCGCCCGGATCTGGACGGTCGACGCCGAGGCCCGGAGCCTGCAGCTCGGCGCGGGCGCGGGGATCGCGACCCCGCTCGACGCCGCGTTCGCGACCCTCGGGTTCGACGATCACCAGGTCGGCGCGATCGCCGACGACGGCGTCCCGTACCTCACCAACGACGTGCCGACCGACGCCCGGGTCGGCGGGACCGAGTGGGTCGAGCGCGAGAAGATCGTCGCGTTCGCCGGCTACCCGCTGCGGATCGAGGACCGGATCGTCGGCGTGATGGCGATCTACTCGCGGCGCAAGCTCGACCACGACACGCTCAATGGCCTGTCGGCGATCGCCGATGCGCTCGCGCTCGGGATCGCGCGCAAGCTCGCCGACGAGGCGCGGCGCGCCGCCCAGGCCGCGCTGCGCAAGCACGCCGGCGACCTCGAGGCGCTCCACGTGCTCGGCCAGCAGCTCACCGCGGTGCTCGAGCGCGAGGCGCTGGCGCAGAAGGTGATCGACGCGACCACCCGGCTCGCCGGCGCGCAGACCGGCGCGTTCCTCTACCACACCGAGCAGCCGTCCGATCGCCCTGCCGCGCGCCCCGCCGAGCGCCTGATCGACCGCGTCGTGCAGCACGCGATCGCCGGCGCGTCCGGCGCACCCGGCCTGCTCGAGCTCGCCGGCCGTACCCTCGGCCAGCCGCAGCTGGTCCGGATCGCCGACCTGCGGCGCGACCCGGCGTGGGCGTCGCACGACGCGCTCGGGGTCACGAGCTACCTCGCGGTGCCGGTGATCGGCCGCAGCGGCTGCACGATCGGCGCGCTGGCGTTCGGCCACGCCGCGCCGGGGGTGTTCACCGAGGAGACCGAGCGGCTGATCGCCGGCGTCGCCGCGACCGCGGCGATCGCGATGGACAACGCGCGGCTGTTCGAGGAGGCCCGCGAGCTGATCACCGCGCTCGAGAGCTCCAACCGCGAGCTCGACCAGTTCGCCTACGTCGCGAGCCACGATCTCAAGGCGCCGCTGCGCGGCATCGCCAACCTCGGCCAGTGGATCGAGGACGACCTCGGCGACCGGCTCGACGATCAGACCCGCGGCCACCTCCAGCTGCTGCGCGGTCGGGTCGTCCGGCTCGAGAACCTGATCGCCGGCATCCTCGCGTACAGCCGGGCCGGCCGCGACAGCAAGGAGCAGGTCAGCGTCGACGCCGCCGCGCTGGCCACCGAGGTCTGGGAGCTGCTCGCGCCGCCCGCCACGGCGCGCCTCGAGATCGCCGGGCCGCTGCCGCAGCTGTTCACATCGCGGGTCCAGCTCCAGCAGATCCTGCTCAACCTGATCGGCAACGCGATCAAGTACAACGCCGACCGCGAGCTCACGATCAAGATCGCCGCGCAGCGCCGCGGCCGGCGCTGGGAGTTCTCGGTCGCCGACGACGGGATCGGCATCGCGCGCGAGTTCGCCGACAAGATCTGGGGCCTGTTCCAGACCCTGGAGCGCCGCGACAAGGTCGAGAGCACCGGCATCGGCCTGTCGGTGGTCCGCAAGATCGTCGAGAGCTACGGCGGCCAGGCCTGGGTCGAGTCCGAGCTCGGCCGCGGCGCCACGTTCCGGTTCACCTGGCCGGCCGCTCACGAGGAAGCTCCCCATGGCTGATCACGCGCTCAACATCCTGCTGGTCGACGACGACGAGGTCGACGTCATGACCGTCAAGCGCGCCTTCTCCAGGGCCAACATCACCAACAAGCTGTTCGTCGCCACCGACGGCATCGAGGCGCTGAGCCTGCTGCGCAGCGACAGCGTCCCGGCGGCGCGCCGGCTGGTGCTGCTCGATCTCAACATGCCGCGGATGAGCGGGATCGAGCTCCTGCGCGAGATCCGCGCCGACCCGGCGCTGCACGCGATCACGGTGATCGTGCTCACCACCTCCAACGAGGATCGCGACCGGGTCGAGGCCTACCAGCTCAACGTCGCCGGCTACCTGCTCAAGCCGGTCACGTTCCACGCGTTCGCCGAGGTGATGAGCACGCTCAACAAGTACTGGACGCTGATGGAGATGCCGTAGTCATAGCTCGGCGGCGGCGAACGTCAGCACGCCGTCGATGGTCTCGGCGCCGGTCGCCAGCATGACGAGCCGGTCGACGCCGAGCGCGATGCCGGCCGACGGTGGCAGGCCCTCGGCCAGCGCGGCGAGCAGCCGGTCGTCGATCGGGTAGGCCGGCTTGCCGCGGGCGCGGCGGGTCGCCTGATCGCGCTCGAACCGCGCGCGCTGCTCGACCGGATCGGTCAGCTCGCCGAACGCGTTGGCGAGCTCGATGCCGCCGACATAGGCCTCGAACCGCAGCGCGGTGCGCGGATCGCCGGGCTTGCGGCGGGCCAGCGCGGCGAGCGGTGCCGGCCAGTCCTCGAGCAGGACCGGGCGATCGAGCGCGGCGAGCTGGGGCTCGACCCGGGCGAGGAACGCGGCGAAGAACGCGTCGTCCCACGCCGTGCCATCGGCGACCGCGATGCCCGCGGCGCGCACCGCGGCGACCAGGGCCGCGGCCGGCTCGTCGCCCGCGACCTCGATGCCGGCCCACCGGCGCATCGCGTCGCGCACGGTGAGCCGCGGCCACGGCGGCGCGACGTCGATCGCGCGCCCAGCGACCCGGGCGACCGGCGACCCGGCGACCGCGGTGAGGACCGCGGCGACCAGCTGCTCGGTGTCGCGCGCGATCGCGTCGAGCTCGGCGAACCCGCGGTACCACTCGACCATGGTGAACTCGGCGGCGTGGTGCGGGCCGCGCTCGCCGGCGCGGAAGCACTTGCAGACCTGGTAGATCCGCTCGCAGCCGGCCGCGAGCAGCCGCTTCATCTGGTACTCGGGCGAGGTGATGAGGTAGCCGCCGCCGGCGGTGACGGCGTCGAGGTGGATCTCGAGGCCGGGGCTTGGCACCAGGAGCGGGGTCTCGACCTCGAGGAAGTCGCGCTCGGCGAAGAACCGGCGCAGCGCCGCCATCGCCGCGCTGCGGGCGGCCAGCCGGTCGAGCCGGTTGCGCGGCAGCCGGGCGACCTCGGTGGTCGGGCCGGGGTAGTCACCGCCGCCGAACGGCTGCACCACGGCGTCGCCGTCGACCAGATCGCCGGGGCGCCAGCCGGCGCGCGCCGGGATCCGCGCATCGCCGCGCTCGCCGCGCACGATCGCGAGCTCGCCGTCGACCGCGAGCACGCGGCCGCGGACCGGCACGGTCACTTGTTGACGCGCTCGACGTACTCGTGGGTGCGCGTGTCGATCTTGATCGTGTCGCCGATCCGGATGAACAGCGGGACGTCGACGCTGGCGCCGGTCTCGACAGTCGCGGGCTTGGTGACGTTGCCGCTGGTGTCGCCGCGCACGCCGGGCTCGGACGCCGTGACCTCGAGGAACACGAACGTCGGCAGGGTGACGTCGACCGGGCGCTCGTTGAAGAACACCACCGTGCACGGCAGGTTGTCCTTCATCAGATCGTGCGACGGGCCGATCAGGTCGGCGCTGATCGTGACCTGCTCGTAGCTGGTCTGGTCCATGAAGACCAGGTCACCGCCCTCCTTGTAGAGGAACTGCATGTCCCGGGTCTCGACGTTGGCCGGCTCGAGCTTCTCGCCCGACCGGATGTTGCGTTCGACGACAGCGCCGGTGAGCAGGTTCTTGAACTTGGTGCGGGTGAACGCGGCGCCCTTGCCGGGCTTCACGAACTGGAACTCGACGATGGTGTACGGGTTCCCGTCCATCAGCACCTTGAGACCCTTGCGAATATCGGACGTGTCGTACATGACCCGGCACGTTTACCTTGCGCATAGCGGGCGTGTCAAACCGCGAATTTGCGCCGATCCGACGACACGCGCGATGCCCGCCGAGAGCGCTTGCCGCGCCGGCCCCCGTGGGCGATAAGCACCGCGATGGACGCCGCCGCCCACTACCGCCACCTGCTCGGGCTGGGGCGGGACGAGTTCCTGGCGGCGGCCGCGCCCGCCGTCCTGCTGCGCTTTCGCGCCCACGCGCCCGAGCCCGGCCCGGGGCCGGGCACCCTGACGATGACGATCGATGAAGACCTGGGCGAATCGGTGGACGAGACCCTGCCGCATGGCAGATTCACCCCGGAGCCTGTCGAGATGGAGCTGTATCCGCTCGCGAAGAAGCCGGGAGCGTCGTTCCGCGATCGGATCACGATCGGCCGGACCGGCAACAATGACGTGGTGATCGCCGATCCGTCCGTGTCGCGGCTGCACGCCTACGTCCGTCAGGCCGATGGCTGGGTCGTCGCCGACGCCGGCTCCAAGAACGGCAGCTGGCTCGACGCGGCGCCGCTGGAGCCGCGCCGGGAGACCCCGCTGCCGCCGGGATCGGTGCTCCGGCTCGGCGATGTGCTGCTCACGTTCCACCGCTCCGAGGAGCTGTTCGACCTGCTGGGAGGCGACCATGGCCGTCGGTGAATGGGATCAACGCCAGCTATGCCCCGACGGCACCTGCGTCGGCGTGATCGGGCCCGACGGGACCTGCAAGGTGTGCGGCCGCGCCGCACCGAACTGGGGCGACGAGCGCAACCGCGGCCTGATCGATCCGGAGGACCCGGACGAGGCGAACCTCGCAACCGCTCCCGCAGAGGATGAGGAGGGGAAGGACGACGACGAGGACGGTGACGAGGACGGCGACGACGACGAATACGAGGATGACGATGAGGAGGAGGAGGACGGCGATGGCGATGGCGATGGCGCCGAAGCCCCCGAGCCGGGGGTCGTGGTCGCGCCGTCCGGCGTGTGGTCCGCGCGCCAGCTGTGCCCCGACGGCGCCTGCATCGGCGTGATCGGCCCGGATGGTCGCTGCAAGGTCTGCGGCCGCCGCGCCTCCGAGATCCCGGCGGCGGCGGCGGCGCCGCCGAGCGAGCCCGCATCGACCCCCGCTGTCGCGGCGACCAGCGAGCCCGCATCGACCCCCGCGGTCGCGGCGACCAGCGAGCCCGGATCGGCCTCGGCGGGTCCCGAGGCAGGCCCGGCGATCGACTCCCGCCAGGACGCCCCCCCGAGCGAGCGCGGCGTCGACCGCCCCATCGAAGCGGCCGCCGCAGCGCCGGCCGCCGGCGACCACGAGCCGTGTCCCACCCCGGGCTGCAGCGGTCAGATCGGCGCCGACGGCCGCTGCGCCGTGTGCGGCAAGGGTGCGTCGTGACGCTGCGCGCGACGCTGGTCGGCGCCGGCGGGCTCGGCGGACCGATCGCGCTAGCGCTCGGCGCGGCCGGCATCGAGCTCACGATCGTCGATCATGACGCCGTCGAGCTGTCGAACCTGCACCGCCAGATCCAGTTCACCGCCGCCGACCTCGGCCAGCCCAAGGCGGAGCGGCTCGCCGACCGCGTCGTCGCGCGGGGCGGCGCGGCGCGCGCGGTGGTCGCGCGGTGGACCGCCGAGACCGCCGACGAGCTCGGCGCCGACGCCGACGCGGTGATCGATGCGAGCGACGATCCGGGGACCAAGTTCGCGGTCGCCGACTGGGCGGTGGCTCACGGCCGGTGCTACGTGATCGCCGCTGCGCTGCGCTACGGCGGCAACGCGATGGTCGGGGCGCCCGGTGCCGCATGCTACCGCTGCCTGTTCGAGGACCCGGTCGAGGCGGAGAGCTGCGCCGACGCCGGCGTGCTCGGCCCGGTGGTCGGTGCGATCGGCGGAGCGGCCGCGGCGTTCGCGCTGTCGCTGCTGCGCGGCGAGCGCATGCACGCCGGCGTGCTCGTGGTGTTCGACGACCTCCGGCGCTGCCCCGATCCCCGGATCGTGCGGTTCGCGCCGCGCGCGGATTGTCCGGCGTGTGCGTGCGCGCCGATCTCCCCTTTTGTGACGCCCGTGCGCGTCGCGGAGTCCCCTGATGCCGAGCATTCGAGTCCCCACCGCATTGCGTAGCTTCACCGGCGGCGCGTCCGACGTCGAGGTCGCGGCGACCACCGTGCGCGACGCCCTCGCCGAGCTCGACCGCCGCCACCCCGGGATCGCGGCCAGGCTGCTCGACAACGGCGCGGTCAAGCCGTTCATCCGGATCTTCGTCGGCGCCGATGACATCGGCGGGCTGTCCGGGCTGGAGACCAAGCTGTCCGAGCGCGACGAGGTCGCGATCGTGCCGGCGATCGCAGGCGGCGCCGGGGCCGCGGAATCCGCCGATGCGTGACGAGCAGGTCCGGCGCTACGCCCGTCACATCCTGCTGCCCGACGTCGGCGGGCTCGGCCAGACCGCGCTGATGGTGGCGGCGGCGCGGATCGAGCTGCACGAGAGCGAGCCCGAGGCCGAGCTGACCTGCGCGCGCTACCTCGTCGCCGGCGGCGTCGGCACGCTGGTGCTGCGCGGCGCGAGCCCCGAGCAGGTCGCCGACATCGCCGCGCACGGTGCCGATACCGCGGTCGTCGCCGATGGTGCCGGCCGCAACATCGCGCTGTCCCCCCGGCCGGCGTGGTGGCCGACCACGACGCGCGACGGCGACGCGGCCGCGCTCGCGTCCTGGCGCGGCGGGCTCGCGGCCGTGCGCTGGATGGCCGACGCGATCGACCGGTGACGCCGATCGCGATCCCCGGCGACGTGCTCGCGGCGATCTACGCCCACGCGGTCGCCGCGTTCCCCGACGAGTGCTGCGGCTACCTGGTCGGCGCGGCGCCCGGCGCGGTCGACGCCGCCGTGGCGTGCCGCAACGCCCAGGCCGACGGCGATCACCCGATCGCCCCGGAGCGCGGCGCCGACACCGGGTTCGTGATCGCGGGCGCCGAGCTGCTCGCGTTCGCGCGCAGCTTCGACACCGCGCGCCCGGCGCGGGTCGTCTACCACTCGCACACCCACGGCCGCGCCTACCTGTCGGCGATCGATCGCCGGCTCGCCGCCACGCCCGCCGGCCCGGCGTACCCGGTGCAGCACGTCGTGATCGGCGTCGCCGACCGCGCGATCACCGAGGTCGCCCAGTTCGCGTGGTCCGACGCCGCGCGCGACTACGTCGAGGTCGCCCGGTGGTCGGCCGGGAGCGCGGTCGAGCGCAGCGAGACGGGGGGTGGGGACCCCGACGGCTCGGCCGGCGGGGCGGGGGGCAGCGCCCCCCGTGGGATCGGAGGACCGCCGTGAAGCTTGGGATCGTGCTCGCGACCGGCGGCGACCTCGGCTGCGCCGCGGCGCTCGCGCTCGCCGCCCGCCGCGCCCGCCACGAGGTGGCGATGTTCGCGATGGACGCCGGCTGCCAGGCGCTCGCCGGCGCGCCCGACGTGGTCGCCGCGCTGCTCGACGCCGACTGCGAGCTCACCGCGTGCTCGAACAGCGCCGCCGGCCTCGCGCTGCCCGACGGCGTGGTGCGCGGCAGCCAGGACGACCACGCGGCGGTGGTCGCCACCTCGGATCGCGTGGTCGCGCTGACATGACGTCCCCGCCGGTGCTCGTCGTCGTCCGCACCCGCGATCCGCATCGCCAGGCCGAGGCCCTGCGCGCCGCCCTCGGGCTCACGCTGCGCGGAGCGCGGGTCGAGGTCGCGATCGAGGTCACGACCGACGCGAGCGGCGAGGTCGACGCCGCGCTCGCCACCCTGCTGGCGCGCCGCGCCGCCGACACCCTGCGCTCGTTCGGTCACCCGGTCGGCGCGCTGGCCGGCGCCGCGCTCGCCGCCGCGCTGGCCCGAGCCGCGCGCGTCGAGGTCTGGACGTGAGGACCGTGCTCCACCTGGTGCGACCGGGCGCCGCCGACGCACTGCCGCCGGTGGTGGCCGATCGCGACTGGGTGGTGTATCTCCAGCCCATGGCGCTGGTGCGCGGCGGCGCACCGCACACCGCGCCGCTGCCGCCCGGCCCGCTCGACCATGACCAGCTCGTCGCCCTCCTCTTCGCCGCCGACCTCGTCGTCACCTGGTGAGACGAGCCGAGATACTTCCCCTGACACGGATCCGGAAAGCGCCGACGGCATCCGCGAGAATGAGCCGCACGCAGACAGCGAGCCAGGGGATGAAGATCCGCGCGACGCGACGCGCGGGGGGGT
>DATAPF010000007.1:0-23415 GCA_036265355.1 Kofleriaceae bacterium | reverse complement strand
GAGCCGCCACACCACGACCAGCGTGCCGGCGGAGCCGAGCAGCGCCGCGCCGCCGATCCCGGCGAACCCGAACACGCTCTCGACGCCGAGCCGGATCGCCAGCACCGCCGCGAGCGACGCGCCCGACGAGATCCCGAGCGTGAACGGCTCGGCCAGCGGGTTGCGCAGCAGGGCCTGCAGCGCGCAGCCCGCGCCGGCGAGCGCCGCGCCGGCGACCAGCGCGGCGAGCACGCGCGGGACCCGCAGTGCCCACAGGATCGCGTGGTCCGGCGAGCCGGGGTCGAGCGCGGACGACCCCATCCATGCGAGGTGCCAGCCGGTGCGGTCGACGACGACGCCGACCAGCGGCGCGATCAGCGCGCACGCGGCGGTGACCGCGGCGCAGATCGCCAGCGCGACCGCGAGCCGCCGCCGGGTCAGCCGGCCGGCGCGCCCGGTCACGAAGCCACTCATGCCGGCACCGCGAACCGCGCGCCCGACGGCAGCTCGCCGACATGGATCGCCACGCCGAACGCGGCGCGGGTCGACGGCCCGGCGAGCACGTCGGCCGGCGCGCCGCGCGCCGCGATCCGGCCGTCGGCGACCAGCCACATCGACCCGCCGTGGCGCAGCGCGAGGTCGAGATCATGGGTCACCGCGATCGCCGCGGCGCCGGCGTCGCACTGGGTCCGGATCAGCTCGAAGATCGCCCGCGCGTGTGCCGGATCGAGCCCGGTGGTCGGCTCGTCGAGCAGCAGGCAGCGCGCACCCTGGCACAGCGCCTGGGCGACGATCACCCGGCGCGCCTCGCCGCCCGACAGCTCGTCGAACCGCCGGCTCGCCAGGTGCGCGACGTCGCACGCCGCCATCGCCTGCCGGGCCGCCGCCAGGTCGCCGTCACCGGCCAGCCCGAGGCCCTTGTGGCGCGCGTAGCGGCCGAGCAGCACGACCTCCTCGACCGCGAACGGGAACGCCAGCTCGTAGTGCTGCGGCAGGTAGGCCAGCTCGCGCGCGATGTCGCGGCGCGGCGCGCGCAGCGGATCGCGGCCGAGCACGCGGATCGTCCCGGCGCGCGGCGCGACCAGCCCGCCGATCGCGCGCAGCAGGGTGGTCTTGCCCGCGCCGTTGGGCCCGACGACCACCACCAGCTCGCCGGCGCGGACCTCCGCGGTCACCTCGCGCACCACGTCGCGGCGGCCGAGCGCGATCGACACGCCGTGGAGCTCGAGATGGGCCATGCGCGCGGATTGTAGTCGGCCGGCGACGGCGGCGGAAACGCGCTGGCGCAAGCTCGTGCGGCGCCGCCGCGACCGGGGGCGGGTAACCTGCTCCTCGAGCGGATCGTCCTCGAACGCGGCGAGACGGGAAAGCCCCCATGGATCAACCAGCACGCATGCGCAGGTGCAGGGCCGCGCGGCCCGGCGCGGGGAGGGGTGAATCTCGCGGCTCTGCTGCGGGAGAGGGGCGGAAAGGTCCCCTAATCTCGCAGGTGCAGGGCCGCGCGGGCCGGCGCGCGGAGGGGTGAATCTCGCGGCTGTGCCGCGAGAGCCCCCAGAGGGGGGTTATGGGAAGGCCCCCTATCGATCGATCAATCAATCGCGCCGGCCAGCGCGGCGAGCGCCTCGGCGACCCGCGGCGATGGCGCGAGCAGGAACGGATCGGTGATCGCGCGGACGCGGTGCGCGGCGACCGCCGGGACCGCGAGCCGGTCCCACGCGGCGATGCTCTCGCGCGCCGCGTACGATAGATCGAGGATCACCTCGGGCCGGGCGCGCAGCACCTCCTCGGCGGAGATCTTGGGGTAGCGGACCCCGGCGGCGCTCAGCACGTTGTCGCCGCCGACCACCGCGAGCAGCTCGTCGATCCAGCTGCCGGGGCCGCCGGTGACCAGGTTGCCCAGCCCGCCGGCCTCGCGGTCGATCACCGCGAGCACGCGCGGCCGCCTCGCCGGGCGCTGGGCCGCGGCGCGGTCGAGCGCGGCGTCGATCGCCGCGACCACGCGATCGGCGTCGGCCGGCTTGCCGATCCGGGCGCCGACCGCGCGCAGCGCGGCCTTGAGGTCGGGCAGCGCGTGGATCGCGCAGGCCACGGTCGCGATCCCGGCGTCGTTCAGCGCGCCCGCGATCTGGCCGTGGACGTCGTCGACGATCACCAGGCTCGGCCGGAGCCCGACGATCGCCTCGAGGTTGGGGGTCAGGAAGCTGCCGACCCGGGGCAGCCGGGTGACCTCGGGGGGATACGTCGAGTAGTCGTCGACGCCCACCAGCAGGCCGGTGGCGCCGAGCGCCGCGACGACCTCGGTCGCCGACGGGGTGAGCGACACCACGCGCAGCGCGGGGCCGGCCGGTGCGGCGGCGGGGCCTGCGTTCGACGAGCCCACCGCGGGCGGGGCAGCGGAGCCGGCGTCGTCGCGGCGGCAGCCCGCGCCGCCGGCCATCCCGGCGATTGCCAGGACAATCCCGACAGCGACGAGGCTGCCTCTGCCGCGCTGGAACGATCCGGTCCGCGGGAGCATCGCGGTTTGCTGGACTTCTGGCCGCGCGACGCGACGCGCGGCGGGGCGAATGGCGGAGCTTTGCCGCGCCACAGGGGGCGGGAAGTCCCCCTCTGGATCACCAGCGCGGCGCGAGCCATGCCGGGCCGACGGGATGGCCGGCGGGCGGGCGGCGGGCGGCGGGGCCCGCCTGTGCGAACGAGCCCACGGAGCAGGGGGCGGAGCTGTCACCCCCGCTGCATATCACCTGCGGTATCGTGGAGCTGTGGAACGCGGCGATCTTACCGGTGCCATTCTCGACGGCCGGTACCGGGTCATCGAGCCGGTCGCGCAGGGCGCGATGGGCACGGTGTACCGCGCCGAGCGGGTCAAGCTCGGCCGGATCGTCGCGGTCAAGGTGCTGCACGACGCGCTGCCGCACGAGCTGTCGGGGCGAAAGCGCTTCGAGATCGAGGCGATGGCGATGGCCAAGCTCGAGCACCCGCACTGCGCCTCGGTGCTCGACGTCGGCGTGTACCACGACCGGCCGTACGTGGTGATGGACTTTGTCAGCGGCCAGAACCTCAAGGAGGTGATCGCGACCGGGCCGCAGCCGATCGGGCGCGCGGTCGAGATCGTGCGCCAGGTGCTGTCCGGCCTCGCCCACGCCCACGAGCTCGGCATCATCCATCGCGATATCAAGCCGGCGAACCTGGTGCTGTCGCAGAAGACCGGCCTGGGCGACCACGTCAAGATCCTCGACTTCGGCCTGGCCCGCCTGCACGACGGCAGCCAGAACCTGACGACCGGCGTCGTGGTCGGCACGCCGGCGTACATGGCGCCCGAGCAGATCCGCGGCACCGGCCTCGATCCGCGCGCCGACCTCTACGCGTGCGGCGTGCTGCTGTTCGAGCTGCTCACCGCGCGCAAGCCGTTCCACTCCGAGATCGACGATCCGATCGAGGTCTGCCGGATGCACCTGCAGTCGCCGATCCCGCGGCTCGATGACAAGCTGCCGGGCGGCGGGTTCGGCGAGCTCGAGGCGGTGGTCGCCAGGGCGCTCGCCAAGGACCGCGACGAGCGCTACGCGTCGGCCCAGGAGTTCGCCGCCGCGCTGGACGCCGCGGTGCCGGACGCCGCGGTGCGCCGGCCGTCGCAGCGGATCCCGCCGATCCCGCCCAGCGGACCGATCTCGCTCCGCTCGGCAGATCTGCTGCCCGACGCGTCGTACCCGCCGGCGGTCGAGGTCCAGACCGCCGACGTGATCGCCGCGATCCCCGATCCGTCCGCGCCTGCCGGCACCCGGCGCCCCAGCGCGGCGCGCGATGCCGTCCGCGCGCGTGCCGCCACCCCGGTCGCAGGGACCCGCGCCGAGGCGGCGGCCGGCGCCGCCGTCCGCGCGCGGGCGGCCACCCCGGTCGCGGGGACCCGCGCCGAGGCGGCGGCCGGCGCTGCCATCCCGGGCGCAGCGACCCGCGCCGAGGCGCTGGCGGATTTGTTGATCGAGAGGGGGCCTGCCCGCCCCCTCTCCCCCGGCGAAGCCGGGGGATTCACCCCTCCGCACGTCGCGTCGCGCGGGTCCTCGATCGCCGGGGACGCGAGCGCGCCGGGCACGTTCTTCGGCCTCCAGGTCAGCGGCCCGACGCGGGTGCCGACCGCGCCCGGCCCGGCTCCGGACGAGCGGCTGCCGCGCCGGTGGCGCCGCCCGGCGCTGATCGCCGGCGCCGCGCTGGCCGCCGCGATCGCGGTCGTCGCGGTCGTCGCGGTCGTCGCGATCTTCGCCGGTGGCAGAGCGTCCGGTCCCGGCGAGCCCGGCGTCCCCGGCGCGGCGGGCTCGGGCGCGGCGACTGGCTCGGCGGCCGCGGCCGGCCCGGTCCGCGAGATCATCGCCCGCGCCAGCGAGCTCGCCGCCCAGGGCGATCGCGAGGCCGCGCTCGATGCGCTCCGCCGCGCGCGCCGCCAGTATCCGGACTCCGCCCCGCTCGCGTACACCGCCGGTCGGATCTGCTTCTCGAAGTTCTACTGGACCGAGGGGCTCAAGCAGTTTCGCGATGCGATCCACCTCGATCCGACCTACCGGGCGGATCCCGAGCTGATCAAGACCGTGCTGCGCGGCTTCATCACGACGCCGACCTACAACGACGACCTCGCCAGCTTCCTGCGCGACGACATCGGCAGCGCGGCGCTGCCGTTCCTGGAGGAGACCGCGCGCGACCATCCCAGCGCCGCGATCCGCAGCCGCGCCGCCGCCGAGCTGCGCCGTTACCACTGACCCGGTGGCCCGGCCAGCCGCTGCCGCGGCCCCGGCCGTCACCCGGCCGCCCCGGGTCCGCCACACGGTCAAATTTTTTGCGGCGAGATCTCCTCTGTGAGCGAGCCTCAAGGCTCGCGGCGCGACGACTCCACAGACTTCTCCACAGGCCTTTCCAAGCCGTCAGAAGTCCTTCGGAAACGCCCACTGATTCACCCACAGTTCACGCTCAATTCACAGCTAGTCCACGAGGTAGCCTCAGGCCTGGACACACTACCTATAGCCACGTTCGGCCCTGGACCCCCCAAATCTAGTGGCGGTTTTTCTTGCCCGCGTACAGCGGCCTCGATACAAGAGAAGCCCTGCGGCTGCTGCTGCGCCCACATCCCGCAACGTTCGGATCTTTCATCCCGGATCATCCCAGCTCACCCCGGCCGGCTCCTCTCCGGGGGCGCGGGGTGGGGCACAGAAGGTACCGCAGCTCTCGAGCTCATCCCGCCATCCTCAGGACCCGCAGAAATCGCAAGATAAGTCCCGGTTATCTCACAGGGTTTCCCTGTTCGTCCCGATCTTGCCCTCCGGGCGCACTCCAGGCGCGCCGGTAGGGCCGACATAGCGTCGCTTCCGCTCGTCACCTCGCCCGCTCGATCTCGCGGGCGGGTGGTTCGGTCACGCAAGGCGATCGCCTGGGCCCGAAACGCGGGCGATCAAACCTGACGAAAGACTGTCAACCCGCTGTGCCAACATCTGTCGCTGAATCATCGCAAGGAGGGGTCCACATGCTCGCCAAGTCCGCCGCTGCCACCACCGGGGACGTCACTTCCGACCGGCCTGACCGGCGGTCGCCCGCTTCGGGGTCACCGTCGCGTTCGGCGGTCTCGTCGCGGGTCATCAAGGACCCGCGCCCCGGGCTCACCATCGAGCGCTACTTCACGCGCCATGGCGTCGATCCGTTCGACACGGTCGACTGGGAGCTGCGCGACGCGGTGATCAGCGGCGCGGACGGCAAGGTGTTCTTCGAGCAGCGCGGCGTCGAGTTCCCCCGGAGCTGGTCGCAGACGGCGACCAACGTGGTGGTGCAGAAGTACTTCCGCGGCACGCTGGGCACGCCGCAGCGCGAGGCCTCGGTGCGCGCGATGATCGGCCGGGTCGCCGACACGATCTACGGCTGGGGCAAGGCCGACGGCTACTTCAAGGCCGAGGCCGACGGCTGGGCGTTCCGCGACGAGCTGGTCCACCTGCTGCTGCACCAGAAGATGGCGTTCAACTCGCCGGTCTGGTTCAACGTCGGGGTCGAGCCGCGGCCGCAGTGCTCGGCGTGCTTCATCAACTCGGTCGATGACTCGATGAGCTCGATCCTCGGGCTGGCCAAGACCGAGGGCATGCTGTTCAAGTACGGCTCGGGCACCGGCTCGAACCTGTCGTCGCTGCGCAGCTCGCGCGAGAACCTCAACGGCGGTGGCACCGCCTCGGGGCCGGTGTCGTTCATGCGCGGGTTCGACGCGTTCGCCGGCGCGATCAAGAGCGGCGGCAAGACCCGGCGCGCGGCCAAGATGGTGATCCTCAACATCGACCACCCGGACGTGGTCGACTTCATCGACTGCAAGGCGGTCGAGGAGAAGAAGGCGTGGGCGCTGATCGACGCCGGCTATGACGGCGGTTTCAACGTCGTGGGCGGCGCCTACGACTCGGTCAGCTACCAGAACGCCAACCACTCGGTGCGGGTCACCGATGAGTTCATGAACGCGGTGCTGCGCGACGCCGACTGGCACACCCGCGCGGTGGTCAGCGGCAAGAAGCTCGATACCCACAAGGCGCGCCAGCTGATGCGCAAGATGGCCGACGCCGCGTGGGTCTGCGGCGACCCCGGGATGCAGTACGACACGACGATCAACGACTGGCACCCGTGCATCAACACGGGGCGGATCAACGCGTCCAACCCGTGCTCCGAGTACATGTTCCTCGACGACTCGGCGTGCAACCTCGCGTCGCTCAACCTGCGCAAGTTCCAGCGCCCCGCCACGGAGGCCACGTCCACGTCGACGGATCCCGGTGGCATCGGCGGCGGGGACCTCGACGTCGAGGCGTTCCGGCGCGCCTGCCAGATCACGATCACGGCGATGGAGATCATCGTCGACAACTCGAGCTATCCGACCGAGCGGATCGCCGAGAACAGCTACCAGTTCCGCCCGCTCGGGCTCGGATTCGCGAACTTGGGGGCATTGCTGATGTCCCGTTCACTACCGTACGATTCGGAGCCCGGGCGGGCGTATGCTGCCGCGATCACCGCGGTGATGTGCGGCGAGGCCTATCGGACGTCGGCGCGGATCGCCGCGGACGCGACGGGGCCGTTCCCCGGCTACGCCGACAACGAGTCGCCGTTCCTCCGCGTGATGCGCCAGCACCGCGCGGCGGTCGACCGGATCGACAGCGGGTTCGTGCCGCACGACCTGATGCAGGCGGCGAAGGACGCGTGGGACGGCGCGATCGAGCTCGGCCAGCGCTACGGCTTCCGCAACGGCCAGACCACCGTGCTCGCCCCGACCGGCACGATCGCGTTCCTCATGGACTGCGACACGACCGGCATCGAGCCCGACATCGCGACCGTCAAGTACAAGCGGCTGGTCGGCGGCGGCCTGATCAAGATCGTCAACCACACCGTGCCCGAGGCGCTGGCCCGGCTCGGCTACGGCGAGGCCGAGGTCGAGGCGATCGTCGCGTACATCGACGCCAACGACACCATCGAGGGCGCGCCGCACCTGCAGGACGAGCACCTGCCGGTGTTCGACTGCGCGTTCCGGTCCTCGAACGGCACGCGCTCGATCCACTACATGGGTCACATCCGCATGATGTCGGCGGTCCAGCCGTTCCTGTCCGGCGCGATCTCCAAGACGGTCAACCTGCCCACCGAGTGCACGGTCGAGGACATCGAGGACGCCTACATCCAGGCCTGGCGGCTCGGGCTCAAGGCGATCGCGGTGTACCGCGACGGCTGCAAGCGGACCCAGCCGCTGTCGACCAGCATGAAGCAGGCGACCAGCGACGGCTCCAGGACCGCCGAGCCGGCCGCCGCCGCGCCGCCGGTCGCCGTACCGGTCGATGCGCTCGAGCTGCTCGCTCCCGAGGAGCGCCGGCTGGTCGAGGCGCTGCGCGCCCGCAAGTCGCGCCCGGCCGGCCCGCCGCTGGCCAACCGCTACAAGCTGCCCGACGAGCGCGCCTCGTTCACCCACAAGTTCTCGATCGGCGGCCACGAGGGCTACATCACGGTCGGCATGTACGAGGACCAGTCGCCGGGCGAGATCTTCGTCCGCATGGCCAAGGAAGGCTCGGTGATCGCGGGCCTCATGGACTCGTTCGCGACGGCGATCTCGCTGGCGCTCCAGCACGGCGTGCCGCTCCACGTCCTGATCGAGAAGTTCAAGGGCACGCGGTTCGAGCCATCGGGGTTCACCGGCAACCAGGAGATCCCGATCGCCACGTCGATCATGGACTACCTGTTCCGCTGGCTGGCGATCCGGTTCCCGTCGGACGGCCCGTCGATCTACGAGCGCCATCCCGCGGCGCGCGCGGCCCAGCTCGACCTGCCGAAGATCCCGCTGCTGTCCAAGGACTTCGTGGCGCCCCCGGCGCTGAAGCCCGGAGCGAGCGAGGCCAAGTCGCCGATCGTCGAGGTCGTCGACCGCACGCGCGACCGCGTCTGGATCCAGGAGACCGACGCGCCGCCGTGCCACGAGTGCGGGACGCTGATGGTGCGCAACGGCGCCTGCCACAAGTGCCCGAACTGCGGCTCGACCAGCGGCTGCTCGTGACCGCTGGCTACAGCTCCACGCCCTGCTCGGCGCACTGCTGGCGGACGGCGCGCTGCCCGCGCGGCGGGACGCGCCGGAACAGCGCCCGGGCGGTCTTCTCGTCCTGGAGGTGGCAGGCCGCGAGCACGGCGGTGCGCAGCGCGAACGGGTTGCGCGGGGCGTGCTGCAGCGCGGCCTGGGCGAGGGACAGGGCCCGGGCCCACTGACCGGACCGCATGGCCTCCTGGGCCTCCTTCGCCTCCTCGGCCTCGGCCGTGCCCGGCTGGCCGGAGCCGGCCTCGCCGCCACCGACCTCGCCCGGGACGATGCCGGGCGGGTAGGCGCTGCCGGCGCCGGGCGGCTTGCCGCCGGGGAGGGGGCCGCTGCCGATGTCGATGTGGTGGGCCTCGCACTGGGTGCGGACCTCGGTGCGGTCGCGGCCGCGCAGCTTCTCGGCGTAGCGCGCCGCGCGGTCGGCGTCGTTCAGGCCGCACGCCGCGAGCGCGGCGATCCGCGCGGCGGCGAGGTCGCCCGGATCGGCGGCGAGCAGCTTGTCGGCGATCTCCAGCGCCCGGGGCAGCTCGCGGTGATCGAGCGCGGCGCTGGCGGCGGCGAGGGTGGGCGGCGCCTCGGGCGCGGCGACGTGCGGCTTGCAGGCGCGGGCGCGCGGCTCGAGCGCAGCGTCGTCGGGGACGACCCGGAGGGCCGCGGCGGCGAGCTCGCGGGCGCGCGCGCAGTTGCCCTGCTTGACCTGGGCGTCGATCGCCCGGGTCTGCTGTGCGACGTACTGCGTGCGGGCGTCGGCGACCGTCGACGCGACGTCGGGATCATCGCGGTCGAGATCGGCGACCTCGAGCACCGCGGGCCAGTCGTGCGCCGCCGCGAGCGCGCGCAGCTTGTCGCGCAGCGCGGCCTGGTTGGACGGAGCCGCGGTCTCGGCAGCATCCGCCGAAGCGGTGATCGCGGCAGCCGCCGCATCGGGCGCGGCAGGCGCGGCGGGGTCGGTCGCGACGGTCCCGACGGCTCCGGCGTCGACGGAGATGATCGCGACCGGCGGTCGGGGGTGCCGCGGCTGTCGGCCGCGGCTGGACCGGACGACCAGCAGCGCGACGGCGGCGGCCCCGGCGACCAGCGCGGCGCCGGCGAGGATCAGACCCACGCGCGACCGGCGCTGCGCGGGGATCCGGCCGGCGGTCGACTCCGCGGCGGCGGTCTGCAGCGTCGTGGCGTGGCCGGACGCGACCGGGGGCGGCGGCGCGCCGAGGCCGGGCATGGGCAGGGTCGGCGCGGTGCGGCCGGAGGCGGCCTGCGACCCCGTCGCGGCGGTCGGGCCGGGCACGGCCGGGGGTGGCGTCGGTCCGGCGCGACCGGGGACGCGATCGGCGGGGTGCGTCGGCCCGGTCCGGCCGGCCACGGCCGGCGGTGGGGTCGGCGCGCGGCCGGCCACGGCGGGTAGCGGGGTCGACACCGAGCCGGACATCGCGGCGGTCAGGCGCGACGCGCCCGGCCCACCGGGCGCGCCCAGCGCGGCGATCAGGCTCGCGCTCTTGCCCGCGATGTCGCCGCCCAGCGGGGCGAGATCGGCGGCGAGCGCCGCGATGCTCGGGTAGCGCTGGTCGGCGGACTTCTCGAGGCAGCGGTACACCACCGCGGCGAAGCCCGGCGCGTCGAGCTCGAGCGGCTCGGGCGGATCGATCGTGACCCGGACGGCGAGCTCGGTGATCGAGTCGCCGCGGAACGGCAGGCGGCCGGTGACCAGCTCGTAGAGGATGACGCCGAGCGCCCAGATGTCGCTCCGGGCGTCGGCGTCGTGCGCCGAGCGCAGCTGCTCGGGCGACATGTAGCCCGGCGAGCCCATCACCATCGACGTCGAGGTGATCCGGAAGTCGCCGGAGGCCGGCGCCTTGGCGATCCCGAAGTCGAGGACCTTGATCAGCGGCGAGCCGTCGAGCCGCCGGGTCAGGAACAGGTTGGCCGGCTTGAGGTCGCGGTGGACGATGCCGAGCGCGTGGGCCTCGGCGATCGCGATGCACGCCTGCAGCACGAAGTCGACCGCGGTCGCGATCGGCAGCGGGCCGCCGGCGGTCAGCTGCGCGAGGTCCTCGCCGTCGAGCAGCTCCATCACGAGGTAGGGCGCGCCGCCGTCGAGGCGGCCGACGTCGAACACCCGGCAGACGTGATCGCTGCGCAGCCGCGCGCTGGCCTGGGCCTCGCGCAGGAACCGCGCGACGACGCCGGCGTCCTCCGACATCGCCTCGTGCAGCACCTTGATCGCGACCCGCTGCTCGAGCTGCAGGTGGGTCGCGACCGCGACCACGCCCATGCCGCCCTTGCCGAGGAGTCGCTCGATCCGGAACCGGTCGCCGACGATCGTGCCCACCTCTAGCATGCGAAGTTCCACTGTAGCGCGTTGCAGGCAACGTGCGGTGCACCTTGCGGCGATGTCGCGTGACCGGACTACACTATCCTGGTACGGATCCGGACCGAGCCAGCCGCTCTGGTCAGATCCTGGAGGACCCATGCAACCCCACGAACACGAGGCCGAGGCGGTGGGCAGCGAAGGCGTCGAACGAGCGGACCGGCCCGAGCGGACCGGGGTGCCGGAGCGTGCCGGGGGCCGCGGCGACGCGCGGGACGAACCCCGTGCCGAAGCCCGTGACGAGGCGCCGGACCGCGTGCGGCGGGAAGCCCACGAGCAGGGCCGCCGCGAGGGCCGGGCGATCGGCCGCGCCGACGGGCTGCGCGCCGCGGTGCTGGCGTTCGCGCGCGCCCGGCTCGCGCCGCTGTCCGTCGAGGACGCGGCGGCGATCGCCGAGCTGCGCGACGAGGGCGCGCTCACCGAGCTGGTCGACTCGCTCGTGCAGGCCGAGAGCGTCGAGGACGCGCGCTCTGTGTGGGAAGCGGCGATCGCCGGCATGCGCAAGTGAGGGCTGCCGCGCTCGGTGGGCTGGTCGTGGCGCTGGTCGCGTGCCAGCGCGCCGATGCCCCGCCGCCGGCCGCGCCCCGGGGGCCGACCGCGTGCGAGCGGGCCGCGGACAGCATGGTCGGCGCGATGCTCGCGCGGCTGCCGGCGTCCGACGCGCCGGCCGAGCAGGCCGACGCGCTTCGCCGCCTGATCCGGGTGCGCTGCGAGCAGGACGGCTGGTCGGCGGACGCGACCCGGTGCCTGATCGCGATGCAGAAGCTCGACGACGCTGCGCCGTGCGCGAAGCTCCTGACCGACGACCAGCAGGCGGCGCTGGTCCGCGATCAGGAGGCCCAGTCGGGCGCCCGGGCCGGCGCCCGGCCAGAGATCGACCCGGCGAATCGTCCGGCCGGCCCGGCGGAGGCTCCGTCGGGATCCGAGCCGGCCGCTGGCTCGGGCGCGCCCGGAAGTCCCGGAGCCACCGGCGGGCTGGGGCACCCCGGCCGCGGGCGGTGACGGTCGGGTCGCGGGCGCTCTCCCGGCGCCCGGCCAGAGATCGACCCGGCGAATCGTCCGGCCGGCAACCGACCCGGCGAATCGCCCGGCCGGCGCGGCCCAGGCTCCGTCGGGATCCGGGCCGGCCGCTGGCTCGGGCGCGCCCGGAGGTCCCGGAGGAACCGGTGGGCCGGGGCACCCCGGCGGCGGGCGATGATGGGGTCGTCCTCGGCGATTGCCGCACCGGGTGCCACACCGGATGCCACAGATGCCACACCGGGCGCCGCGCCGGGCGCGGGTGTGCTAACCGTTGCGCGATGACCGCGCCGCGGGGCCTGTTCTCGTACCGGCCGTACTGGGCCCAGCGGTTCGGCATCGCGCCGTTCCTGCCGACCACGCGCGCCGAGATGGACGAGCTCGGCTGGGACGGCTGCGACGTCATCCTGGTGACCGGCGACGCGTACATCGATCACCCGAGCTTCGGGATGGCGCTGATCGGCCGGCTGCTCGAGGCCCACGGGTTCCGGGTCGGCATCCTCGACCAGCCGGACTGGCGCAGCCCCCGGCGCGCCGGCGCCCGGGACGGCGCCAGCGACGATGACCCATTCCGGGCGCTCGGCCGGCCGGCGCTGTTCTGGGGCGTCACCGCCGGCAACATGGACTCGATGGTCAACCGCTACACCAGCGATCGCCGGATCCGCCGCGACGACGCGTACTCGCCCGACGGCGCGCCCGGGCTGCGGCCGGATCGCGCGGTCACCGTGTACGCCCGGCGCTGCCGCGAGGCGTTCGGCGACGTGCCGCTGGTGATCGGCGGGATCGAGGCCAGCCTGCGCCGGATCGCGCACTACGACTACTGGTCCGACGCGGTCCGCCGCTCGGTGCTGATCGACGCCGGGGCGGACCTCCTGGTCTACGGCAACGCCGAGCGCGCGATCGTCGAGATCGCGCACCGGCTCGCCGCCGGCGCGGCGATCGGCGACATCCGCGACGTGCGCGGCACCGCGTTCGCGACCACCGGCGCCGGCCGCGCCGGGTTCGTCGAGATCGACTCGACGGCGATCGACCGGCCGGGCCGGATCGAGCGGCCGCCGGACCCGTACGCGATGGCAGAGGAGCGCCAGGCCGCGCCGTGCAGCACCGGCGACGCGGCGACACCCGAGCGGCTGGACCGGCTCGTCCAGCTCTCGCCGCGTAAGGTCGACCGCGCCACCCAGGTGATCCGGATGCCGAGCTTCGAGCAAGTGTCGGCCGATCCCGCGCTGTACGCGCATGCGTCGCGCATCCTCCACCTCGAGTCCAACCCGGGCAACGCGCGCGCGCTGGTCCAGCGCCACGGCTGGCCGGAGGACCCGGGTGCTCGTGCGGGCGAAGATCCCGCAGGTGCAGGGCCGCGCGACGCGACGCGCGGAGGGGTGAATGGCCCGGCTTTGCCGGGCCAGAGGGGACGGGAACGTCCCCTCGGGATCGACGTCTGGATCCAGCCGCCGCCGTTGCCGCTGACCACGCCGGAGATGGACGCGCTGTACGAGCTGCCGTTCGCGCGCGTGCCGCACCCGCGCCACCAGGCGACCAAGCTCCCGGCGTACGAGATGATCAAGTTCTCGGTGACGATCCTGCGCGGCTGCTTCGGCGGCTGCAGCTTCTGCTCGATCACCGAGCACGAGGGCCGCGTGATCCAGAGCCGCTCGGAGCCGTCGATCCTCGCCGAGATCGCGCGGATCCGCGACGCGACGCCGGGGTTCCACGGCGTGATCAGCGACCTCGGCGGGCCGACCGCGAACATGTACCGGATGGCGTGCCGGTCGCGCGACATCGAGGCGGCGTGCCGCAAGCCGTCGTGCGTGTACCCCGACATCTGCGACAACCTCGGCACCGATCACGCGCCGCTGGTCGCGCTGTACCGCAAGGCGCGCGCGATCCCCGGCGTCAAGCGCGTGTTCATCGCGTCGGGGGTGCGCTACGACCTCGCGGTGCGCTCCCCGGAGTGGATCCGCGAGCTCGCGCAGCACCACACCGGCGGCTACCTGAAGATCGCGCCGGAGCACACCGAGGACGGCCCGCTGGCCCACATGATGAAGCCCGGGATCGGGGCGTACGACCGGTTCAAGCAGCTGTTCGATCGCTACTCGCAGGAGGCCGGCAAGGAGCAGTACCTGATCCCGTACTTCATCGCCGCCCACCCGGGCACGACCGACGAGGACATGCTGCAGCTCGCGCTGTGGCTCAAGCGCAACGGGTTCCGCCCCGATCAGGTCCAGGCGTTCCTGCCGTCGCCGATGGCGAGCGCGACCGCGATGTACCACACCGGGCTATCGCCGCTGCGCTCGCTGAAGGCGCGCCAGCCGGTCCACGTGGTCAAGAGCGTGGCTCAGCGCCGGCTGCACAAGGCGTTCCTGCGCTACCACGATGCGGAGAACTGGCCGATGCTGCGCGAGGCGCTGCGCCGGATGGGCCGCACCGACCTGATCGGTAGCGGCAAGCACCAGCTCGTGCCGTCGTGGCAGCCGGCGGGCACCGGCGGCCGGCGCGAGGGCCGGCGCGGGCCGCGTCCCGGCGTCGCGCTGACCCAGCACACCGGGCTGCCGCCGATGCCGCATCGCAAGCGCCGCTAGCTGCATGCGTGCGCGCAGTCGGTGCGCGTGAAGCGAGACTTGCGTCGCGCACGTACACCAGAGCCTTTTGTGGTGCCGACACACCGCGGTAGATTCGGGCGGTCCGGCATGGCGGCATCGCCTTCCCCCAGCTCCGACGATCCGTTCGCGATCGGCAGCGTGCTCGACGACCGCTATCGCATCGAGGCGGTGCTGGGCACCGGCGGGATGGGCCGGGTGTACCGCGCCGAGCACACCAAGATCGGCAAGTCGGTGGCGATCAAGGTGCTGCACGCCGATCTGACGCGCAACCGCGAGGCATCGCAGCGGTTCCAGCGCGAGGCGATCGCATCGGGCCGGCTCGATCACCCCAACATCGTCGGGGTCACCGACTTCGGCGTGCTCGACAGCGGCGCGCTCTACCTGGTGATGGAGGTGCTCGAGGGCGAGTCGCTCGGCGACCGGCTCGCGCGCGACGGGCGGATCCACTGGGTCGAGGCGCTCGACATCATGCGCGGCATGCTGTATGGCCTGCGCCACGCCCACGAGCGGGGCGTCGTGCACCGCGACATCAAGCCCGACAACGTCTACCTCGCGCACAAGGACGGCGCGCCGGTGATCAAGATCCTCGACTTCGGGATCGCCAAGCTGTACGCGGGCAGCGCCGACGATCCCGCGTCGACCCGCGCCGGCCTCACCGTCGGCACGCCGGCCTACCTGTCGCCCGAGCAGGCGGTCGGCGGCGAGATCACGCCGGCGTCGGACCTGTACTCGGCGTCGATCGTGCTCTACGAGATGCTGATCGGGCGCGCTCCGTTCGAGGACAAGGACCCGCTCGCGATGCTCGGCGCGCACGTCAGCCGGACGCCGCCGCGGCTCGCCGACCTCGCGCCGTGGATCGACATCCCGGAGCCGCTCGAGGACATCATCCAGCGCGGGCTGTGCAAGCCGGCGGCCGACCGGATCGCCACGGCCGGCGAGTACCTCGCGCTGATCGACGCGTTCTCGCCGCCGCTGCACCCGCGGGGCGCGACCGCGCCGCCGGTCGTCGCGGAGGCGAGCGGGCCGGTCGCGACCCCGCCGTCCGGGGTGCCGGCGGCGGTGGTGCCGGGGCCCGCGACGGGGCCGGCACGGGCGCCGGCGAATGCCGCCACGCCGCTGCCGGGAGCTGCGCCGGCGAACGCTGCCACGCCGCTGCCGGGAGCCGCGCCGGCGCGCGCCGCGACCGCGATGCCCCGCGCCGCGCGGGCCGTGGCGCTCGGCGACGTGACCGAGCCGATCCCGCTGACCTGGATCGTCCGCAGCGGCGTGGTGATCGGCCTGGTGATCATCGCGGCGATCGCGCTGGCGATCGGCGCGCACTGCCGCGGCTCGGAGCCGGGCGCGAAGTCGGCCGCGAGCTCGCCGCCGGCGGAACCGCCGGCCCGCGCCGAGCCGGTCAAGCCGGAGCTCGGCGCCAAGCCCCAGCCGGCGACCAGGCCCGAGCCGGCCAGGCCGGAGCCGGGCACCGCGGCCGAGCCGGCCGGCAAGCCGGATTCCACCGCCAGGCCCGAATCCACCGCCAGGCCGGCTCCCGACGCCAACGAGTCCGCCGCCAGGCCGGAGCCAGCCCGGCCGCCGGCGAAGCCCGCGGCTCCGCCCCGGCCGCCCGCCGGAAAGGGCAAACCGGGAACCGGCGCGGGCCCCGCGAAGAAGCCGCCGGGGCACTAGCGCTCAGCAGCTACGCCGGGCGCGGCGCCTTGGCGCGCCAGGCCTTCGACGTGAAGGCGTCGAAGTCGACCACGACGCAGATCGGCCGGTCGGCGGCGTCGAGCGCCCAGTACGCGGCGAACGCGCCGTTGCCGCACGGCAGCGCGAGCGCGCGGCGGCCGTCGGTCAGCGGCACCTCGATCGGCAGCACGCCGGTCGGCGGCGGCAGCGCGATCACGCCGGGCGAGCCGTCGCCGGCGTCGAGCAGCGCCAGCCAGCCGCTGGTGACCGGCGTGCGGGGCGCGGTGTCGGGCGACGGCGGCCGGACCTCGCGCAGCTGCGCGACCGTCCACCGCGCGATCGGCGGCCGGCCGACGTGGATCACCACCGCGGCGAGCCGCTCGCTGGACCCGGCGCCCGCATCCTCGTCGGGCCGCGCGATCGACAGCATGACGCGGAACGCGCCGGTGCCGATCGGGCGCTCGAGCACGTGCCAGGTCTCGGGTCGGTCCGGGTCGCACATCGCGAGCGCGCCCGAGCGGGCGTGGAACTGCAGCGGCAGCATGCGGACGTCGATCTTGTCGCCCCCGATCCGCTCGCCGTAGCGCAGCAGGCGCGCGATGTCGCGGTTCGCGAGTGACTCGGTCGCCGGAGCTGCGTCCGCCGCGCTGCCGGGCGCGACCTCCGGATCGTCATCGTCTGGCTCGGTGGATCCGCCCGGGCGTTCGTCGGGGCCCTCGCGCAGCACGACGGGCCGGGTCGGCGCCGACCTCGTCCCGGCGTCTGCCGAAGCGGGGGCCGCGGCGCGGGTCGGCTCCATCGCGCTGGCTGCCCCCGACGGACTGTCCGGCGCGCCGTTCGGCGGGTTGCGGTCCGCCGCGGTCCTGGCGGGCGGGGGACGCGTCGCCGGCGGTTGGCGTGTGCGGGCCGGGGTGGCCTTGCTCGATGCGTGGTCGGCCGCGGGTGCACGGCCGCGGCGCGTCGCCGGTGCAGGAGCCGCTGCGGGCTCGGAGGCACGGGCTGCGGGGGGCGCCGCGGGGGCCCTGCGCGGTGCGCGGACCGCTGCGGATGCCCCGGCTGCGCGCGGCGCGGGGGTGGTGCGCGTGGTACGGGCGGCAGCAGGGGTGCGCGCCGTGCGGCCGGCGGTGGTCTTCGCCGTCGCGCGGACCGCGGTGCGCCGGCCCGGTGCCTGGACCGCGGCTGCGCGCCTGGCACCCGGCCGCGCCCCGGTCGCGGCACCCTTCGTCTTCGCCACGCACTGCACGCTACCATCACGGCATGCGGCGCGTCTGCACCGACTGTCATGCGGTCAACCGGATCCCCGTTCGCCACCTCGCCGACGCCGGCAAGTGCGGCAAGTGCGGGGCGGCCCTGCCGCCGCACGCCGCGCCGATCGACGTGGCATCGGCCGCGCAGTTCGACGAGATCATCGCCGGCGCGCGGGTCCCCGTGCTGGTCGACTTCTGGGCGACGTGGTGCGGCCCGTGCCGGGCCGTGGCCCCCGAGGTCAAGCGGGCGGCCCACGAGCTCGCCGGCCGCGCGGTCGTGCTCAAGGTCGACACCGATGCGCTCGACGAGCTGGCGCGCCGCTACCAGGTGTCGAGCATCCCGCGGTTCTGCGTGTTCGAGGCCGGCCGGCTGGTCCGCCAGCGCGACGGCGCGATCGACGCGCGCCAGCTCGAGCGGTTTGCGGTCGCGCCGCAGTAGTGGCTGCAGTCGTCGCGGCGACGCCACCGCCCCACATCTCCGCTCGGCCGCGTGCGCCGCAAGTTTCGGGTAACGCACGGGTATTTGTCCGGGTAGCGAGCTACCCGGCTCGAGGTTCGAGCGACCCACGAGATCGTCGGATCGGATCTCCGAGCACGCAGAGGTCGCTCGCCGGATCGCGCTGACGATGGCGCGGCGCTGCCCCGACCGGGTGGCGCGCGAGGATCTGGTCGCCGCCGGTATACTCGGTCTCACCGAGGCCGCGGAGCGCTACGACGAGTCGAGGACCGAGCCGTTCCTGTCGTTCGCCGAGCACCGGATCCGGGGCGCGGTGCTCGACGAGCTGCGCCGCGGCGACATGCTGCCGCGCCGGGTCCGCCAGGTCGCGCGCAAGATCTCGAACACGATCCGCGAGCTCGAGAACGCCGGCGAGGCGCCGAGCGAGCAGCGGATCGCCGACAGCCTCGGCGTGCCGATCGAGCACTACCGCAGCGGGCTGTCCCACCTGGTCAACGTCGGCGTCGACCCGCTGGGCAACGACGACCAGATCCTGGTCGCGGATCAGCGGCTCGCACCCGACGAGCTCGCCGCGCATCGCCAGCTGATCGCGACGGTGCGCGCCGCGCTCGAGCACATGGAGGCCCGCGACGTGACGATCCTCGGCCTGCACTACCTCGAGGACCTCACGTATCCGCAGATCGCCGAGACCCTGCGGATCACGCCGTCCCGGATCTGCCAGCTGCTGTGGCGCGCGGTCGACCGGCTGCGCGCGTGCTGATCGCGATCGTCGACCTCCACATGATGACCGGCGGGCTGGCGGTGATACCCCACTACAAGCAGCGCTACGGTGCCGGAGTGTATTGCGCCGTACTGAGCGGTGAGGACGACGAGGCGACGCGCGAGGTGTTCTGCAAGCCGTTCCCGACGATCGACCTGCGGCGCCGACTGACCGAGGTCGCCCTCGCGCTGCGCGTCAGCCGCAGGTGAACGGAGCGCCTGGCCGATTGAATTCCCTGGCGGGCTCTGCGAGCCTGGTCGCTGGGAATGGACGACACTGCCATACGGGCAAGGGTGATGGTGGTCGAGGATGATCCGGAGGTCGCCCGGGCGATCGCACGCAAGCTCGGCAGCGATGGCCTGGAGGTCGAGCTCGCCGATGATCCGCGGCCGGTGCTGGCGCGGCTCGACGCCGGCGAGGCCGACGGCTGGGACGTCGTGCTGCTCGACGTCGGGCTGCCGGGGATGAGCGGGATCGATGTGCTGCGCCGGTTTCGCGAGGCCAACTCGCTGGCCTCGATCGTCATGCTGACCGGCGACAACACCGCGAACACCGCGACGACCTGCATGCGCGCCGGCGCGTTCTACTACCTGACCAAGCCGTTCCGGCCCTACGAGCTGTCGACCATGGTCGAGTCGGCGGCGAGCTACTCGAGGCTGCGCCGCGAGCTCGCGCGGGTCCGCCCGGCGATCGACGACGCCTCGGACCAGCTGCTGGTCGGCACCTCGCCGGCGATGCGCAAGCTGCGCGCCGCGCTCGACCGGCTCGCCAGCCAGGACGTCTCGATCCTGATCCGCGGCGAGAGCGGCACCGGCAAGGAGCTGGTCGCCCGCGCCCTCCACGAGCGCGGGGTGCGCCGCAAGCGCCGGTTCGTCGCGCTCAACTGCGGCGCGATCCCCGACTCGCTGATCGACAGCGAGCTGTTCGGCCACGCCAAGGGCGCGTTCACCGGCGCGAGCACCGATCGCGCGGGGGTGTTCGTGGAGGCCGAAGGCGGCACGCTGTTCCTCGACGAGATCGGCGACATGCCGACGGCGGTCCAGGCCCGGCTGCTCCGCGTGCTCCAGGAGGGCGAGGTCCGCCCGGTCGGTGGCAGCGGCGTGCGCTCCGTCGACGTTCGCGTGATCGCGGCGACCCACGTCGACCTCACCGCGGCGGTCGAGCAGAGCCGGTTCCGCCAGGACCTGTTCTACCGGCTCAACGTGGTCGTGCTCGGCGTGCCTCCGCTGCGCGAGCGGCTCGAGGACCTGCCGATCCTCGCCGCCCACTTCCTGCGCAAGCACGGTGGCCAGGCCCAGCTCAGCCTGTCGCCCGACGTGCTCGACGTGATGACCCGCTACAGCTGGCCGGGCAACGTGCGCGAGCTCGAGAACGCGCTGATGCACGCGATCGCGCTGCGCCAGGGCGAGGTGATCATGCCCGAGTCGCTGCCCGCCACGATCGCGGCGCGCAGCAACGGCCGGATCACGACGACCATCCCGGTGAGCAGCGGGGAGGGCGGCGACGATCAGCTGCCGCCGCTGACCGAGGCCAAGCGGCGGGCGAGCGCGGCGTTCGAGAAGAACTACCTCACCCTCGCGATGGAGCGCGCCAAGGGCTCGATCTCCGAGGCCGCGCGGCTGGCCGGGCTCGATCGCACCAACTTCCGCCGCCTGCTCCAGCGCCACGGCATCGACGCGACCCAGTTCAAGGGCTGAACGCGCCCGGGCGCCTCGCGCAGACTGTCGGCGAGCACAGTACCCGGACGAGACCGGCCGTGACGGCCCCTGGCTCGTTCGCACACGCAGCACGACCGTGCGCGCCCTGGCACACCGGCGCCGGCGATGAATCGCGCGGGCGCTCGGTCCGGCGTGCGCGGCCAGCTGCGAGCGCCCTCGCGCGGTGAGCGCACAGCACATGATCGGTAGTGAGTGTGTGATTGTGTAGACTGGCAAATATCAATCATGCACATGTCGAGTGGCGGCGGCCGGCCGGCATTCGCTGTAAGATCGAATCCAGGCCGGTTCACAGCGACGGAGAGCCGCGATGCCACGACCGGCGCGATCCGCGGATCGACGCGACTGGCCTGATCGATTCGCAATGATGGTCGAGCGACCCGAACGCCTGGAGGCTTCATGTCTGTGTATGTTCCGTTGAATGGAAGCAAGCGCGAGTTGCTGCCGCACTCGCACGCGGCCGGTTCCGTCGATCTCTCGGAGATCGTGAGCCTGACGATCCGCGCCCGATCGGCCGGCGATCCGATGGACCTGGTGCAGCGCGCCCACGAGCTCGGCCGGACGCCGATCGCGGAGCGGCGCTACCTCACGCACGCCGAGCTCGCCGAGCAGTACGGCGCCGCGGAGTCCGACCTCGACGCGATCTCGCAGTTCGCGATCCGGCACGAGCTGGTGGTCGTGCGCCGGAGCGCGCTCGAGCGCTCGGTGGTGGTCAAGGCACCGCTGCGCGCGCTGATCGCGGCGTTCCACGCCGACGTCGGCCTGTATCACCACTCGACCGGGGCGTATCGCGGCCGCCGGGGCGAGCTCGCGATCCCGCGCGAGCTCGGCCATCTCGTGACCGGCGTGTTCGGATTCGATACCCGGCGCCGCCACCGGACGCGCCACCCGAGCGGCGGGCGCGCGGGCGGTTCCGGCACGCACAGCGGCGTGATCGCGACCGAGTACGCGGCGCGCTACCGGTTCCCGACCGAGAGCAACGGCGTGAAGCTCGACGGCGCCGGCCAGACCATCGCGCTGATCGAGCTCGGCGGCGGCTACCGCGAGAGCGACCTCCAGGCGTTCTTCTCCGACGCCGGGGTCGCGATGCCGCACATCACCGCGGTCTCGGTCGATCAGGCGGGCAACGCTCCGAGCACGGCGGATTCCGCCGACGCCGAGGTGATGATGGACATCGAGATCGCCGGCGTGATCGCGCCCAGCGCCAGCCTCGCCGTGTACTTCGGACCGAACAGCGACAAGGGCTTCCTCGACGCGCTCAGCACCGCGGTTCACGACGCCGCGCGCAAGCCCGGGGTGGTCTCGATCAGCTGGGGCGCCCCGGAGGCCTCGACCGACCGGCAGGGCATCCAGGCGTTCCACGAGATCTGCGCCGCGGCCGCCAACCTGGGGGTCACGGTGTGCGCCGCCGCCGGCGACCACGGCTGCGCCGACCGCGGCGCGGGCGACTGGGACGGCCAGATCCACGTCGATCACCCGGCGTGCGACGAGCTCGTGCTCGGCTGCGGCGGGACCCAGATCGACGGCGGCGTCGACGTGGTGTGGAACGATGGCACGCCGTTCGACGCGTCCGGCGGGGGCTGGGCGACCGGCGGCGGGATCAGCCAGGTGTTCGGCGTGCCCGCGTACCAGCAGGGCATGAAGCTGCCGGACCCCCTGCACGGCGGCAGGCCGGGGCGCGGTGTCCCCGACATCGCGATGAGCGCGACCAACTACTTCATGCGCGTCGACGGGATGGAGGGCGCCGCCGGCGGCACCAGCGCGGTGGCGCCGCTGATGGCGGGCCTGGTCGCCCGGCTGAACCAGGCCAAGCACAAGAACCTCGGCTTCATCAACCCGCTGCTCTACAAGACCCCGAGCATGCTGACCGACGTCACGCAGGGGACCAACGCGATCGCGAAGGGGCCGCCCGGCTACCAGGCCGGCGACGGCTGGGACGCGTGCACCGGCCTGGGCACCCCCGACGGGACCGCGATGCTCGAGAAGCTGTGATCGCCGGCGGGCGGTGCTGCGAGCCGAGCGCGAGATCAAGCGGGTCAAGCGCGGCCGGTTCGTGCTGCTGCCGGCGTCCGACGCGACCCACGATCAGTTCGATTCGGCCTGGACGTATCGGCCCACCATGCCGTCGATGTCGGGGCCATTGGCGATCGGGTCATGGACGTAGGGCGCGCCGGTGTCGGGGTTGATGCGCGCGGAGGCGGAGACCAGCCGGACGAAGCGAACGCCGTCGCTGCGGATCGCGCGCGCCAGATCGTCGTCGCCGGTCACGCTGTCCAGGTCGAACGCATCGCCACCCGCGGCCACGGGATCGAACGGGTCGACCGGGTTGGTATCGACGTTGAGCAAGACCGGCGTGCGGCCGGCGAAGCCTTGCCACAGCGACGGGTCGTCGTGATAGACGCTCGGGTCCGCCGCGGTGTAGCGCTGCGGCAGCGCGCGGAACGTGGCGCCATCGATCGATACCTCGACGATGATGAGGTCCATGAACGTGCCGGATCCCGAGCGAAACGCGTTCTCGAACACGACCAGGTCGGCCCCGGGGCCGTTGCGCAGCCGGCCGCCGGACCACCGCAGCGTGATGTGATCGTTGCGATCCGGGACGTAGCCGAGCGAGAACACGTCGAGGCTGCCGCTGGTCATGCCGCCACCGCGGACGCCGTTGACGGCGCGCGTCGGATCACCAAAGCCCGTGCCGGTCGCCCCCGGGGCATCGACCACGACGTCCGCGAGCTGGACATTCGGCGTCGGAGGCGCGGCATCGACCGCGGCGTCGGCCATCGCATCGCGCAGCCCCACGTCAGGCACCGCTGCGTCCGGGGTATCGAAGCCCTGCGCGGCGCCGCGGTGGTCACCACAGCCAGGCGCCAGTCCCGCGACGAGCAACCACCGCGCGATCCGATCGATCATGGTCGACATGGTCAGTACCAGGCGATCTCGCGCGGCGGCAGCTGGTGCGCGGTGTCCGTGGTGACCGAGGTCTGATGGGTCGCGGTGGCGCCGGCGTAGTCGTAGATCTGCACGCGCGGCGTGTCGGCGAATGC
>DATAPF010000006.1:0-11652 GCA_036265355.1 Kofleriaceae bacterium | reverse complement strand
GGGTTCTTTCAGAAGCACTACCAGAAGCACTTCCCCGCGTGGCTCGATCGGGTCGCGGCCGGGACCAAGACGGTCGTCGAGTACCCGATCGTCGACAGCGCTGCCGGCGTGGTCTACCTGGCCAACCAGGGCGCGATCGAGCTTCACGTGTGGACCAGCCGCAAGGATGCGCTTCACCGGCCCGACCTCCTGGTCTTCGACCTGGATCCTCCGGAGGGGCGGTTCGATCTGGCGCGGTGCGCCGCGCAGCTGGTGCGCACGGTGCTCGAGCAGCTCGGGCTGCCGGCGTTCGTCAAGCTGACCGGCGGCAAGGGCCTTCACGTGGTGGCGCCGCTCGACGACGATGCCGGGTTCGAAGAGGTCGGGGAGCTCGCGGTCCGGATCGGCGCGCTGCTGTGCCGGCGCCACCCCGAGCTGCTGACCATGGAGTTCTACAAGAAGGACCGCCGCGGCCGGCTGTTCGTCGACGTCATGCGCAACGCGATCGGCGCCACGCTGGTCGCGCCGTACTCGCTGCGCGGCCGGCCGGGTGCGCCGGTGTCGGCACCGATCGCCTGGAGCGAGCTCGACGATCCGGCGCTGTGCGCCGACGGCGTCCGGCTGCGCGACCTGCGCGCCCGGCTCGATCGCCGAGGTGATCCGTGGCACGCGCTGCGCGCCCGCGCCGGCGTCGTCAGCGCGGCACGCCGGGCGCTCGCGGCGCTCCCCGACGCGGGGAACCTCGCACCCGGGTGACGCCGCGCGACATGCGGTTCTGACCAAACCGTTGCAGGACGCGTGGTGACAAGCTCCGGCCGCCGCGGTACCCCAGCCGTCAAACGGATGGATGTCCCGATGATCGAGTCCAGCTCGACCCCGATGGAGCTCATGTCCGTGGCGGCGTATGTGCGGCAGGTTCGGCCGCTGCTTTCTGAGGACGCGTTCGCCCCGGCGCGCGTGCGGGCGCTGTGGATCCCGGTCCACTACGCGATCATCGCACTGCTCGGCTGGGCGCTGGCGTCGGGCCGCGTGCCGTGGCCAGCCTGGCCGGCGGTCGCGCTCGTGATCGGGTGCTGCATGGGGGGCGTCGCGTTCGTCGGCCACGAGGCGCTGCACGGCGGCGTGGTCCGCGGCCGGACGCTGATCCGGCTGATCGGCTGGCTCGGCTTCCTGCCGTTCTGCATCTCGCCGCAGCTGTGGATGGCCTGGCACAACCGGGTCCACCACAACCACTGCGGCAAGCCGGGCGTCGATCCGGACATGTACCCGACGTTCGAGGAGTACCGCAGCCACCGCGGCGCACGGGCGATGGCGGACCACTTCGGGCTCGGCCGGCGGCGGCTCAGCGGGATCGCCAGCCTGCTGTTCGGGTTCAGCGGGCAGAGCCTGCAGATCCTGCTCCGCGCGCGCCGCACCGGCATGCTGCCGCGCCACCTGCACCGCCGCGCGATCGTCGAGGCGCTGCTCGCGGTGGCGGTGTGGGCCACGGTGGCAGGTCTGGTCGGCGGAGCGGCGTTCGTGTTCATCTACGTGCTGCCGCTGATCGTCGCCAACACCATCGTCATGGTGTTCATCGTGACCAACCACAACCTGTCGCCGCTGTCGACGGTCAACGATCCGCTGATCAACTCGCTGAGCGTGACCCTGCCGCGCGTGCTGGAGTGGCTGACGCTCGATTTCGGGTTCCACGTCGAGCACCACCTGTTCCCGGCGATGAGCCACCGCCAGGGCCGCCGCGTGCGCGAGGTGCTGCGCGCGAAGTTCCCCGAGCGCTACCAGTCGATGCCGCTCGGCGAGGCGATCCGCCGGCTCCACCGCACCGCGCGGGTCTACCTCGACCACACGACGCTGATCAATCCGAGCACCGGCGAGACCTGGCCGACGCTGATGCCGCGGCCGCGCGCGCAGCCGGCGGCGCCGGCTACCTGATCACCCAGGTCGCCGGCGGGACGTCGAACCGGTCGGCGCCCGCTTGGATCCGAGACGCGCCGGTGTGGAGCGTGCCGGCGAGCGTGGCGATCGCGCGGTAGGTCAGCGCGAACGTCGCGCCGGGCGCCAGCGGCGGGACGTCGAGGTCGAGCGCGCCGTCGGACGCGGTGAACCGCTGGATCGCGCCGGCCGCGACCTGGGCCTCGAGGCTGGGCGCATCGACCTGGACGCCGGCGGGCAGCGCCTGGCGGATGTGGAGGGCGACGCCCGACGGCGCGACCGCGGTGAGCGCGACCGGGATCGGCGCGCCGGCGGTGGCATCGATCCGCGCGGGTACGACGAGCTCGAGGCCGGCGCCCGGGGCGGGCTTGCCCCACGGCAGCCAGCTGTCGAGCTCCAGCGCAAAGCCCAGGCCCGGCACCGCCGGCTCGGCGGTCAGGGTGAAGCGGTGGGGCGCGGCGAGGCCGGGCGCGGCGCCGTCGAGCGCGAGCAGGTCGCGCAGCTTCGCGCCGTCGAGCGTGCCGCGCACGATCGGCTGGCCGTCCATCGCGAGGGTCACGGTGACCGCCGAGGGCACCGGATCGCGGAACAGCGCGAGCACGGCGCGCATCGCGACCAGGTTGACCCGGCCGTCGCCCCAGCCGCGCGCGACCGAGTAGCTGCCGAGCAGGGTCGTGCCGAGGTCGGCGAGCGACGCGCCGGGCGCGGCCTCGAGCGCGAGCACGGCGAGCGCGGTGGCCTCGACGCGGGACGGCACCGCACCGTCGGCGCGGACCACGCCGTCGGCGACCTCGAGGTACTTCGCGCCGTCGTCGGCGGTCCGGATCGCGCCCTGGACCCGCTTGCGCAGGGCGGCGGCGAGCTCGCCGGTGACCGCGCCGCTGGCGAGGATCGTCGCCGCGGTGTAGCCGTCGGTGACCTGGTCGGCGGTGCGAGCGAACGCGCCGGCCGCGCGGGCCTGGACCTGCTGCGCGCGCTGGCGGTCGGCGATCGCGGTCCGGGCTCCGGGCGCGGCCTGGGCGGCGGTGATCGCACGGGTCGCGTCGGCGGTGGCGACCAGCACGCGCTGCAGGGTCCAGCCGTCGCCGCCCGCGAACGTGCCGTCGGGGCGCTGCGCGTGGGCGAGGTGGGCGGCCGCGCGCTCGCCCAGCCTCGCCAGCACGGGGTTACCGGCGTGCAGGGCGGCGGGCTCGGCGAACAGCGCCGCGCGATCGACGTCGAGCGTGCGGGCGTCGCGGATCGCGCGCTGGCCGGCGACGATCGCGAGCTCGCGCAGCGCCGCGGTGTCCGGCTTGTCGCCCAGCGCGGCGAGCAGCGCCGGGGCCTGGGCGGCGAGCAGCAGCGCGTAGGCGTCGTCGGCCGGCTCGCCGCGCCCCGCGGTGGCCGCGAGCTCGGAGCGCAGCAGCGCGAGCGCGCCCGGGAACACCAGCAGGTGCGCGCGGTCGGTCGCGGGGTCCGCGCCCGGCGTCCCCGCGGTCTGGAAGCTGCGCGGCGCGGCCAGCGTGCCGCTGCGGGTCTGGGTCACCGGCCGCCCGGCCGGCCGGACGTCGAAGCTGCGCTCGACGAAGTCGAGCCGCGGCGTGGGGACCCCGACGGCTCCGCCGGCGGGGCGGGGGGCAGAGCTCCCCGTGGGATCGACCGCGTCGCCGCCCGCGAGCGCGACCCGGAGCGTGACGCGGCCGGGACGGTCGGCGATCAGCGCGGCGTGGTCGAGCGCGCTGCCCTGCGCGGGGACGCGGAGCAGGCCGGCTGGGCTCGCGGCCGGGCCCCCGGCCGGGCCCCCAGCTGGGCGCCCGGCTGGGCGCAGCGTGGCGCCGATCGCCGAGACCTCGAGCGCGCCGGTGATCTCGGCGGACGTCGTGTTGACGACCTGGATCGGCACGCGGATCTCGTCGCCCTGGATCAGGAACGGCGGGACGACCGGATCGACGTAGGTCGGCAGCGTGCCGAGGAAGCTCGCGACCGCACCGCCCTGGGCGCCGGTCCGGGAATGGGCGAGCGCGAGCACGCGCCAGGTGGTCAGCCGGTCGGGCACGCGCACCGGCACGACCGCCGCGCCGCGATCGTCGGTGACCACCAGCGGCTCGAACAGGAAGGTCTCGGGGAACCACGACCGGGTCGGCCCCTCGGCCGCCTTGTCGGCGGCCGCCGCGACCTTCCTGGGCACGCTCGCGCCCGCTGCGGGCGAGGCCGGCGCGCGGGCCGGGGCCTTGAAGTCGGCGTCCCCCGGTGCCTGCTTGGCCTGCTCGGCCTGATCTCGCGCGACGACGGGGGGTTCCATGGACTGGAGGGCGACCGGCTCGGGCGGCGCCTCCTTGTCGCTGCGGGCGAGGCAGGCGGTGAGCGCGAGCGGGAACCAGATCGGTCGGGTCATGGCTACGGCCTCTCCCTGGCGACCCATGCGGGCCAGTTCTCGACGTCCTCGGTGAGCCGGGTCGCCACCGCGACGACCGCGCGCGGATCGGTCAGCGACAGCAGATCGGGCGGCAGCCGCGACAGCCGCAGCCGGCGGCCGTAGGCGTCGTCGACCCGCTCGCCGCGCGCGACACAGGCGTCGAGCGCATCCCGCCACAGCCCGGCCATCACCGCCGGCGTCATCCGGGCGGCCGGCGGCGCGGTGGTCTCCCAGCGCTGGACCCGGGCGTGGAGCTCGGCGAGCACCACGTAGAACCGGTCGGTGAGCTCCTCGAGCGGCTCGAACCGGGTCTGGGAGCGAGCGACGACGACGGCGTCGAGCTCGGGCGGCGTCGGGATCGCCGTCACCCGCAGCACGGTGGCGGCGGCGGCGTTGGCGCCGCGGATCCGGCCCAGCGTCAGCGCCTGGCCGTCGAGCACGCCGAACGCGGGGCTGGAGGTCACGACCTTGGGCCGGACCCTGCCGAGCGCGTCGGCGTCGGGCAACGGCGCGAGCTGGCCGAGGCTGTCGTCGACGCCAAACAGGCCGACCGCCGCGGGGCCGCCCCGGCCGCCCAGCGTGGTCTGGATCGCGAGCTCGGCGCGCTCGCCCGGCGCGTAGCGATCGCGCCCCGGCGTCACCGACACCCGCAGCTCGGTGCTCGGCCGGACGTAGACCAGCGACCGGACTCCGCCGCCCGACACCGTGCACCAGCCCTCGACATCGTCGCCGATCGGCAGGCTCGCGCGGTGGTCGGCGTCGAGCGCCGCCTCGATCGGTTGGCCCGGCGGCTGCCCCGGCGGCTGCCCCGGCCGGTCCCCGATCGGCCGCGCCGTCGGGATCGCGCTCGCCGGGACCACCGGGACGGCGTGGTCCGCCGGCGCCATGCGGTGGGTCGGGCAGTCGATCGCCAGCTTGTCGGGCAGGGTGCCGGTGAACTGCGGGCCGCGGATCAGCTGCGCGGCGACCGGCTGGCCCGGCGCGGCGAGCACCGGCGTGACGCGCAGCCGCAGATCGGGGACCTTGCCCGGCGGCATGCGCAGCCGGGTCGCCGGCTTGCCGTCGAGGTCGGCCGCGACCTCGAGCTCGTAGCCCAGCATCGTCGTCGGCTGCGGCCGGTGTTGCGCGGCGCCGGCCGGCAGCTCGATCGCGAACCGCACCACGCCGATCGCATCGGATCCGGCCGGCTCGGCCAGCGCGATCGCCCGGGCCAGATCGAACCGCGCCCGGACGCACGCCACCGCGTCCTGGCCGGTGGTGGCTGCCGGGTCCGCGATCCAGCCGGTGAACTCGACGGCCGCGTCCCCGGCGCGCGCCCGCCAGGTCAGCAGCTGCGCCAGGCGGCCGTTGATTCCACGGGGGGCTCCGCCCCCCGCCCCGCCGGCAGAGCCGCCGGGGGCCCCCACCCCCGGTCTCGCTTCGCTCGCCGCGCGGCAGGCAGTCGCGGGTCGAGCGCGCCAGCGCCGCGATCTGCTCGGTCAGCCCGGCCGGCACGTCGAGCGCGCTGTCGACGGTGGTGACCAGCCTGGGCAGCTCGGGGTCGACGTAGTGCAGCTCGACCGCGTACAGCCGCTCGGCCCCCGCGGCGAGCCGGCGCGACCTGCCCGCGGCGACCGCGCAGCGACCCAGCGCCGACGGGCCGGCGCCGGCGGTGATCACCTGGCCGGCGGGGTCGACCCGCAGCGCGAGCTTGACGGTCTCGGCGGCGCCGTCGACCCAGCGCGCGCAGCTCGCGAGCGCCGGCAGCCAGCGGTCGAGCTCGACCTGGTCGGCGAGCCCGGCGCCGCGGCCGGCGATCAGCTCGCGGACCTCGCCGCGGGTCACCGCGGGCGGCCGGGGCGGCGGCCGGAACGGCGGCGCCGGGATCACGACGTTGACCGGCGCGCCCGGATCGATCTGCAGGCTGGCCACGCCGTCCTCGTCGGCCTGGGCCTCGACGCCGCGATCGCCGGGCAGCCAGGCGCGACGCACGGTGAGCCGGGTGCCGGCGAGCACGCGGCCGTCGGGGGTCGCGACCCGCAGGTACAGCCGGTTGTTGAAGCTCTCGACCAGGCCATCGCCGAGCTCGGTGACCGCGGATGCCTGGATGCCGTCCTGGCTGAGCAGCACGCTGGCCGCGCCCACGGCGCGATCGCCGGCCGGATCGACCGCCGAGATCCGCGCGGTCAGCGTCACCCGGCCCTGCAGGTCGTCGGGGACGGCCGGCAGCGCGAGATCGAACCGCCCGCTCGCCGAGGTCTGGGCGCGCCGCGGCAGCTCGTGGTCCTGCCACCCGGCCGGCGCCGGCCAGTCCCCGGTGATGCCCCAGGCGACCTCGAGCGCGGCCGCCGCGACCGGCGCACCCGAGCTGTAGAGCACCGCGCCGTGGACGATCGGCCGGTCGCCCGGGCGGTAGAACGGCCGGTCGGCGGTGGCGTCGACCCGGAACCGCGGCAGCGTGAACGGCTGCACCGTGAACGGCACCTCGTCGACCGCGCCCGCCGAGTGCCACGCGACCTTCCACGTCCCGGCGCGCGCCGCCCGGTCGAGCGGAAACGACCCCGCGACCACGCCCCAGTCTCCCGCGGGCGCTGCCTCCTCGAGCAGCACCTCGCCGCCGGGATCGGTGACCACCCAGCTGCCCGGCCGGTGGTCGAGCGGCGTCAGGTCGCGCGCGCGCAGCGCGACGGCGCGAAACCGCACCGTGTTGCCGGGCTGGTACAGCGGCCGATCGGTGATCACGTGGATCCGCGCCGGCGCGTACACCGCCAGCGCCGCGCTGACCTCGCCGTCGCCGAGCTCGGTGCGGTAGCGGGCGTGCAGCTGGTAGTCGCCGTCGGGGATGTCGGGGAGCGCGACGCGCGCCCGCCAGGTCCCGCCGGTGCGCTCCCAGGACGCGGCATCGAGCGGCCGGCTGAGCTTGTCGCCGGTCAAGGTCAGCGCGATCGCGCGGACGTGGGGCACCGCCGCGCGCCCGTCGAGGTTCGCCCCGTTGTACGCCTCGTCGGTCGTGTAGTGCGCGAACGCGCGCAGCGCGACCGTCCCCGCGACCCCGCGGCCCAGATCCCGCGCGTCGAGCTCGGCGGTCGGGCGCAGCTCGCCGTCGGGGCACGCCCGCACGGCGATGCCGTAGGCGAGCCAGGCGTGCTCGCAGCGGCGGGGCCAGGTCGCCAGCCCCACGATCCACGCCAGCACCGTGATCGCGATCCAGAGCTTCTTGTTCATCGAGCTGCCCCCGCTCGGACGAGCGTACCAGCTAGCGACGCGTGACCCGGGGCCGGGGTCTACGGGACAGCGTCCCGGCGCGTACGCAATTGTACGTGACCGGTGACAACCACCACGCATCCGCGCGTCATCGCGCGGCGGGCCGGGCTCAAGGCGTCCGCGTGGTCAGCTCGTCGACCGCGTGGACCGGGGCGCGGTCGCCGTTGATCAGGTGCTTGATCGCCGACAGCACCAGGCGCTGGCGCTCCAGCGGCGACTTGCCGGCGAACACCGCCGACACCACGTTGATCCGGTAGTGCCCGCCGCCGCCCGAGACCGCGACGACGGCGTCGGGGATCCGGTCCTTCACCGACGAGGTGATCGCGTCCTCGACGGAGCCCACAAAGTCGGTCGGATGATCGCTCATGGGTCGTCGTTCGCATGAAACGCCGCCCGGCACAACCGCTGCGCGGTATCCTGGGTGCGATGACCGCCCCCGAACCACACGGAGCCGCGGCCTCGGTACGCCGCCTGGAGCGTGCGCTGCTGGCGCGGCCGCTCGACCTGGCGCTGCATCAGCAGCTCGCCGAGGCCCACCGCCGGCTGCTCCAGCGCGCCGACCGCGAGCGCGAGCTCACGGCGATCTGCCGCGAGCTGCCGCTCGCGTTCACCAGCCAGCTCCACCTCGCGGCCCTGCTCGAGGCGCGCGGCGACCGGCGCGCCGCCGTGATCGGGTTCACCCGCGCGGTCAAGACCGCGCAGCTCCGAGGGTTCTGGCACGACCAGGGCTCGACCCCGCCGTGGATCCTCGACCTGGTGCTGCGCGCGATGGACATCGCGCACCACGGCCGGATCGAGCTGTTTCACGCGGTGCTCGAGCCGCTCGAGGCGCGCTGCGGCAAGGACGAGCTGGTCCGGGTGCGCCGCGCGCTCGCGATGTACCTCGGCCTGGAGCCGACGGTGTACCGCGACCCGCGGCAGCGGCCGAGCTTCCTGTACGTGCCGGACCTGCCGATCGCGCCGGTGTTCCCGCGCGACGCGCTGCCGTTCGCCGACGGCTACGAGGCCCACACCGCGGCGATCACCGAGGAGATGCGCGCGGTGCGCGACGGCGCCGGCGTGCAGCCGTTCCACTACGATGTCCCCGACGCGCAGCGCGGCCAGCTCACCGCCGGCGGCGCGTGGGACGCCTACTTCTTCTACGTCGACGGCGAGCGGGTCGACGACCATCACGCCGCGTGCCCGCGAGTCTCGGCGGTGCTCGCCGACCTGCCGCTCGACCACGTCCGCGATCACGGCCCGGAGGTCTGCTTCTCGATCCTGCGGCCGGGCGCGCAGATCTTGCGCCACCGCGGCGTCACCAACGCGCGCGCGGTCCTCCACCTCGGTCTGGAGATCCCGGAGGGCTGCGCGCTCCACCTCCCGGGGGCCGAGCAGCTCGGCTGGCAGGTCGGCCGGTGCTTCGCGTTCGACGACACGTACGAGCACGAGGCGTGGAACCGGAGCGATACCACGCGCACCATCCTGCTCGCCGACATCTGGAATCCGTACCTGCGCGCGGCCGAGCGCGAAGCCCTCGCCGAGCTGGTCGGCGCGATCGGGGACTTCAACCGCGCCGCCACCCCCGCCTGACCCGAAACGACGCGCCGAAACGGCAAGGAGCCGGGCTGGCCGGCTCCTTCAGGGTCACGCGCGTTGCGCGCCGCGTGCGTCCGCCGACCTAGAACAGCTGGCCGAGCCGGATGTAGACCTGCCGGCCGAGGAAGTCATAGGCCGACTCATCCGAATTCAGCGCCGCACCGTTGTAGATGATCGGCGGCTGGACGTTCACGACGTTGTTCATGCCCGCCGTGATGCTCGTCGTGCCCTGGCTGCTCTTGAGGCTGTAGGTGACGAACACGTCGCCCGTGGCGTACTTCGAGACATCGCGCCGCGCGTTGGTCGCGTCGTTGCAGTTGTCGTTGTCGCACTCCTTGTAGGAGTCGATGAACCGGAAGTTGAAGCCGGCGCCGACGCCCGACGGGTGGATCCACGTCGTGAAGATGTTGAACTTCAGATCCGGGAACACACCGAGGTCGTAGAAGCCGCGGCCATGCAGGACGTTCTCCTTCATGGTCGTGGGATCCTTGGTCCCGGTGTCGACGTTGTACTGGAACAGGTACGTGCCCTCGAGCGCATGGCGGAACGTGCCGAACGGGTTGCGGTACTGATACGCCGCCGAGAAGTCGAGGCCCGACGTGGTCACACCACCGACGTTCTGGGTCAGGTCGTTGATGTGGGTGATCACGTGGGTGTTCGGATCGCGCTCGATCTGGTTGCAGAAGGCGTTGTTCGCAGCCTGGTAGCACTGCGACAGGATGGTCTGGACCGGGAGGTTGGTGATCGCGTCGGTGATGTCGACGTGCCAGTAGTCGAGCGTGAAGTCGAGGCCCCGCGCGGGCTCGTACACCACGCCGGCGGTGCCGACCGCGCCCTTCTCGGGCTGGAGCTGCGGGTTGCCGCCGAGCTTCGCGCGCTGCTGCGACGTGCCGAACGTCGAGTTGGGCGGGACGTTACCGCCCTTGGTGCTCGGATTCATGCACTGCGCGGAGACCGTCGGCGACAGCGTGACCGGGGACTTCTTGCCGGGCGGAAGGGTGTCGCACGGATCCGTGACCAGCGGGAAGCCGTCGGCCTGGCCCTGGAACAGCTCGAGGATGTTGGGCGCGCGGAACGCGGTGCCGTAGGTGCCGCGGACGGCGACGCCGCCCAGCGTGCGGACCAGACCGCTGATCTTGCCGGTCGCACCCGAGCCGAACGTGTTGTAGTCGTAGGCGCGGCCCGCGGCGTTGATCTCGACGTACTTCAGCGTCTCGCCGCCCGCGATCGGGACCACCGACAGCTCGCCGAAGCCCTCGAGCGTGTTGTACGAGCCCAGCGTCGGCGCGCTCGCGTTGCCGGTGGTGTCACCGGTCGCGGTCAGCGGGTCGGGCTGCGAGCCGCCGCGCTCGAACCGGTAGTCGCCGCCGACCGCGAGCGAGATGTCGCCGTGGTTGGGCAGGTCCATCAGCTTGCCGCTCGCGGTGATCAGCGCGGTGTGCTGCTCGTTGAAGCCGGACTGGGTGCCGGTGAACGTCAGGTAGTCGATCGCAGCTTTCGTGATGTTGGGGGAGCCCGTGTGCAGCAGGTCGAGCGGGACGCAGCCGCCGATCGCGTTATCAGCCGACGTGCCGCAGTGCGGGCCATCGGCATCCCGGAAGCTCGGGCCGAGCGCGTTGGCCAGGTGGCTGAGGATCAGGTCGCCGTGGTTCGCCTGGGTCGCGTCGTTGCGGCCGTAGTTGTACGAGCCCTCCCACTTCCAGTTCTTGAGCATCGGGACGATGTCCTCGTCCACGTTGCCGTTGAGGCCGAACACCAGGCGGCTCGTGTTGATCTCCTGGTTGAAGGTACGCGGGCCGAACTCGACGAGGCGGCGGTTGTAGTCGACCACGTCCTGGCCGAACGGGTTGTAGATGCTGTCCGCCGAGATCGGCGTGCCGAACAGCGCGAGCTGGACCGGCTCCTCGGCGAGCTGCTGGGTCGACTTGCGGCTGTTGAACTGGCCCTCGTAGAACACGTGGGTGTTCTTCGTGATGTCGTAGTGGCCGTTCGAGAACAGGTTGACGCGGTTCGACGGCGTCAGCAGGTAGTTCAGCGGCTGGAAGTTGTAGTTGTCGCCGAGGTTGTTTCCGATCGCGTTCACGAAGTTGCGGAACCCGCCGCCGCCGTCCGCGGTGCAGTACTTCGTTTCGCAGCCCGCGATGTTCAGCGGCGGGCCGCCGTTGGGCATCGTGTTGATGCGGCCGGTCGGCGACGAGGACGAGCCGCTCAGCGTCGCGGGCGCGCAGTCGCCCATGGCCGCCTTCGCGGCGGTGCAGGCGTAGTCGAAGGTGTAGGTGCCCTTGGAGAAGTCGCGGTCACCGGCCATGATCGGCTTCTGGTCCTGGTAGCCGCCGGAGAACGTGATGTTGCCGCGGTTCGACGAGTGGCCGGTCACGAAGCTCAGGTCGTAGTTCGTGCCGTCGCCCTTGCCCGTCGTCGCGGTGTAGACGTTGGCCTCGGTGCCATTCATGTTGGTCCGCGTGATCACGTTGACCACGCCGGCGATCGCGTCCGAGCCGTAGATCGCCGAGGCGCCGTCCTTGAGG
>DATAPF010000005.1:0-16440 GCA_036265355.1 Kofleriaceae bacterium | reverse complement strand
GGCGTGGCCTGCTGGGTCTTGCTCGGGCACCAGTGCCAGGTCGCGGTGTGGCCGTCGCGAACGCGGAGCTCTGCGCCCTCGATCACCGGATCGACCTGGCTGAGCCGCACGGTCGACGAGCTGGCGTCGATCACGATGTCGACGGCGACGCAGGTCTGCTGGGTCAGATCGAGCGTCGTGCCGCTGCCCAGCGGCTGGCGAAACACCGGGGCGCTCGCCGCGCCGATCGCCGAGCGGACGTCGATGTTGATCGTCGTGGTGGCGTGATGGCTGGCGTCCGACACCGTGAAGTCGAACGCGTGACGGCCGACGTCGGCCTGGCTCGGGGTCCACTTGAACACGCCGGTGCCGCTCGGCGACACCGTGATCTCGGCGTGACCGTCGAGATCGGTGAGATCGGTCGCCTGGAACTCGTAGGTCAGCGCATCGCCGTCGGGATCGGTGCCATGGAGGTTGACCATCAGCTCGGTGCCGACCTGTGCCACCTGGTCCGTCAGCCCGGACAGCACCGGCGGCGACCCCGGCCCACAGGCTACTGCAGTAGCCAGGCAAGTGACGCACATCAGGGTCCAGCAAACCCGGTAGCCGGCCCGGTATCCAGTAAGTGGCTCTAACATGGCGACGTTCCTCCGAGCGGATCCGATGGCTGTCGGATGCCGGGGTGTCGAGCAAGGAGCGCACCAGACGGGGGGCGCGCCGCCACGTCGCGCGTTGCACAACTCGCGCAGGGGGTGCGGTGCCAGCTACCGGGCGACCACGGCGTGGTCCTCGCCGAGCGCGAACGCGACCAGGCCCTGGGCGAGCGGATCGGCGAGGAACGCCGGCAGCTCGCCGCCGGTCTGCGATGACAGGATGCGCAGGCCGGCGAGCAGCGAGCCGGACGCGATCAGGCCGGCGCGCAGGCCGGCGATCTTGAGATCGCGGGCCAGATCGGTGTGGCGGAACCGCTGGGGATCGATCGCGAGCGCGTACGGCCTGAGCTCGTTCAGCACGCCGGTCGGGATCAGCCGGCGCAGCTTCTGGGCCTGGGCGGCGACCGCGTCGCCGTCGATGTCCTCGATCGGGAAGTCGGGCTGGAACAGCCGGAGCAGCCCGACGACCAGGACGCCGAGATCGTCGACCGGCAGCCGGGCGGCGATCGCGAGCTGGGCCTGGGCGAGCTTGAGCGCGTCGCCCGCCGCGAACCGGATCGTGTCGCCGCCGGCCTTGGCGATGCTGGTGCCGATCAGCAGCGAGACCGGGCTGGTCGGCTCGGCGACCATGACCCAGGGCTGGCGGTTCGAGATGTAGACGTCGATCTCGCCGAAGCCCAGGCCGGTGGCGACGCCCTGGGCGACCGCCGCGACCGGGTTGTCGCGGCCGCGCAGCCGATCGCCGCGGGTCACGCCGTAGGGCCGGAGATCGACGCCGACGTGCTTGGCGATCCGGTCGCCGAGCAGATGGAAGATCTGGCGCAGCTCGCTCGGCACGCCGCGCGGGAACAGCACGTCGTCGGCCTCCGACCGGGTCAGCAGCGACAGATCGGGCTGGCGCGAGGCCTGGAGCAGGCGCTGCTCGGGATCGCCGCTGGTGCCGAGCAGCTCGGCGAGCTCGCCGGCCGCGCGCGCGATCGGCAGCGAGCCGGCGACGCTGGCGGCCTCGCGGGCCGTCATCGCCCGCGAGATCACGCGGTAGGCGACGCCGTCCTGCGGATCGGCGGTGACCCGGGCGCGCATCGCGCCGGCGACCCGGTTGAGGTGAACGCGCACCGAGATCAGGTCGTTGGCGTCGCGGTAGAACTGGACGAGCTGGGCCAGCGCCTCGTCGTTGGTCGGTGCGCCGTCGAGCGCGAGGTTGAGCGCGCGCTCGGCGCGCTTGTTGTCCCCGAACCCGTGCTTGAAGATCCTGGCGACCCGGTGGAGGTGGGCGGCGCGGCGATCCGGATCGCTCTCGTTCTTGACCAGCCGCTCGCAGGCGCCGAGCGCGAGCTTCCACTCGCCGACCTGGGTCGCGAGGTCGGCGAGCCGGATCAGCGTGTTCTCGTCGTCGGGCTGGTAGGTCAGCGCGCGCTGGAACGCCTTGAGCGCCATCGGCACGTCGACCAGCCGGTCGGCGTAGATCAGGCCGAGCCGGAAGCACAGGGTCTTGAGCACGTCGGGGGCGCGCTCGAGCTTGGCGCGCGCCATCAGCGCGTCCGCCGCCTCCTGCCAGTTGCCCTGCTCCCACGCGATGTCGGCGACCGCGGCGTGGGCGCGCAGGTCGCTGGCGTCGGCGTCGAGGATCGCGCGGTAGTGGCGCTTGGCGGTGTCGCGGTCGGACAGGAAGTTGCGGTGGAGCTCGGCGAGCGCGCGGTGCAGATCGATCCGCGCGCCCGGATCGGTCTCGACGTCGAGCCGCATCGCGAGCAGGGTGGCGAGCTCGTCGTGGTTGGCGTCCTCCTCGAGCAGGATCCGCAGCCGGAGGAACGCGTCGCGGTGGCCGTGGTCGGCCTCGAGCGCGCGGCGGAACGCGGCCATCGCCTGCTCGCCGCTCAGCGCCTTGTCCATCAGCGCGACGCCGGCGAAGTGGTGGAGCGCGGCGCGCGCCGGGCCGGCGGCGCCGGCGGCCTGGCGGGTCGCGGCCTCGGCGACGTCGATCCACAGCTGGCCCTTGAGCGCGGCCTGGCGCCAGCCCTCGAGCGCCGGGACGTGACCGGGCAGCGCGGCCTCGGCCTTGCCGAACCGCTGGACCGCCTCGTCGATCTTGCCGATCTCGGCGAGGGTCTCGCCGGCGCGGGTCCAGAACGCCGCCTGGGTCCGGGCGTCGCTCCGCTCGTCGAAGTACACCGCGATCCGCTCCTCGAGCTCGGCGAGCTCGGGCGAGAACCCGCTGCGCCGGATGATCGACTCGAGGTGGAGCAGCGCCAGGCGGGCGCGCGGATCGATCCCGAGCACGCGGCGGTACAGATCGGCGAGCTCGAGCTCGGGGCGGCCGTCGCGCCCGGCGATCCCGGCGAGGTCGATCAGCAGCGCGACGCGATCGCGAGCCAGGTCTTCGGGCGTCGCGTCGAGCTCGATCGTGCGCAGCCGGATCAGCTCGGACAGCTGGTCGGCCGCCGCGTAGTGGCGCTCGAGCCGGTGCAGGAGGTCGATCCGCGTCGGGTCGACCTGGGCGGCGCTCTCCAGCGCCTGCTGGGCGGACTCGGCGTCGGCGCGCAGCTCGCTGTCGATCTGCGCGAGCAGCTCGTAGGCCGCGGCCTTGGCGCTGCGATCGCCGGCGTCCTCGGCGACCCGCAGCTGGGCGAGCGCGAGCGCGGACAGCGGCGCGGGCTCGCGCAGCTGGGTCGCGACCCGGACCAGCGGCACCGCGGCGAGCGGATCGCCGGGCCGGAGCTCGAGCGCGCGCTGGTACAGCACGAGCGCGCCGGGCGCGTCGCCGTGCGACATCGCGAGGTCGGCGTCGCGGACGACCCGCGCGAACGCCTCGGCCGACGCGGCGGTGCCGGCCGCGGGCTCGGGCCGCCGGCCCGGGCGGGACAGCGGGCGATCGCCGGCGCGGCGGCGCGCCGCGGCCAGCAGATCGGGCACGACGCCGAGCTGGGGCAGCGCCTGCTCGACCCTGAGCAACAGCGCGGTCGCCCGGGCGGCCTCGCCGGCGTCGAGCGCCAGCTGCGCGGCGCGCAGCCGGAGCGCGGCGACCTCGCTGCCGGCGGCCCTGGCCTCGATCGCCTGGGCGCGCTCCTCGAGCGCCGCGGCGGCGTCGGCGAGCTCCTGGCGGCGCGCCGCGCCGACGATCAGGCCGACCGTGCGGCGCGGATCATCCACCGCGGTGTGGAGGTCGCGCAGGATGGTCTCGTGGCGGTGCGGGTCCTCGGTCGCGACCAGCCGGGCCCGGCGCAGCGCGAGGCTGGCGGCGGCCAGCGGCAGGTGCTCGGCGGACTGGGCGCGGGCCAGCGCATCGCCGAGCAGCCCGGAGTCGCCGAGCCGGCTCGCCAGCACGATCGCCGCGGCGTGCGCCGACGGCGCGCTGCCGCGCTCGAGCACGCGCTCCCAGGCGTCGAGCGCGGCGGCGGTGGTGGTCACCACCCCGGCCTTGCCCTCGCCGTCGGCGTCCTCCGCGCTGGCCACGGCGCCCACCGCCTCCTCCCAGGCCAGCGCGCTGCGCAGCTGCGCGACGTCCTTGTCGACGTGCTCGCCGGGCTCGTCGGCGAGCTCGGCGAACAGCTTGGCCCGCTCGGTCCACTTGCCGGCGGCGGCGAGCGCCTCGCCGAGCGCGTCGCTGAGCGCGACCGACGCCGGGCGCGCCGCCCGGCCCTGCTGCAGGACCTCGATCGCGGCGTCGAGCTGGCCCTGCGCGATCATGCCGTAGGCGGCGCGCAGCCGGGCGCGCTCGCGGGCCGCGTCGACGGCGATCTCGAGGTCGACGTCGATCGCGGCCTGGGTCGCGTCGGCGGCGACGTGCGCCGTGCGCAGCTGGGCCGCGGCGTAATCGTCGCCGGGGTCGAGCGCGATCGCGCTGGCCCACAGCTCGTTGCCGCGCCCGGGATCGAGCTCGGCGGCGCGCGCCGCCGCGTAGGCGCGCTCGGCGTTCGAGCCGGCGTTGTGCGCCCAGTGGATGAACGCGTTCGCGGCGCCGACCGGGTCGGCGGCGGCGTCGGCGTGGTGCGCGGCGAGCCGGGCGACGAGCGGATCGGACGGCGCGGCCGCGGCGGCGAGCGCGAGCGCGGCCACCCCGGTGTCGCCCTCGGCCCACAGGTGGGCGCGGATCGCGGCGGCGGCGGCGGTGACCGGATCGGACGGCTCGATCTGGCGCGCGAGGTCGAGCAGCGCGCGCGCCGCGTCGTCCGGGCGGTGGGCGGCGGTCGCCTGGCGGACCGCACCGAGCAGGGCGGCGAGCGCGGTCGGATCCGACTCGGCGGCCGCGGCGAACCAGCCCGCCGCCGCGCCGGTGTCGTTGTGGTGGGCGGCGAGCACGCCGCGCGCCGACTGTAGCGCCGCGCGCAGCTCGCTGTCGCTGACCGCCTGGGCGAGCTGCTCGAGCGCGACGCCGAACTCGTCGGCGCGGCCGTCGAGGAACGCGAGCTCGAGCTGGGCGAGCAGCGCGCGGACGTCGGACGGCGCCTGGTCGAGGATCTCGCCGGCGGCGACCCGCGCGAGGTCCTGCTCGTTGCTCGCCATCATCAGGTCGACCCGGTAGTGGCTGAGCGGCCGGCGCTCGAGCGCACCGGCGACCGCGATCTCGGCGTCGAGCAGCTGGATCGCCTCGGCGAGGTCGCCGCTGGTCCGCGCGAGCCGGCGCATGCCGCGCAGCGCCGCGGTCGCCCGCGGGTCCAGCATCAGCGCGGCGTCGTAGTGGCCGCGCGCGCGGTCGAAGTCGGTCAGCCGCTCGCACAGCCGGCCGGCCTCGACCCGCAGCGCCGCCGACGCCCCGCTGTCGTCGACCGTGGCGATCTCGCGCTCGTAGACCAGCAGCGCCTGGGCGCACGCCTCGTCGAGCGTCGCGGTCGGCAGCGGCGCGACCTGCTCGGGCCAGGTCCGCACGATCGACTCCAGATCGAGCCCGGGCTCGACCTCCGCCGCGGCGTCGGGATCGATCGGCAGCGGGGTCGCCAGCCGGGTCGAGCGCGGCGGCTGCGACGGCAGCGCCGGGATCTGAAGCCCGGGCTGGCTCACCGGCTGGAGCGGCGGTGGCTGGGGCGGCGGCTGCGACGGCCGCGCCGCTCGGGACGGTAGCCCGAACTCCAGGATCGTGTGGCTCGGCCCCACCGGCGAGGGCACCGACGGCGCCGGGCTGCCGATCGGCGGGACCGACGTCGGGGTCTTGACCCGCGCGTAGAGGTCGGTGATCGCCGGCGGCCGCAGCATGCCGGCCTCGGCGATCTGGCTGATCGACATCCCGCGCACGGTCTCGCTGGTCGGCACGGGCCGGCGGACCGCGGCCGACCCGCTCGCACGGTCGCCGAGCGGCGGCGGCGGGGCGAGCGGCGGCAGTGCCGGGGCCGGCCGCGGCTCGTCGAACACGTGCGGTTCGTCGAACTGATCGGGATCGCCGAACGGGTCCGCCGGGTCGAACCCGGTGGCCGCGAACCGGTTGGGCTCGTCGAAGCGCTGCGGCTCGTCGAACTGGGTCGGACCGCCGAACTGGTTGGACTCGCCGAACGAGTTGGGCTCGAACTGCTGCGGGTCCTCGAACTCGTTGCCGAACCCCGACGGCTCGGCGAACGGCTGCGGGTTGGCGAACTGGTCGGGGCCGTCGAACTGGTCGGGATCGCCGAACTCGTCGCCGAACTGCTGCGGCTCGTCGAACGGGTGGCGATCGCCGAACTCGCCGGAGTCCTCGCTGCGCAGCCCGGCGAGCGCGTCGTCCAGGCTGGCGCGCGGCCGCGCGTCGACCGCGATCTCGGGGATCGATCCGCCGCGCGCGATCGACCGGCGGCGCGGGATGTCGGGCACCGCGAGGTCTTCCCTGGCACCGACCGCGGCGGCGACGTCGGAGAAGTCCTCCTCCGAGGCCGGCTGCGACGGCGGCCGGGCCGGCGACAGGTCGTCGTCGAGATCGAGCTCGACGACCGGGCGCTGGCCCGAGGGGCCGCGGCCGGGCTCGGTGCGGCGCACGACGTGGGCGGTGCGCCGGCCGGTCGGGAACGGCTCGAACACCGGGACCTCGGGCGCGCCGGCCTTCTCGTCGCTGACCTCGATGTCGAGGTAGTCGTCGTCGTCCGGCGTCACCGCCGGGAGCTCGCGCGACGAGAACAGCCGCTGCTCGAGCTCGCCGAAATCGGCGACCCGGGTCTGCTCGGAGAACATCGCGTCGGAATCGCGCTCGTGCGGCGCGGCCTCGCTGATCGCGAGCGGATCGCCCGGCGGCGTCGCGGTCTGGGCCGACTTGCGGCGCACGATCGCCGGTCCGCGGCGCGGCGGCTCGGGCGCCGGCGGCGGCGCGATGTCGTCGTCGAACAGCGCGTCGTCGGGGGCCGGGATACCGGGCCGGGACGCCGAGGTGAACACCTCGTCCTCGTCCTCGCTGCCGAACGCGGCGCCCTCCGCCGGCTCGTCGTCGATCGCGGTCACCGACGGAGCGCGCCCGAGATCGAAGCTGCGGGCCGCCGGGTTCGCGCTCGGCCGCGGCGCACTCGGCTCGGGCAGGTCGAGCAGGTCCGGCGGCGCGTCGAGCTCGCTGTCCGGCCGCAGCGTGTCGCCGGGCTCGGCCAGCGACGGCACCAGCTGGGTCGACTCGAGCTCGCGGGCGGGCTCGGCGCCGGCCTCGAGGCCGCCGTGCAGCGCATCGAAGGTCTCGACCCAGGCGTCGAGCTCGGACAGGTCCTCGTCGCCGAGGAACGGCTTGCTGCCAGGCTTGCTGGGTCCCTTCGGGGTGGTCATCGCACGCCTTTCAACCCCAGGCCGAGCCGCTCGCGCAGCTGGAGGTGATCGTCCGACACCGACCACGCGGTCAGCTCGAGCGCGCCGCGGTTGTCGATCAGCGATTTGCCGCCGCGGCCGACGTCGAGCTGGGCGAGCGCCACCGCGAGGTCCCCCGCCCACAACAGGCCGGCGCGGTCCGCGATCGCGAGCGCACCGAGCCGGAACGCCTCGACGCGGACGAGCTCGCCGGCGCGGGTCTGGACCAGGTTCTGCACGGTCGACTTGGCCTTGCGGCTCATCTCCTTCTTCAGGACCCGGGCGCGCTCGGCGATGCTGGCGTCCTCGCCGGCGATCTCGCTGTTGAGTCCGGGCGGGATCGCCACGTCGATCGCGCGCAGCGCGGCGGCGATCGTCCAGCCGAGCTCGCCCTCGCGCAGCGCGGCGAGCGTGGCGACGCCCTCGGCGAGCGTGGCGACCGCGCGGGCGAGCAGCCAGCGCTGCAGCGGCTGGGCCGCGGCGGCGACGTCCGCACCCAGGCACAGGATCGGGGTCTCGGCGGCGAGCGCGCGCGCGACCCCTTCGCGCCCGGCGCTGATGTAGATCTCGGCGTCCTCGACCGCGAAGCACGCCAGCGCGGTCGCCAGCGGCTCGTAGCGGTCGCCCAGCTTCTTGAGCGGCACGCGGTCGGCGCGGGTGAACCCGAGCTTGCTCGGGTCGACTCCGGTCGCGACCTGGACCGCGGGCGCGATCGCCCGCCACAGATCGGACAGCGCGCCGAGCGTGCCGGCGCGCAGCACGTTGCGCGCGCCGTCGTCGAGCCGGACCCGCTGCGGGCCGACGAGCTTGGCGCGGCCCTGCGACAGCACCTGGCGCTGGTCGATCGACGGCGTGCCGAGCGCCTCAAGCCCGACCAGCGCGAGCCACCGGGCATCGACGTCGCTCTGCCACGCGGTGACCTGGGCGAGCCGCTCGTACAGCATCGCGTTGCGCGGGTTCTGGACGATCGACGCGCGCAGGCTCGCGGCGGTGCCGGCCAGCACCTGCTGGCGCGCGGCCGCCTCGAGCAGCTCGGCGAGCTCGCGCACGACATCGAGGTTGAGCGGATCCAGCGTGCGGGCGCGGTCGAGCGCGAGCCGGGCGCCGACCCGGTCGTTGAGCCGATCGCGCAGCATCAGGCCGAGCCGGAGCTCCTCGCGCGCCTTGTCCTGTGGTGCCGGGCGCAGCCGCGCCAGCGCGCGCAGCTCGCGGCTCGCGCGGTCCCAGTCGCTGACGCGCAGGCACAGCCCGAGCAGCCGCTCGCGGAGCTGGGGATCTTCCGGCGAGGTCTCGACCACGCGGTCGAGGTTCTCGATCGCGCCGGCGAGGTCGTTGACGTTCTCGGCCAGGACCTGCGCGAGCTGGAGCTCGATCTCGGCGCGGCGCTGCGGCCGGATCTCGGCGCCCAGGTAGCGCCGCCACAGCGCGACCGCGGACTCGACATCGCCGGCGTTCATCGCGAGATCGGCGCGGAACCGCAGGGCCTCGACGTTGCTCGCCGAGCGGTCGAGCAGCGCATCGAGATCGGTCATCGCGGCCGCGTGGTCGCCGAGGCGGTGCAGCAGGGTGGCGCGCTCGAGCAGCAGCGGCACCATCTGCCGCTCGACCCCGTCGCCGGCCCCGCCGCCGGCGGCGGCCTCGGACTCGGACTCCAGCCAGGCCAGCCGGTCGCTGAGCACGCCGACCAGCCCGGCGACGTCGGAGCGCGCGCGCAGCAGCTCGAGCAGCCGGGTCAGCTCGGGCGCGCCCGGATCGGTCTGCAGGATCCGCTTGTAGGTCGCGATCGCGAACTCGACGGGGTCGCTGCCGGAGCGCTGATCGATCCCGGCGTCGAACACCCGGGCGGCGTCGCGCAGCAGCGCGAGCTTGGCGACCCGATCGCCGATCACGCGGGCGAGCCGGTAGCTCGCCTGGGCCCACACCAAGGTGTCGTCGGCACGGTGGGCGAGCCGGCGCAGCGCCTCGAGCCCGCGCAGGTCGTTGGGCTGTGACACCAGCACCGCGGCGACCACCGCGCCGGCCTCGCGCAGCCGGCCGGCGAGCTCGAGCGCCTCGGCGCGGTCGAGCTCCCACGACGAGCGCGACGCCGGGTCGTCGGCCAGCGCGCTGCGCAGCTCGAGCACCTCGGCACGCGCGAGCAGCGCGTCGATCACGGTGGCGTTGTCGGCGCCGGTCTCGACCGCCGGCAGCGCGCCGGTCTCGGCGAGCACGAGCAGCGCGCTGGTGTCGTCGGGCGCGGCGATCCGCGCGGCGGCGACCCGCTGGTTGGCGAGCTCGAGATCGCCGGTCGCGGCCGCCATCGCGGCGGCGCGCAGGTGGAGCGCGGCCGCGGCCTCGGGCATCTCGACCGACGCGGCCAGCCCGTCGTAGGCCGCCGACAGCGCGGGCGGATCGAGCCGGCGCGCGGACACCAGGGCGGCGCCGAGCAGCGCGCCGCGCCGGGTCGGCTCCAGCGTGGTCGCGGCGGCGAACGACTGCTGCGCGCGCTCGAAGTCCTCCAGCACGAGCGCGTACATCCAGCCGCTGTCCTCGGCGAGCGCACCGCCGAGCCGGGGCTCGACGGTCCGGCCGGCGAGCGACGCGGTCGCCTCGACCCGCATCACCGTGTCGGCGCGGGCGGACGCGAGGTCGGCGAGCGCGAGCGCCGCGCTGGTCGCCGCCACGGACGCCTCGTCGCGCACCGCCAGGACGCGGAACACGTCGGCCGCGTCGTCGAACTGCCCGAACCGCTCGAGCGCACGGGCGAGCAGCCACTGCGCATCGGCGCCCGGATCGATCTCGGCGATCGCGCGCCGCGCCGTGACCTCGCCCAGCCGGTCGCCGAAGCTGGCGCGGCAGCGCGCGGCGCCCTCGAGCGCGGTGCGGTCCTCCGGCATCCGGACCAGCCACTCGTCGTAGACCTGGGCGGCCGACGCGGTGTCGCCGAGCCGGATCTCGAGCACCCAGGCGGCCTCGCGCAGCGCGCGGCGCGCGGCCGGCCCATCGGGCAGCGCGCGGGCCTCGGCGCGGCGCTCGGTGACCAGCTCGGTCCACTTCTCCTGCGCGCGCAGCAGGTCGATCAGCGACTCGCGCGCGAACGTGTCGTCGGGCCACAGCGCGAGCACCTGGCGGTACAGCTCGGTCGCCTGCTCGACCGCGCCGCCGCGCTCGCGCAGCCGGGCCGCGGCGAGCAGCGCCATGCCGCGCCGCATCGCGTCCGGCTCGACCGCGGCGAGCTCGGCCAGCAGCTGGGCGCGCTCGTCGTCGCGGCCGAGCTGGGCGAGCGTCGCCTCGAGCCGCCAGCGCAGGCCGAGGTCGGCCGGGGCGAGCTGGACCAGCTCGGTCTCGAGCTGGACCACCGCGTCGAGCTCGCCGTGGCTGCGCGCCAGCCGGATCGCCCGCTCGACCAGCGCGCGCTGGGGTGCAGCGCGTTCTGTGCCGTCGGCGGCGGCCGCGGCCTGGGCCCGGAGCCGCGCCAGCGCCTCGGCGACGTTGCCGGTCGCGTCGTCGAGCTCGGTCAGCGCCTCGAGCGCGACCGGGTAGTCCGGCACCGCCTCGAGCGCCTTGCCCAGCGCGCCGCGCGCCTCGTCGAGCGACTCCGCGCCGCCGACGTCGTAGGCCAGCAGCTCGGCGGCCTGCACGTACAGCGCCGCCGCCGCGCCGGGATCCGGCAGCGGCTCGTGGCCCGGCCCGAGCCAGCTCCCGAGCAGCGCCGCGTGCGCCGCCGCGAGGTAGGTCCGGGCGAGATCGGGGAAGTCGGCGCGGCCGAGCGCGTCGCGCTCCGCGGCCGAGGTCAGCACGATGAAGCCGGGCGCGCCGGCCTCGAGCGACGCCAGCACCGCCCGCGCCTGCTCGCGCTGACCGCCGCGCAGCAGCGCATCGGCCCGGCGGATCGAGAGCACCATCGCGCGCCCCGGATCGCCCTCGACCGCCTGCCAGCTCTGGACCAGCTCGGCGAGGTCCTCCCACCGGCCGAGCTCCTCGGCGAGCTCGGTGAGGTCCGACAGCACCAGCGGCTCGCCCGCCGACATCGCGATCGCCTGCTGCAGCAGGTCCCAGGCCCGGTCCGGCGCGTCGCCGCGCGCGAGCTGAGCCTGGCGGCGGCGCAGCGCGACCAGCTCGCGCCGCAGGTGCTGGGCGCGCTCGGGCTGATCCTCGGCCCGCGGCGCGCCGGCCGCAGCATCGGCACCGCCGAGCAGCGCCACGAGCTGACCGGCGAGCCCGTCGATCGCAGCCGCGACATCACCGGGCGCGCCGTGGGCCTCGGCGAGCCGCAGCCGCTCGCGCGCGATCCGCTCGGCGACCGGCCCGCCCGGAGCGGTGGAAGTCGCCAGCCCGAGGGCGGCGTCGAACGCGGCCTGGGCGCGGCCGTAGTCGGTCGGCGCCGCGGCGCGGGCGACCTCGAGCCAGTACGCGATCTTGCGCGCCGGGTTGTCGACCGACTCGGCGAGCCGCTCCCAGACGTCGAGCAGCGCGGCCAGATCGCCGGCGCGCGCGACGATCCGCTCGAGCTCGAGCAGCGCGGCCTGGTGCTGCGGCGCGATCCGCGTCGCCTCCTCGAGCGCGGTCCGCGCCTCGGCCGGGTCGTTCATCCGCTCGCCGGCGATCCGCGCCTTCTCGAGCAGCAGGTCGGCGCGCTCGTGGTCGTCGCGTGCGTAGGCGACCTCGGCGTCGATCAGCTTGACCAGGTTGGGCCACAGCGCGCGGCGGTAGAACACGCGGCGGATCGCCCACAGGTTGGCGCGCAGCGCCGGATCGAGCGCGAGCGCCCGGCCGTACGCCTTGACCGCGCGGGCCTCGTCGGCGAGCCGCCGCTCGTACAGCTCGCCGAGCTCGTAGGCCAGCATCGCGGCCGCCGGCCCGTCGCCCGCCGCGTCGAGCTCGCGCACCATCGCCTCGGCCCGCTTCTCGCCGCCGGCGTCGCCGAGCTCGTCGAGCGCGCGGTCGAGCACCGTCGGCGTCTCGAGGTGGGCCTCGAGCGGCTTGTCGACGACGATGTTGGCGACCTCGGTCGAGACCTCGACCCCGCCGGCGGACAGCGTCGCGATGTCCGGGCTCGATCCCATCATCCCGTCCAGCCCGTCGCCGAGCGGAGGGGGCGAGGTCGGCGCGGTGTGGCGGTTGCGGCGGGCCCCGCCGCCGGGGAAGCTCGGCTCCGGCTCGCCGCCGTCCGCCTCCGGCTCGTCGCCCCCGGTGAGCCCGGAGATCCCGAGCCCGGGCAGGCCCGGCAAGGTCGGCGCCGCCGGCAGCCCCGGCATCGTCGGCATCGACAGGGGCATCGACAAGGTCATCACCGGGGGCATCGCCGGAGGCGTCGCCAGCGGCAGCGTGGCCGGCGGGGACGTGGCCGGCGCGAGCGCGTCGGGTCGCGCGGTCATGGCCGGCGCCTCGGCCTCGGCGCCTGGTGCCCCCGCGGGCTCGGGCTCGCGCGGTGGGATCGACACCGACGGCAGCGGCACCGCGACCGCGCTCGCCGCGGGGGCGACCGGAGGCACCGCCACGACCGGCGCCGGGATCGGCGGCGTGGTCGCCGGGGTCCGCGGCACCAGCGGTGGCCGGGCCGCGCCGAACGGCGGGGTCTTCAGCGCCGGGTTGCGCGGCGGGACCACGACCACCGGCCGGATCGGCAGCGGGGGCGGCGTCGGAGCCGGGGCGCGGAACGCCAGCGGCGCGCGCGGCGGCGGGATCGCAGGCGCCTCGTCGACTTCCTCGATGTCCTCCTCGAGCTCGATGTCGACCGGCGCGTCGGCGCGCGCCGACGACTCCTGGGCATCGTCGTCGTCGCCGTCACTGGCCATCATCGCGTCGACGCGCGCAGCCAGCGATCTCGCTCGCTCGCTCAGCTGCGGCGGAATGGCAGCCAACGGGGCGCCGTCTCCCGGCGTACCGCGGTCATCTTCCGGTGGCGCTCCCAAGTCGTTCGAAGATCATCAGACCACGCCCGAGGTGTCAACGCAGGGGTACGACATTCCCGGCATTTGGGACTTCTTCGGACGGCCGCGCGCCCGCGGGGTGCGATACACCTCCGGCGTGACCGCGTTCCGGCTAGGCGATGAACCACTTACTCTCGAAATCCTGATGGCCGTGGCGCGCGCCGGGCGCCGGGTCGAGATCGGCGAGCGCGCACAAGGTGCGATGCAGGCCTCGCGCGCCGTGGTCGATCGCGTCGTCGCCGGCGGCGATGCCGCCCCGGCCGTCTACGGGGTCAACACCGGGTTCGGGGCGCTCGCCGAGGTGCGGATCTCGGCCGACCAGGTCGCCCGGCTGCAGCAGAACCTCGTCCGATCGCACTCGGCGGGGGTCGGCGCACCGCTGCCGCGCGACGCCGTGCGCGCGATGATGCTGCTGCGCGCCGCCGTGCTCGCGACCGGCCGCAGCGGCGCCCGCCCGGTGTGCTGCGAGCGGCTGTGCGCGCTGCTCAACGCCGGCGTCCACCCGGTGATCCCGGCGCGCGGCAGCGTGGGCGCGTCCGGCGACCTGGCCCCGCTCGCCCACCTCGCGCTCGGCATGATCGGCGAGGGCCAGGCCGAGCTCGGCGACGAGGTCATGCCGGCGCGCGAGGCGCTCCGCCGCGCCGGGATCGAGCCGCTGGTCCTGGAGGCCAAGGAGGGCCTGACCCTGCTCAACGGCACCCAGCACATGACCGCGGTCGGCGGCCTCGCCGTGCTCGATGCCGAGATCACCTGCCGGATCGCCGACATCGCCGGCGCGCTGTCGCTCGAGGCGCTCAAGGGCACGGTCCGCGCGTTCGACGCCCGGATCGCCGCGGCCCGCCCCCACCCCGGCCAGATCGCCGTCGCCACCCTGCTGCGCGAGCTGCTGATCGGCTCGGAGATCGCCGAATCGCACAAGAACTGCGGCAAGGTCCAGGATCCGTACTCGCTGCGCTGCATGCCGCAGGTCCACGGCGCGAGCCGCGACGTCCTGGCGTTCGCGCGCGGCGTGCTCGAGCGCGAGGCCGACGCGTCGACCGACAACCCGCTGGTGTTCGTCGACACCGGCGAGATGATCAGCGGCGGCAACTTCCACGGCCAGCCGGTCGCGCTCGCGCTCGACGCCGCCGCCATGGCGGTCGCCGAGCTCGCCAACATCAGCGAGCGCCGGATCGAGCAGCTGGTCAACCCGCACCTGTCGAGCGGCCTGCCGCCGTTCCTGGCCCCCGACTCGGGCCTGCACTCCGGCTTCATGATCGCCCAGGTCGCCGCCGCCGCCCTGGTGTCCGAGAACAAGATCCTCGCCCACCCCGCCTCGGTCGACTCGATCCCGTCGTCCGCCGGCCGCGAGGACCACGTCTCGATGGGCGCGACCGCCGCGCTCAAGCTCGCCATGATCCACGACCACGTCCGCACCGTGCTCGCGATCGAGCTGCTGTGCGGCGCCCAGGGCATCGACCTGCGCCGGCCGCTGACCACGACCCGGCCGCTCGAGGCGATCCACGCCGCGATCCGGCTGCGCGTCCCGGCGATGCCGGTCGACCGCCCGATCGCCCCCGACATCGTCGCCGTCCGCGCCCTGATCGACGACGGCTCGCTGCTCGCCGCCGCCCGCTCGGCCGGCGCGAACCCGTGAGCTCAGCGCGCGTCGGTGAGCAGGTCGTCGATCGACGTCACGACGCCAGCTCGCTCCAGCCAGTGGGTCAGCCGCGTGATGTCCTTCTCGGCGCGGATGCGATCGCGCGCGGTGTCGGGAACGGCGACGCCGCGACCGCGCAACACAGTCAGCAGCGCATCGGCAAACCCCTCGGTGCGGCCCTGCACGTGGCCCTTCACAAGCCCCTCGGCTCGGTATTCTTCCATGGTCTCGTACATGGTCTCGATGAACTCCTCTTCCTCGGGATCGCGGTTGGGTTTCTGCGCGAGTGCGTGATACAATCTTACCAGGTTCCGCTCGGCAACAGCACGCTCAGGTGCGTCGGGCGGGAGGTCGAATAGCTCGGCACTGGCGGTGGGGAGCAGCGGCCCGGCCGCCATGAGCCGGACAAGCAGCGTCGAGCGCTCTTTCGGTAGCTTGCTGGCAGCCACGATCCCGGTCCGGAGAACGCTGCCTCCGAGCAGGTACACCCTTTCAGCCAGCCTGGCGCAGCGTGCAGCGAAAGCTCGGACAAGAGCGTCGTGGGCACCCCGGCGGTGATGACCCACAGGAAGGGGTGGGCCATTGGCTCCTCGTCCCTGTGCGCCTTGCGCGTGCGCTGTCGCCAGAACGCGATGTGCTTGCCCAGGCAAGCCCGGAGCTCGTCGCCATCGGGTGCACCGCTGTAGACCTCGATCAGGCACGCGACGGATGAGATCTGGCCGAGAAGTCCGAGCTGGTCGCGCTCCGCGGAGCGAGTCGGGTCGGGCTCGTGCTGGAGGTCGGCGTACTGGACCTCCGGCGCGATCTCGGCGTGAGCCACCGTGGCGCCGGATCGGTCGAGCGCTCTCCGCCCGATCTGCTTGGCAAACTGGTCGTAGTGATAAGGCATGTTATCCACCTCCCCGAGCGAGACGCCGCCCGGATGCATGACGAGTAGGCGCGGTCATGTATCGGGACAAGTTCTTGGCGTCAACGAAATGGCGACCTGGTCGATTGCCAGAGCGTCGCGTCACCGTCGAGAACGACGCTTGCGTTTTTGCAGCATCGCATCGCTTCGCGATCGAATGCTATCGACGCATCGCACCCGCGGAGCGACTATCGTCCACCAGAAGGAGATGACATGAGCTCGCCTGGATCTGCTCGCACACCCGCTCTCGCGCTGCTCGGACTGCTCGCGCTGGGCCTGGCCGCCGGCGCGGCGCTCGCGCAGCCCAAGCCCCCGGCACCGGCACCGCCCAAGGACACCCAGGCCAAGTTCGAACCGCCGTCGGGTCCGGGCGCCGGACAGGCGTTCCTCAAGCAGTTCGAGGGCGAGTGGACCGTCGAGCGCAACTTCTATCCGCCGGGCGGCGGCGCGCCGAACCACGCGACCGGCGAGTGCACGCAGAAGATGGTCCAGGACGGCCGGTTCCTGCAGTCGGACTTCACGTTCCACCAGGACGGCAAGACCACGACCGGCACCGGGATCAGCGGGTTCGACCCGCAGACCGGGCTGTTCACGACGTTCTGGTACGACGCGCGGTCGACCAGGTTC
>DATAPF010000004.1:0-135432 GCA_036265355.1 Kofleriaceae bacterium | reverse complement strand
CGATGGTGGAGGTGATGTCCTTGTTGCCCTCGAACAGCACGACCGGCGCGCGGCCGTTCGCTGCGGCGGTCATCGACGCGGCGCCCTTGTCGAGCTGCGCGCGAGCCTTGCTCGGGCGATCGCCCGCGCCGGTCTTGAGCTCCTCGCGGTGCACGACCTTGCGCTTGCCGCTCGCGTTGTCTTGGGTGACGACGAGGTCCATGTCGGTGATCTCGAAGTACAGCTTCCTCCCGCGCGCGGTGTCGATGAAGCGCGTGGCCGGCGCGCCGTTCGCGAACAGCTCCGGCCGCTCGCGTTTGAGGTCCTCGCGCGTCGCCTGTGTCGCCTCCTCCCTGATCTTGTCGAGCTTCTCGCGCTCCTCGGGCGTGAGCTTCTCGCGTACCTCGTTGTCCCAGCGGATCGCGTCCTCGGTAGCGGTCACCTTGCGCTCGCCGCCCGGCCCGGTCTGGTGGACCTCGAACGTGCGGTCGCCCAGCGTCAAGATCTCGTTGCCGGTCGCCAGGTTCTTGCCGCTGCGCTTGCCCTCGAGGCCCATCCGCTTCGCGCTCGCGATCGCGCGATCGATCTGCTCGGACGAGCCCTCGTAGACCCCGCTGTTGGCGACGTTGCGCAGCCCGGCGTCCTGGATCGCGAGGTCCTCGGTCGGGCCGCTCGCCAGCTCGGCGCGCTGGTCGGCGATCTGCGTGCGCAGCGCGACCGCGTCGCCCACGTCGGCGTGCCTGGAGATGTCTGGCCGGCTCTCGAGCTCGCCCAGCGCGTGGTCGAGCTGATTGAGCAGCTCGTTGCGCGTCCGCACGATCGCGATCGCGTCATCGCCGGTGGGGTGCGACTGTGCGCGATCGGCGAGCAAGAGCAACTGCTTGTTGGTGAGCGCCGGCCGGTTGCCGCTCGGCAGGCCCAGCGTGCCGAGCTTGGTGGCGAGCGGCTGCTTCTCCTGGCCGAGTTTGTGGGCGTAGCGGCCCAGCGCAGTCGCCGCTCCCTGCAGGAACCAGTCGCGCAGCTCGGTCGGGGACGCGGCCTGCACCTTGCGCTCGACGATCATGTGCGCGACGTTGCCGATCGCCGCGCCCCACAGCGTGTGCGCCGTGATCACCACGGTCTCCTTGAGCACGAACTTGCCTGCGCGCTTGACCCACATGCCGCCGGCGCGCTTCTCGAGGTCCTTGGCCGCGCCGAGGTCCTTGGCGAGCTGGCCGAGCACGACGTCGGAGCCGACCTTCTGGATCATGTTCTCGAAGAACGCGCCGCCGAACGACGCATCGTCGCCCTGGATCGCGATCTGCCCGGCCGCGTTGCCCGCGGACTCCGCGGCCGCGCCGGCGGTGTAGCGGATGCCGCCCGCGACGATCCGCGCGCCCGCCGACAGGTCCGCCACGCTGTCCGCGCCCATCCCCGCCGCGAACACGCCCTCGGCAGCCTCGCCGATCGCGCTGCCGACGCCGGCCGAGAGGAAGCTCACGCCGATCAGCGCGAGTGTCTTCACGCATGCGGTCGCGAAGTTCTGCCACTTCACGATGCTCGCGCCCTCCTGCAGGAAGTCCGTGAGGTTGCTGTTCTTGCGCAGCTCGGCGAGCTCGTCCTTGGCCTTGTTGAGCGCCATGCGGCGCACGATGCGTCTCTCGGTCGCATCGTCCACGCCGGGGTGCGAGTCGATGCGCATCGACTCGTCGCTCGAGGCGTCCTGGCGGAAGGCCTCGATGGTCTGCAGCGTGCGGCGAATCGGTGTGATCGCCTGCTCGAGCTTCTTGAAGCTGCCGTGGAAGTACTTGGCGATGTGCGAAGCCAGTCCTTCACCCGCCGCCTGCGCCGCCCCCTCGAGGCGCGCGGTCTGATCGATCAGCCCGAAGATCCGGCCCTTGAACGCGAGCTCCTCCGATGCGAGCGAGGTCTCGTCGAGCGCTGCCGCGTCGACCGCCTCGCCGCGCGCGAGCTTGGCCTGCAGCTCGTTCCCCTTGACCGTGAGGTCTGCGGCCTCCTGCTGCTCGTCGCGCGACAGCACGCCCGAGGTGTGGCCGGCGACCATGTTCATGTCATTGACCGTGGCGCGCAGCGCCTTCGCGCCGACCAGCGCCTGTTGCGCCGCGGCCTGCCCGATCAGCGCCTCGCACTCGTTGTGGAGGTGCGAAACTGCGGTGGCACTGGCATAGAGCTTCAACAGATCGGTGACCTGCACTGCGCCGGGTGCGTCGGGGTTGGCGATACCCATGCGCGGCGCGGCGCGCAGCGTATCGTGCACGCCGGTCGAGATCCGCCCGAGCCGGTCCTGCTGCGCGGTGATGATCGGCGCCCACTGTGCGAGCTCGGCCGGCGACATCGTGGCGATCTGCGCCTCCTTGCCGAGCAGCCAGCTGTACGCGACGCCGACCGGCGCCGACAGCCGCCAGCTCACCAGGTGACCGAGCATGGTCTGCACGACCAGCACGGAGTCGCCGAGCGTCTTGAGCAGCGCGGCGGCCTGCGGTGCCTCGGCCTTCGCGCCCGGGCGGCCCTGCTCGGCGAGCGCGATCGCGTCGCTCGCCTTGTCCCTGCCCAGCGCGGCCCAGCGCCCAGGCTGCGACTCGTCTGTGGTTCCCGGTGCGGGGGCGTAGTCCTTGGCGCCGCGCATGCCGCGCGCCCACGACGGCGGCACGCCGAACATCGGCGGCGCGACGGTGAGCGCGTACGCATCGAACGACGTGGCCTCGCCGTACTTGCCGTCATGGCGCTTGAACAGCGTCGCGGCGACGTCCTCGGCGGTCGCGTCGGGCGGATCGAGCGCCTTCACCCAGTTCCACAGCGAGCGGTCGCGCCCGCCTTGCCACTCGAGCGTCTTCACCACGCGCAGCGGCTGCGGCTTGCTCGTCGCCACCGCCTTGCCGTCCGTACCGCCCGCCAACGAGATCGAGCCCGCCGCGCACAGCGCGAACGCAACCGCGCGGTCGATCGGCGCCGACGTGATGATCTGATGGTAGTGCACGAGCGGCGCCGTCGGATCGGTCGCGGCCTCGGGGTTGGGATGGTGCTGCGCGGCGGCGACCCAGCGTGGGCCGATGCGCGCCAGCGACGGGATGATCGCGTCCTGCAGCATCTGGCCGAGCGCCGTGCCCATCGTGGGCACCCACAGCATGTTGGTGCCCGGGTACAGCGGCTCGAGGACAAACACCGGGTTCGCCGGGAACACGACCTCGCGCAGCTGCGACGGCTCGTCAAAGTGCACGGTGGACGACAGCGACTCAGCGAGCTTCTGCGCGAACCGGCGCTGGTCGTCCCATGCGATCCGCGGGTCGGGCGTGGGCCACACGACGCTGGCGAACTGATCGCGGACTGCGGGCCAGACCTGGTTGTCGTTGACCTTGAGGTAGAGGTCGACATGGTTGTCGGGCTTGTCCGCGGCGGGAGCGGGTGCGAGCTGCACGACTGGCAGCTGCTGGACGAGCGAGACCTTGCCCGGCGTCGCCACGGCGGCCGCGCTGCTCGCCGCCTGTACGCGCGTCGTAGTGCCTGGCCTGAGGTCGGTGCCGCTCCCCATACACGCGCTCCGAGCGCTCATGGTAGCACGCCGATCCGCCCACTCGAGGTGCAATGGTCATTTCGGACGACATCGTAGTCAGCACGGAGAACACCAGAGTAGTGTTACAATGTCGCGAGTCAGTGTCACGAGCGGGCGACCCTCGTCGACGAGGCAAGCGCGGTGAGCCGGCTGACGCTGCTCGCCGCATGCGAAGCAGTCGTGCTCTTGTTGATACGGCTCATGCAGGGAGGCAGCGGTGGATTGCGGCGCGCGATGCTGTGCGATGGGATGGCCGCGCGACATGCCACCCGACCCATGCGTGAACGGTGCAGCAGTTGCGCAACGCTACGATGTGCGGCGGTGCGCCGGCCGTGCCGCTGAAGGATCGCAACGAACCAGTTCGGCCCGGCGTTCGACCGCGCGACCCAGGGCGTCGGCGCGAGGGTGATCCGAACCGGTTCGGGCCCGTCGGCCCAGGGCGCTCGGCAGACGCCGAAACCGACGCACCTCCACTTCCAGTGCCACGGAACGCAACGTCTCGGGACGACGCGGGACGGCTAAGTGGTGAAATTGACTTGAAAGTATGGTTGGTGGTAGGGTGCGTGCCGGACTTCCTGGTATGGCGCAACCGGACGAACTGATCGTCAAGTACGAGGGCAGCACGGTCTGGATCACGCTGAACCGCCCCGACGCGCGCAACGCGCTGTCGCGCGATCTGAACCTCCGGATGCAGGACGTGGCGGGCGAGATCGAGCTCCGCGACGACGTCCGCGCGATCGTGATCACCGGCACGGGCGACAAGGCGTTCTGCGCCGGCGCCGATCTCAAGGAGCGCCGCGGGGTCTCGGCGGCCGAGACCGGGCCGTACGTCAACGCGATCGCCGGCGCGATCGGAGCCTGGGCCGAGTCGCGCAAGCCGACGATCTGCGCGCTGAACGGCTCGGCGTACGGCGGCGGGCTGGAGCTCGCGCTGGCCTGCGACTTCCGGATCCTCGTCGAGGGTGCCGAGCTCGGGCTGACCGAGGTCAGGCTCGGGATCATGCCGGGCGCGGGCGGGACCCAGCGCCTGCCCAGGCTGATCGGCGAGGCCCGGGCCAAGGAGATGATCCTGCTCGGCCGCCGGATCTCGTCGGCGCGCGCGCTCGAGATCGGCCTGGTGAACCAGGTCGTGCCGCGCGCCGGGCTGCGGGCCGCGGTCGATGCGCTGCTCGCCGAGCTCGCGGGCTGCGCGCCGCTGTCGGTGCGGTGCGCCAAGGCCGCGATCGAGGGCGGCCACACCAAGCCGATGAGCGAGGCGCTCGACCTCGAGCGCCGGTATTACGACACCACGCTGTACAGCGAGGATCGCGACGAGGGCCTGGCGGCGTTCGCCGAGGGCCGGCCCCCGAACTACGAGGGCCGGTAGCGCGGTCCGCCACCGGCGGTCGCACCCGCTCGGCGCGGCCGGCGCGGCGTTCGATCCGGTGTCACACGCGCGGAGCGCCGGAGCTGGAGCGCTGCGCGGTCCCGGGAATCTGCGGGCTTGCGGGTCGCGCGATGTCACACGCAGTCACCCGGGGCCGGCCGACCGCGCGGAACGTCGTCGTCGGGGATGGCGGTGGCGATCCGGTCGCTGTCTCGCTGCGCAGCGGCGCGTGTGGCAGCTCGTCCGCGGCGCGGCGCGCACACCCGCGTGACGCCGCGCGGGCAAGCTGGCACCCCGGTTGCTCGTTCCGATCGCGGGATGGGCGAACACCTGACCCCCGGGATCCGTGCATCCTCTGCCTGGGCGGAGGCTGGCGAGCTGCGATCGACCCGGCGCACCTCGCCTCGGTCGACTGCTCCGGTCGGGGGCACGCTGGTGGGCCGCGCGCGCGAGCTCGACCGCCTCGCGTGCGGGCTCGTCGACGTCCCGGTCGCGCTGATCTGTGGCGTGCCGGGAATCGGCAAGTCGGCGCTGGTCGCGAGCTGCGCCGCGGCGTGGCCAGGGCCGGCGATCCGCGTCGAGCTCGCCGCCGGGGCGTCGCTCGCCCACCTGGTGGACACCGTGCACCGGCGGCTGGGCGCGCCGCGCAGCGAGCGCGCGGCCGGCGCCGCCGCGCAGCTCGAGGGTCTGTGGTCCCTGCTCGAGGGCGCCGCGGCGCTGCTCGTGATCGACGACCTGCACTGCCTGCCGCCCGCGGTGCGCGTCGCGGTGCTCGACACCGCGGCTCGCCGGCTGCGCGCCGCGCGGCTGGTCGCCGCGTCGCGAGAGCTGGTGCCGGTCGGCGACGGGACACCGGATCGCCTGCAGCTCCGGCTCGACGGCCTCGACCGCAGTGACGCGGCGCAGCTGTGGGAGCGGCTGTGCGAGCTGTACGGACCGGGCGGCGCGTTCGACGCTGCGTGGCGGCGCTCGCTCGGCCATCCGACCTTGCTCCGGCACGCCCACGCGGCGACGCGATCGGGCGAGCACCCGCTGCGCGCGCTGGTGCGGTCGCTCGATCGCGAGCCCAGGCGGATCGCCGGCGCGCTGGCGGTGAGCCAGGTCGCACTGCCGCGCGACGTGGTGCTGCGCGTCGCGGCGGCGCCGGCCGGCGCGCTCGACGAGCTGGTGACCCGCTTGATCGCCGGCGCGCCGCCCGGTGCCGGGTGCGCGATGCACGACCTGATGCGCGAGGCCGTGCTGCACGAGCTCGACGCCGCGACCCGCGACGAGCTGCGCGCCGCGCTGGTCGAGGCGTTTGCGGTCAGCGAGCTCCCGGCGGTGACGATCGTCCAGGAGTCCGCGCGCCACCTCCGCGCGCTCGGCCGGCACGACGACGTCGCAGCGCTGCTGGTCGCCGCCGGGGCTCGCCTGGTTCGCCAGGGCGAGGCCGCGGCACTGCTTCGCGAGCTCCTGCTCGACGACGATCCGCCGGCCGCCGGCGGGCCGGTGCACGACCCCGTGGCGCCCGCCGCCCGCCGCCGGCTGCTCCGCGCCGAGGTCCGGGCGGTGCTGCGCGTTGCGTGCTCGGCGGACGCCCCGCGTGCACCGGCGCAGCTCGACGTCGCGCTGCCGGCGAGCGCCGACCACGCGTTCGATCGCGCGCTGCTCGAGCTGGCGCGCGCCGTGCTGGCCATGCGCCAGGGCCGAGTGCGCCGGGGCGCGAAGCACCTGGAGGCGGCGATCCGGCATGCCGCAGAATGCCAGGCCGATCCTGGCTTGATCCCCGTACTGTACGACCAGCTACGGTCGCAGGCGGCGCGCGATGGGCAGGCAAGCACGCCGCTGCCGTCGCTCGTGATCGACGGCGCTCGCCACGAGGTCATCGACGGCGCGGTGCGCGTGAACCTGGCGTCGCGCATGGTGCTGCGCCGGCTGCTCTATGCGTTCGCGTCTGCCGACGGCAATCACCTCGATCACGCCGCGATCTGTCGTGCGCTGTGGCAGTGCGACTACGCGCCGATGCGCCACGGCAGCTCCATCAAGAGCAGTGTCCGGCGGCTGCGCGATCTGCTCGAGGGGACGCGCGCGGTGATCCAGACCGATCAGCACGGCTACCGGCTCTCGGTGCCGCCCGGAAGCGTGCTCGTGCCGCCGCGGCAGCAATGACCTCGGTGTACAGCGCGGGAGTGCCGCTGCGGGGGTCGCTCGCTCGACGACACACCTGCTATGCTCGTGGCAGGGTGAGTCCGTTGTCCCGACCTCCGGGTGACGACCAGCGGGAGACGGCCGAGGATCGTGGCCAGCGACCCGCCGAGGATCCGGATCACGCGCTGGCGCTGCTGTTCGGCCGCGCGCACGGCGATCGCCGCCGGTTCGCGCTCGGCAGCGGTCCGGTCGTGCTCGGCCGCGAGGTCGAAGGCGAGGACGGCTGCCACGTCCAGCTCGACGATCCGCTGGTGTCGCGGCGCCACGCCGAGCTCCACTGGTCCGAGCTCCACGGCCGGTACTGGATCCGCGATCTGGGGAGCCGCAACGGCGTGCACCTCAACGGTGCGAAGGTGTCGCGCGAGCTGATCGGCTGCGGCGATATCCTCCGGATCGGCGACGCGGTGCTCCGCCTGGTCGTAGTCGAGCGCACCGCACGAGCTCCCGCAGCGGACGCGCTCGACGTCGCGGTCGAGCCGCCGTTCGTCGGGCGGAGCGCGTCGCTGCGCCGGTCGCTCGATCTCGCGGCGCAGGTCGCTGGGTTCGACACGCCGGTGCTCATCCTCGGGCCGACCGGCATCGGCAAGGAGCTGGTCGCCTCGGCGATCCACCGCGCCAGCCGGCGGAGACCCGCGGGGTCAAGGTCGCCGCCGCCAAGGAAGGCGTGACGATCACCAGCGACAACCCCGACCTCGGCGAGGTCCGCGAGGAGCTCGAGGCCGAGTTCAACGCCGAGCCGATCGCGATCGGCTTCAATCCCAACGTGATCTCGGTCTACGACGTCGGCAGCGCGGGCGGCCGCGCGTTCATCGCGATGGAGTACATCCAGGGCCGGACGTTCGCCGACTGGCTCGCGGCGCGGCCGAGGCCGTGGCCGCAGATCGTCGCCGTGCTGGTCAAGGCCGGACGCGGCCTCGCCGCCGCGCACGCGACCGGCCTGATCCACCGCGACTTCAAGCCGGCGAACCTGCTGGTCGGAGACGACGGTCGCGTCGTGGTCACCGACTTCGGCCTGGCGCGCGCGGTCGAGGCCGCCGAGGCGATCACGCGGCCCGATCCGCGCGGCGAGCCCGCCGATCGCAGCGGTGCGCTGCGCGGCGCGGTCGCGGCGGTGATCACGCGCACCGGCGCCGTGCAGGGCACGCCACGATACATGGCCCCCGAGCAGCAGCACGGACAGGCCGCCGATGCGCGCGCCGATCAGTTCAGCTTCTGCGTCACGCTGCACGAGGCGGTGTGCGGGGCGCACCCGTTCCTGCCGCGGCCGTCATCGCCATCATCGCCGTCATCGCCGCCATCGCGCGATCGCCGCCGGGTGCCGGTCTGGCTGCAGCGCGCGGTGCAGCGCGGGCTCGCCGAGCGCCCCGACGATCGCCACCCCGGCATGGACAGCCTGCTGCGCGCGCTGGTCCAGACGCCGGTGCGGCGGCGCCGGCGGATCCAGCTGGTGGCGGCCGCGGCGGCGGTAGCGCTCGTCGGGGCCGGGGTCACCGCCTACGGGCTGTCCGGCCGCCGCGACGACGCGCTGTGCGCCGGTGCGGCGAGCCAGCTCGCCGGGATCTGGAACCCGGGCACGCGCGCCGAGATCGCCGCCGCGTTCGCCGCGACGAAGCTGCCCTACGCGCTCGACGCATGGCGCCGGGTCGCGCCGATCCTCGACGGCTACGCCGCGCAGTGGTCGGCGATGCACACCGAGGCGTGCCGCGCCACGCGCGTCCGCGGCGAGCAGTCCGAGCTGCTGATGGATCGCCGCATGGCGTGCCTCGACGTCGACCGGCGCGAGCTCGATCAGCTCACGCGGCTGTTGCTCCACCCCGACGCCGACATCGTCGAGCACGCCGTCCAGGCCGCGCATGGCCTCGGCCGCATCCAGGGTTGCGGCGACCTCGCCGCGCTGATCCGCCGGGTCGCGCCGCCGCCCGATCCCGTCGCCGCCGCGCGGGTCAGCGCGGTCCGCGCGCAGCTCGCCCAGGTCCGCGTGCTCCACGCGGCCGGCAAGTACGCCGACGGCCTTGCCCGGGTCGCTCCGCTCGCCGCCGAGCCCATCGTGATCGACTACCTGCCGCTGCGCGCCGAGATCGCGTACGCGACCGGCCAGCTCCACGCGTCGCGCGCCGAGTGGCAGCTCGCGCTCACCAGCCTGCAGGACGCGATCTGGGCGGCCGAGGCCAGCGGCCACGACGAGATCGCCGTCGCCGCGCTGGCCGGCGCGGTGACGGCGCTGGCGGATCTCGATCGCTTCAAGGAGGCCGACGACACGATCCGCCGCGGCGCGGCCGCGCTGCTGCGCTCCGCGGCCGCACCGCCACAGCGTGCCGAGTTCCGTGCCAGCGTGTGCCACGCGCGCGATCGCGAGGCCCGGTACCCCGAGGCGCGCGACCAGTGCCAGCAGGTGCTCGACCTGCGGCTCGGCGCGCTCGACTCCGATCACCCCGACGTCGCGATCGCGATGTTCCACCTCGGCGAGCTGGCCAACCGGGACGAGCACGGCGACAGCAACGAACAGGCGCTCGGCTACTTCCGCCGGGCGCTCGCCATCGAGGACAAGGCGCTCGGGCCCGAGCACCCCGAGCTGCAGCGCACGCTGACGGCGATGGCCGAAGCCGAGCTCCGGCTGGGCCGGCTCGACGACGCGCTGGTCCACGATCGGCGCGCGCTGGGGATCGCGGAGCGCGCGTTCGGCGCCGACAGCATGCGCGTGTTTCGCGTGCTGTGGAGCCTGGGCGACGTGCTCCGCCTGCTCCAGCGCCCCGCCGAGGCCGTCGAGGTCGACCGCCGGGCGCTGGCGATCGCCGAGCGCGCGGTCGGCCCGGAGCATTCGCAGACCGGGCTCGCCCACCTCCGCGTCGGCGACGCGCTCCAGGACCTGATCGACTACGCCGGGGCGCTGCAGCACTACCAGCGCGCCGAGGCGACCCTGGCGGCCACCGTCGGCACCAGCCATCCGAACTACGGGATCGCGGTGCTCGACGTGTGCTCGATACAGCTCGAGCTCAAGCGGCCGCGCCAGGCGCTGCAGGCATGCACGCTCAGCCTGGACGTGCTCGAGCGCGCGCTCGGCCGCGGCGCGCCGGCCGTGGCCGATGCGCTGGTCGGCATGATCGATCGCGTGTACGCCGCGAACGGCATGATGCGCGAGGCGCTCGCGGCGATCGAGCGCGGCATCGCGAGCTGGCCCAAGGGCGATCCGACCGCGCCGGCCAAGCTCGCCGAGGGCGAGCTCACGCTGGCGCAGACGATCTGGGAGTATGTTCCGTCGGAGCGCGCCCGCGCGCGCAGCCTGGCGATCCGCGCGCGCGACCGGCTGCGCGACGCCGGTCCCGACCGCGCGGCGCAGCGCGACGCCGCGGCCGCCTGGCTGGCGGCCCATCGCTAGCCGTCCAATCGCATAAGCAGTCGTATTCCTCGACGGGCCCCCCCTGATGCAACCGGACGCAACCGGATGCAACCGGACGCAACTCGATACAACCCAATGAAACTTGCACTGAATGTGTGAGTGCTTCATCCATGAAGGCGTGATCGCAGCCAGTCCGCCGGGCGTCGTCCCGGTGCCCAGGTCGTGGGGACGCGCTGCACTGCCCGCAACCCGGGTATCTCCAACCATCCTAGCCGAGAGGAACCAGTCCATGTTGCGAGCAACCCGCGTACTCATGATTGCTGTGTTGGCGGCCGCCCTGCCTGCCTGTGCGCTCGACCCCACCGGGGATCGTGTCAAGCAGCAAGCGCCAGGCAATGACGTCGAGAATTCGCAGGTCGAGGCGCCATCGCCGACACCCGAAGCTGTGACATCCGAGGAAGCCTCGATCGCAAGTCCTGAGGAGGACGTGATCACCCCGAGAGTCAACTGTTCTCAGGTGAACTTCTGCAACGCCCCGGGATCAGAAGGCACCCAGTGCAAGCTGCTCAACGGATGTAGCCTCCTCGCCGCACAGAACGAGTGCAAGCACGAGGTGCCACTGGCAAGTGTCTGCGACGGTCCGCCGGTATGCCCGTTCGTGATCATCAACGGCAGTCAGCACATCACGATGAACTGTGACGGCAAGGTCTGCAGCGGCGGCGCCGCGATCTCCTGTGGCGGAGGATGCTGCCCGACCAGTGCGAAGCTGTGCAGCGCCAGCGGCCGGTGCTGCGATGGCGTCACCTGTACCGGGGATTGTCCCTGTTGATCGCCGGGGCTGACATGGCCGCGCGCGGCGCTCACGGCCGCAGCTATCCCGTCATCTGGCCCGTCATCTGGGCCAGGCCGGCGTCGATCGTCACCTTGCTCTGGTAGCCGAGCTCGCGGCGCGCCTTGGTGTCGTCGAGGGTGACCTCGTGACCGACCAGGGCGAGCGCGGCGCGGGTGACCGGCGGGTGCTTCATCCAGCCGGTCGCGCCGGCGACCAGCCGGGCGAGCCACAGCGGCACGTCGCGCACGCGCGACGCGTCGACGCCCTGGGTGGCGAGCAGCCGGGTCATGAAGTCGCGGAACTCGACCGGTGCGCCGTCGGTCAGGAAGTAGATGCCGCCCGGCTTGCCGCGCTCGGCGGCGAGCAGCGTGCCCTCGACGACGTTGTCGACGTGGCAGGTCGAGGTCAGGTAGCGACCGCCGCCGAGCCAGCCGAACCGGCCGCGCTGGACCGCGGTGACGATCTGCGGCAGCACCGAAGTGTCGCCCTTGCCCCAGATGAAGCGCGGCCGCACCACCACGGTCTCCAGGCCCTCGCCGTTGGCCTCCACCACCGCGGTCTCGGCGAGCCCCTTGGTGAACGGGTAGGGGCCGGCGGGCCGGAACGGCTGCGGCCGGCTCTCGTCGGCGCGGATGATCGGCTTTCCGTCGGCGAGCACCGCCTCGGTGCCGATGTGGACGAACCGCCGGACACGGGCCGCGCGGGCGGCGGCCAGCACATGCTCGGTGCCGGCGACGTTGTCCGCCATGAAGCCGGCGAGCGGACCGTGTTCCCCGACGCGCGCCGCAGCATGGAACACCGTGTCGCAGCCGCGCATCGCCGCGGTCATCGCGTCGCGGTCGGCGAGGTCTCCGCGCGCCGGCGCGGCGCCGATCGCGGACACCGCCGCCGCGGCCGCGTCGCTGCGCGCCATCGCCACGACCCGGACGCCGCGGGCGACGAGCGCCGCGATCAGCCGCTTGCCCAGGAAGCCCGATCCTCCCGTGATGTAGACCTGTTGCATCGCCGCGCAATCTACCGCGAGCCGGCGGCCGTACATGGCGCCCCGCGCCGCGAAGGTCGCCGGGCGCGCACCGCGAGCGCTGAGGTCGCGGCGCCTCGACGGCGTGCACGGTCGGGACGGGTCGGTTGACCTGGGGGAACAGTCTCCGCAGGCACCCGGAGCGCAAAAGTGAGCCCTAACACTTGTGCCGACCAACGTCCGGTGCGGACTGGCCTGTGTGGTGCACGTGGTCGGCTGGTCATGCCGACGATCCAGCAACTCCTGCAGCGTTGGGGGTTCGTCAAGCTCCGCAGCTACGGTCTGGAGCTGACCGCGGATGGCCGGATCTTGTCGACGCGTCCCGCGGTGTTGGACGACGGCACCGGCGGCCCGATCGTCGGCTGGCAGGACGGCGATGTCTCGATCTGGAAGCTGTCGCGCTGGTCGGGGGGTTCCCGGGTGGGGTCCGAGGTGGCCAGCGGGGTGATCCAGGCGCCGGCCGCGCCCGCCCCGGCCGCCAGGCCAGCCATTCCGGCCAGTTCGGAGGCCAGCGCGGCGCCGTCCCGGCCGTCAGCACCCGTCATCCCGGCGGGCGTAGCCGGCGAGCCTCCGGTGGACGAAGATGACTGGGAATGGACGATCGCACTGGCTCGAGCCCGGGTCGCGGTGGAGGAAGCCGAAGTCGCCCGGCCGCCGGCCGTGGCACCACGCCCCGAACGCCCGGCGGTTCCTCCGGCCGAGCGTCCGACCCTGCGGTCGTCGGCGACCGCCGATCTGGCGGCGTCGGGCGACTGGCGCGAGGCCGACACCGTCACCGCCGAGGCCTCCGCCTACGAGGACTACCGGGTCTCGAGTTTTCCGCTGCCGCGCATCGTGGCGGAGGCCGCGCTGCCGCGGGCCACGACGCCGAGCACGGTGATCCCGGTGCCGGCGCTGCCGACCGTCGACGCGACCCGCCGCTCCCGGATGGAGCCGGTGGTGCGGTCCGCGCCGTCGCCGACGCTGGTCAATCGGTTTGCCAAGGGCACCGGGCCGGTCGATCCGCCGGTGGTGGCGCCGGTGCGGCCGGCGATGAGGCCGGCGGTGAGGCCGGCGGCGATACCCCTGACGCGTCCAGCGGCGATGCCCCTGACGCGTTCAGCGGCGATGCCCCTGACGCGTTCAGCGGCGATGATCATCGAGGACACCCACCCGAGCTTCCCGGTCGGCGAGCACACGACGCCGGGAGTCGCGCCGGCGACCCGCCGCACGACGGCGGTCCCGGCGGCGGAGCACGACGAGTGCCTCGGCGAGCCGGTGGCGCCGCCGGCTCCCTCGTCCGGCGACCGGACCCAGCCCGGGATCGCGCTGCCGGCGGCGGCGCGCGTCGTGACGCTGCCGAGCATCAAGCGCGCCGCGCGCTAGGGGAGGTCCTCGCCGCGCTGTGGTTGCTCGCCGCGGCGTGCGGTGGCTCCGGTCCGCCACCCGCCGCGCCCGCCGCGCCCGCGGTCGACGCGCGCACCGCCGAGAAGGATGCCAAGGGGCTGGTGGTCGAGATCTTCGAGACCATCGATCGCGGCAACACCGACTCGATGTTCTCGCTGCTCGCCGATCCGCTGATCGTGCTCGGGCCGCGCCGCGCCGACGCGATGACGACGCGGTCCGACGCGCTGGTCGCGCTCGGCAAGGTCGTCGATCCCCGGGCCAGGAAGCACCCGCAGCTGCGGTCGACCGCGCTCGCCGTCGCGGTGTCGCCGGGCGGCCGCTCGGCGTGGGCGTTCGACGTCGTCCACTTCGGGGGCGCAACCGTCGCGGTGACCGCGATCCTGTCGAACACCTCGGACCTGTGGTCGGTGACCACCGCCGCGCTCGCGCTGGTGCCGGGCCCCGCGCGCGCCAAGGCCGAGTCGGCGCGCGACGCGATCGTCCCGCCCGGCGGCGCCGCCGCGGGCAAGGTCGATCCGGCCGCCGCGCGCCTGGTCGACGACTGGAAGAAGGGGCTGCTCGATCAGGACAGCTGGGGCATCGAGCTGATGAGCCAGAGCGACGCGATCTACGCCGGCCCGACGGCGGGGGAGGTCGCGCACGGCAAGCAGGCGATCAAGCAGCTGTGGAAGGCGCGGATCAAGGCCAACGTCCGCGAGGCGGTCAGCGGCCCGATCACCGCGGCGGTCACGCCGGACGGGCAGCTGGCGTGGCTCAGCGCGCCGGTCACCCGGGTCGCCAGCGGCGAGGACCCGCTGCCGCTGCGCAGCTTTGCCGTGTACGAGAAGGATGGTGCGGCGTGGCGGCTGATCGTGCTCCACGAGGGGCTCGCGATCGACGCGCCGGGCAGCGGCACGGCCTACAAGAAGATCGTGCCGGCGCCGCCTGCACCCCCCAGGGCCGAGCCGGCCAGGCCCGAAGACAAGCCGGCTGACACCGCGACCGCCAAACGAGCCAAGAAGAAGAAGAAGCCGAAGCCAGCGCCCAGGTCCGACGACCCGTGACCTTGCGGGCTCGTCGGACTCAGCGGACTCAGCGGACTCGACGATCGGGCGGTGGCTCGGTCCCGGGCGCGGCGCGCTCGGCGGCGGGTTGCGGCATCGGCATCGCGCTGCGCACCACCAGGCCGATACCGCCGACCAGCAGCACCAGCATGATGAGCAGGTTCCACAGCGACGTGGTCTGGAAGTGGATGTCGAGGTTCGCGATGATCCCGACGACGATCACCAGCGCGCTGCCGAACGTCAGCACCCGCCCGACCAGCGACCTGCCGTTGGCGAACAGGATGCCGATGCCGAGCAACAGCGGCAGCAGCGTGATCCCGAAGCTGCGCCCCGCGCCGCCGAACATGGCCCAGCTCCAGTAGCCGCCGCCGACCGACACCTGCTGGAACAGCAGATAGCCGCCGGCGATGGCCATGACCATGCCGAGCAGGAACGTGCGCGTACCACCCGGCGTGCCCCCGACATTTTGGATATCCATGTGTACCGATCAATGTGGGGACGGGAGCGGCGCGGCGCAAGCGCGCCAAGTCCTCGGACCGCCTGGGTTCCCCCACAGGTGAGGCCACGATCGCGTCGTGGGGGATGGTCGCGCGCTCGCTCTGCGTATACCCTGTGTCGCCATGCGGGGTGTGCTGGTGTTGTGGATCGTGTGTGTGCTCGGAGGAACCGCGGGGGCCGTTCCCACGAACGAGGCGACCGTGCAGGCCTTGCTCGACGCGGTCGCCGGCCAGGACGCGGCGGCGTTCGCCAGGCTGGTGCGCCGGGACGTCAGTCTGCGCTCGATCTGGTTCGAGGATCCGGACTGTGCACGGCAGTTCTCCGGGGTGCTCGAGCTCCCGGCGGAGCGCCACGCGGACTTTCTCCGGTGCCTCGCGACCCTTGGATTGCGCGCGGCACCGGATGGACCGGAGAACCGGTTGACCCTGGTCTACGAGCCGGGCGTCGCGCTGTCGTTCGACGTGTACCGCGGCGAGATCATGGCGATGCGCTCGCTCTGGCTCGGCGAGCCGACCGCCGCTCCGGTCACGCAGGGTGCGCTCGCGAGCCACGTGTTCGGCGGCAACCCCCGGATCGAGCCCGAGCCGGCGGTTCGCGAGGCGATCGCGCAGGCACCGGGCGGGGCGGCGTTCGTGGAGCTGATGACCTGCGTCGACCGGGCCGGCAAGCTGGAGACGCGGATCATCAAGCGCTCGCTGGCGTTCGACGGCTACGTCCGCGCCGTCGAGGCCGCGGCGGCAGCGCGCACGTTCGCGCCGTTCATGGCGCACGGCAAGCCGGTCCGGGTGTGCGGGCTGGAGCTGTTCACCTATCCGGCGGACCGCGGATGGGGGGCCGTGCCACCACCGCCGCCACCATCTTCCGGCGGCGAATCCTCCGAGAACGCGACCGTGCAAGCCCTGCTCGATGCCATCGCGAGGCAGGATGCGGCGGCGTTCGCCCGGGCCATGTCGCCGGACGCGGAGATCTCGTCGCTGTGGTTCGACTCGGCGCCGTGTGTGAAGCAGTTCTCCGGTCGGTTCGCGCCGACCGACGCCAATCGACCGGCGCTGCTGAAATGCCTCTCGGGTCTCGGCTTGCACGCCGCGCCCCGCGGGCTGCGACTCGAGTCGCCAGACCTGCGGGAGAAGCAATTATCGCTGATCTACGAGCCGGGGATCGCACTGGAGATCGGGATCCGCGACGGGGCCGTCGCCTCGATCGGCACGGCCATGGCGTTCGCCGCGGATCCCGAGGCCGCCCCGATCACGGCCGACGCGCTGGACGCCCACCGTGTCTCGGGGACGGCGACCGTCGAGCCCGAGCCCGCGGTTCGCGAGGCGCTCGCGAGGTCACCGCGCGGCATCGCGTTCGTCCAGCTGCTGGCGTGCGTCGACCGGACCGGCGAGCTGGAGAGCGTCCGGATCGTCCGGAAGTCCCGGGAGCATGACGACTACGTCCGCGCCGTGGTGGCGGCCACGACGAAGTGGAAGTTCAAGCCGTTCGAGGTCCATGGCAAGGCCGTTCGCGCGTGCGCGGTCGATCTGATCGCGTATCCGCCGGATCGGCGCACCCAGGTGTTGCATCGGCCGGCGGCGCCGCTGGCTCCACCGCCTGCACCCCCACCACCGCCACCCCCGGCAACGACAACGCCGGACGTGCCTGCGGCCGCACTGGTTCGCATCGACGTCGGCATGGTCGTCCCCCCCGACCAGTTGACCTGGGACCAGATCAGGGTGCTCCGGATGAGCGAAGTGATCGGCTCGTTCAGGCTGTGCATCACCGAAGCCGGCCGCGTCGCCGGCGTCGTGATGCTGGCGTCCACCGGCTTGGAGGCCTACGACGTCAAGCTGATGGCAGCGATCCGCAAGTGGCGGTACAAGCCGTACCTGGTCGATGGAAAGCCGGCACCGGTATGCACGACGGTCTATTACGGCTTCCGCCGGCGCTAGCGCGCTGACCGGCCGTTCATGACAGCGCGCGCATGCCGGGTGCCTCGCGGCCGGTCGAGCTGACGTACTCGTCGTAGCTGCCGCTGTAGATCCGCGGCCCGGCGGCCGACAGCTCGAGCACGCGATTGGCGAGCGCGCGCAGGAACTGGCGATCGTGCGACACGAACACCAGCGTGCCCTCGTAGTCGGCCAGCGCGGCGACCAGCGCGCGCTTGGTGGCGATATCGAGGTGGTTGGTCGGCTCGTCGAGCACCAGCAGGTTCGGCGCGTCGTACAGGAGCTTGGCCAGCGCGAGCCGGGCCTTCTCGCCGCCCGACAGCACGCGGACCGGCTTGAACACGTCGTCGTCGTGGAACCCGAACGCGCCGGCGAGGCTGCGCAGCGTGCCCTGGTTGGCGGCCGGCGCGTGCTCGGTCAGCTCCGCGAGCACCGTCAGGTCGCCGGACAGCTGGTCCATGACGTGCTGCGCGAAGTAGCCGAGCGCGACCGACGCGCCGATCGCGGCCTCGCCGGCGTCGGGCGAGAGCGCCCCGGCGATCATCTTGAGCAGGGTCGACTTGCCGGCGCCGTTCTCGCCCATCACCGCCCAGCGCTCCCTGCGCCGCACGGTCAGGGTCAGCCCGGCGTGGACGACGCGCGCGCCGTACGCCTTGCGCAGCCCGCTCAGCTTGACGACGTCGTCGCCCGAGCGCGCCGGGGTGCGGAACTCGTACCGCTTCTCGACGATCCGGCGCGGCTCGGCGATCTTCTCGACCTTGTCGAGCTTCTTGAGCCGGCTCTGGACCTGGGCCGCCTTGGCGACGTGGGTCTTGAACCGCTCGATGAACCGGGTCTCCTTGGCCAGCCGCGCCTGCTGGCGGGCATACTCGGCCTCGCGGCGCGCCGCCTCGATCTCGCGCATCCGCTCGTAGAACTCGTAGTTGCCGCTGTACGAGCGCAGCGCGCCGCCGTCGATCTCGACGATCTTGCCGGCCACGCGGTTCATGATCTCGCGGTCGTGGCAGGTCATCACGACCGTGCCGGCGTAGTCGCGCAGGAAGCCCTCGAGCCACAGGATCGACTCGAGGTCGAGGTAGTTGGTCGGCTCGTCGAGCAGCAGCAGCTCGGGGCGGGCGAGCAGGATCTGCGCCAGCGCGACCCGCATCTTCCAGCCGCCGGACAGCGTGCCGACGTCGTCGTGCATCTGATCGTCGGCGAACCCCAGGCCGTGCAGGATCGTCTGGGCGCGGGCCTCGAGCTCGTAGCCGCCGAGGTCCTGGTAGCGGGCCTGGACCTCGCCGAACCGCGCGACGACCGCCTCGAGATCGTCGCCGGCGGCCTCGAGCCGCGCAGTCAGCGCCGCGAGGTCCTCGCCGAGCCGCGCGACCTCGCCGGCCCCGGCGCAGGTCTCGGCCAGGATCGACCGGCCGCGCAGGTCACCGACGTCCTGCCGGAAGTAGCCCAGGGTCAGCTTCTTCGGCCGCTCGATCGCGCCGTCGTCGGGCTGGTCCTCGCCGGTGATCAGCCGGAACACGGTGGTCTTGCCGGCGCCGTTGGGGCCGACCAGCCCGACCTTCTCACCCGGGTTGATCTGGAACGAGGCGTCGATGAACAGGATCTGCCCACCGTACTGCTTGCTGACCGAGCTGAACGCGATCACGTCGGCGCGGTCTATAGCATGCCGGCGCCCCGTCGAGCATCTCATGGCGCGTCCCTGGCTCGACGAGCCGGCCGAGTTGAGCCGACGCCGAAACAATCATGGACCTGCCGCTGCCATCCTCGAAGAACAGGCCGGCGCACCGCTCTCGACCGGGAGAAACGAGACCGTGAGTCACGCCATGACGCCTCGCGGCCGGTCGCCATCGATGGTCATGCGGAGGATCACCCGGCGGGCCGAGGAGTAGTCATCGTGGTATCTCATGAGCGTGGCCTCTCTTGCAGTCCTCGGGTGGCACGTGGACCAGCGCACCGCCGGCTCGACGACCTGCGTGCCGCCGGGCGGCCGGGAAGTGGCGTGGGCGACCGTGCGCGAGCGTGAACGTCCGCTCGTGCCCTTCCGCGAGCTGGTCGAGCAACGCGTCGAGGCGCTGCGTGCGGATGGCGTGAGCGCGATCGCCGCCGAGCGAGCGCACCGGCTGATCACCAGCGAAGGCGAGATCGGGGCCATCGCCACGATCTCCGGCGTGCTCGGCGGAGAAGCGATCGAACACGGCCTCGCCGTGGTCTACGCCGACGACAACCAGACGACGATCGACGGGCGCGCGGCGCGCGCCGACCAGCGAGCCGCGGTGCGCGCTGTCGTGCGTGAGCTCGCCACGTACGTGCCCGTCGCCGGCGGCGAGCGCCTCCGGCGATTCTGGTATCGCCCGCCCGACGGGTGGCAGGGCGTGCCGCGCGGGCTGGTGACCGACTGGTACCCGCCCGACCATCCCCGCGACTCGGCGTCGATCAAGGTGATGCCGGCGCGACCGCTACACCAGCCCCTCGCCGTCGCGCAGATCGAGCAGATCCTCCACGACGCCGCGTTCGCCGACTTCTCGCTCGAGCGGCGGCTCGGCGGCGAGGTCGAGTTCAGCGGGCTGCGCGGCGTCATCGTCCGCGCCGCCGGCCGATTCTCGGGCGGCGCTCGTCGCATGCTCATCACCGCCGCGCTCGCCGACGACCATTACCTGTACCGCTTGCGGCTCGATAGCGGCGAGGAGCGGGCCGCCGAGCGCGAGCGGTTGTTCCACGACATGGTCAAGACGGCCCTGCCCATCCCGCGACCACCGTCTGGCGTGACGCCGGGAGGGACGGTCGAGGCGCTCGGCCATTGGACGCTGTGATGAGGAGGCTCGGGGAGCGCGCGCGGGCGTGGCTTGACCGTTCCATCCCCGAATTCCCCGTCATCTCCGAGGGAGAATCCGTGGCCCTGGCGATCAAGCGGATCGGCGAGCTGGCCATGCTCGCGGGGATCCTTGTTGACCATGGCGACGCGACCGCTCGGCCGTGGCTGGAGCTCTGCTGGCAGTGGTTCGACCACGGCGCAGCCCTCGCTCGCGTGACGGCGGAGCAGCCGGCGTTTGCCGCGATCTATCCTTCTTTTCACCGGCACGCGCTCCGCTCGGAGGAGGTGGAGCGAGCCATCGCCGGCGCCTTGCCGGCGGTCGTCGATCCGGCGCTGCGTCTGCTTGTGGCGTCGGCGCTCGCGTGGTGTGACCTGACCTCGCCGTGGGACCTCGACGGCCTTCTCGAGGAGAGCTGGCTGGCGAGCGAGCCGGCGACGGGGCTCATCGACACGCGCGCCGCGTACGTGACGACGCACGTCGTGCTCTTCCTGGCGCCCATCAGTCGGCTTGGCGAGCGTCACCGCGGTTACGTCAGCCGGTCGCTGCCGGCATGGATTGCCCACTTCGCGCGCGCGGGCGACCTGGATCTCGTGGGCGAGATGATCCTGATCGCGCACGTCCTCGGTCAGTGTGTTCCCGAGTGCGAGTGGAGCGTACTCGCCGACGCGCAGGAGGACGACGGGCTGGTGCCGTTTCGCGCGGCGTGGCGCGGCCGCTCGGTCCCGCCGCGCACGCGTTTCCGCGCCAACTACCACTCGACGCTCGTCGCCCTCGGCGCGGCGGGCATGTGCAACGCGCTTTGCTCGAGGTGATCAGTCGTCGACGTCGACGAAGAGCTGGGCGAGACACGCGACCTCCTGCGACCAGTCGGGGCGGCCGGACAGGGCCGCGGCCTCGAGCTCGTCGCGGTGAGCGGCGATGGCGTCGGACGGCCCGGCCACGACGACGTGCGCGACCCACTCGAAGACGCGGTAGCGAAGCCGCAGCTGGTGCTCTTCACCCGTCGGAGATGTGACGCGCCGCTCGGCGACCAGGACGGTCCACCCTGTGGCTGAGCGCGTCTCCCTTTCGTCGACGTCGTTCCAGGTCTCTCGACCGACCTCGATCCGGATTGGCAGATTTTTATGACGAAACGTCGATCCCGACCCCACCCATTCGGGGCCGAGCTGAAGTCGAAGCTCCACACGGCGAGGGTGCAGGGAAGGAAACTGCTTTGCAACCCGTAAACAGGGCATGCCGGGACCTTCAACTTGGGACAGAGTCAAAGACATTGGCTGGAACGTGATGACGGCCATTCCTGGAGTCAGCACCGCCGTCGGGACGGCCGCACTGGTCGGCGACGGCATCAACACGGCGCTCGACGCCGCCATCGAGCCGTCCAACCTCGGCAACGATGGCCGCAATCTGGCTCAGGATGCGATCAGCCTGGTTCCATTGGTCGGAACCATTGACAGCGTCATGGGCATCCAGTACGACCTCGAGCACTCGGACGACACGTGGGCAAACCGCCAGAACGTGGTCATGGGTGGCGACGACCAGTACCATCCCGCTCCACCACCCGACCAGCACCAGAAGCCCTCGAACTGGGTGCCGAGCGATCAGATGAACGACATCGAGTAGAAACCCAACCACGTGCGCAGCCAGCGATCGACAGCTCCTGGCGTTACAGGCCGCGGAGGAAGCCCGACGATTTCTTACATGGGCAGGTGAAGAAGTACGATGTGTACGGCCCGCCCGGCGGCGAGCCGGCAACGTTGATCAGACCGTCGCAGAAGTAGCACTTCTGGTCTGCAGTCTTGCCTTGGCGAAAGGCCTGAATGGCAGCATGAACCCGTGCTTCGGCCTCCTTGGGCTCGATCATCATTGCTACTATCCTCCTGCCTTGCTGGCGAATGTTCCTGGCTGCCGCCGGTCGATTTCGTCGAGCGTTCGCTTCTCGAGATTGAGACCCAAGTCTGGCACGTCGTCGATGCCCTTGCCAACCTTGCCGAGTCGCTCCATGGCGTCTTCGAACAGCGTCATGCGCTCGGCGTCGGACAGCCCAGGCGCGAACTTGGCGGCCCGCAAGCTCGCCTGCGCTTCCTCGTGAGCGTTGGCCATGAGCTGCTCTTCTTCGGACATGTTGACCCAGGCCTCGTAGTCGCGCGGCATCAGATCGCGGCCGTTCATGTACGCTTCGCGGTGGCCGACGATCTCGTGGGCGATGGCACCGCGGTCCGTGACGCGCGCATTGGCCGACAACTCTTCACCTGCCATCTCGGGTGCGGCGTGGAGATCCTCGGCGATGGTCAGCTGCTCTTTCTCACCGTCGAACATGGCTCCCCAGGAGGTCTGCGCAGTGGGCCGATCGTCGAAGACGATGTCCTTGCCGGGCATGCCCAGTTCCTCGGCATAGGCGCGTGCACTCTCCTGCTCCGCGGCCGTGAGTGGCCGACGCGTACGAGTGCCGCCGCTCATCTGTCGCATTTGCTCGGGGGCCACCTCGTCGGTCGCCGTGGTTGTCCCCGGTGCATCACGCGCCGGGGTCTCGACCGCTTCCTCGGCCGCCCGCGTCGCATCGGTCGCACGCTCCGCGTCGGCGGCGATCTCGCTGGTGCGGCTAGCGTCGGCGGCGACCTCACTGCCGCGTGCCGCATCGGCGGCGACTTCACTGCCGCGCGCCGCGTCGGCGGCGATCTCACTGCCGCGCGCCGCATCGGCGGCGATCTCGGTGGCACGTGCGGCGTCTGCGGCGACCTCGGCGCCCTTCACCCCTGCGTTTGCCTCGCCAGCGCCAATGAGCAAGCTGCCGATGTCGAACGCTGCGCGGCCGGCTACCTCGCCGTAACGTCCCTCGTCGATCGACTGCTTGTACGGGTCGATGATCGCGCTCCCCATCGCGCCCCAGAACTTTGTATCGTCCTGCGCGATAGTCAGCGGATTGAACGAATGGTCGAGTGCTTCGCCGACCGATTCCTTGCCCTCAACGACGTTGAGCGCATTGTGACCCATGCGCAGGAGGTCGCCGGTGACCGGGACATGTTCGGCGAGCGCCTCGACTCCGGCCGCGGTGTCGAGTGGATGCGCGACGGCATTGACCACGCCACCAACGAGCGATGTGGCGCCGCCGACCACTCCTCCGAGAACCTCGGTGGTCATGGATACATTATCGGCCATGCCTTCGGCGAGCGTTCCCAGCACGGGCACGTCGGCGACCGTGCTCGCGAGCGTGTGCGATTCCTGGTTCACCCAGTCCTCGGCGCTGTGCACGCCGCTGGTAATGCCGTCCTGGGCCCATTTGACACCACCGGAGATGGCCTTCCCGACGTCGCAAGCTCCGTGGTAGACGTCGCTCGCCATATCCCAGATGCTTCTTGAATCATCAGCTTTTGTTCCGGAATCCCCTGCACTGCCGGTCGATGGGCTGGATCCGGCGCCTGGGTCGTTCGACTGGCCGGGGCCATCGTACATTCCGGTGAATGGCTCCCCCTGATCTGCGAGCGGCCGTGACGACGCCTCTGCAGACGGTCCGCCATCGGGCAGGACATTCGCCGATTGTGCATCTCCCGCGAACGAGAAGCTCGAGCTCGACCCACCAGGAAGAGAGCTGGGATCCTGACAAACCAGCTGCCGTTGGTCATCGGATTCTGTGGGTACCTGGCAGATCTGCTGCTGTTCACCGCCCAAAGCATTCCTCCTGGACGAGACCGTTCTCGCCCCTATCTGATCCTGAAGATCAATGCGGCGCCCGCGACGTGGCCGACCACGTTGCCACCACCGGCAGATCGAGGCCTGCCGCGGCCGCGGGGTGCTCGACCAGAACCGCGGCGGTACGCGGAAGGACCTTGAGTGCGTTCTGGAACCGCAGCCACGGGACGAGCGGCACGAGACCCCGGATCCGCGCCTCGAGCATGAACCGATGCGGAGCGCGCTCGCCGTGGCGGTTCGGTGCGAGCAGGGCACCGACGACCGGCGCCGCCCAGGCGCCGAGTTGCAGGACATCAATGTGCCCCGGCGCCACGATCGCGCCCGCGGTCCCCACGGTGCTATCGAGACCGATGATGGTTCCCATACGCGGAGGGCGCCCGTCGAGTGCTGCGATGACCTCGGGAACCAGCACGACCCGCCCCCCGCACCATTGTATGATGCCCGATCTGACGAGCTGGCCATCGCCGATCGCCTTGTCCCAGTCCCAGTGGATCACCGCGGCGAGATCGATCGGCGCGACCCCCACGAGCCCGGTCAAGTAGGCACCGTATAGCAGGGCGACGGCGTCGCGCAGCTCAGCGTCGAACTCGAGGCGTGCGATCACTTCATGGAGGGCCTCGTAGTCGAGCGTTGGCGCCGTGCGATACGACCGGGCGCAGATCGATCGCGCCCAGCTTGCGATCTCCGAGCGCCAGCCTCCGGGATGTGGGGGGTGCAACGCTCCGTGCTGGGGTAGCGTCCTCGTGGGCTCGGAAGGTGCTCGGTGGCTCGTGGCCGGTGCCGGCGATGACGAGATCGCGGTCGCCGGTTCGGCGCTCGCAGCAGCGCGCGACGAGACGCGCGCTCGCCACGCGGCGAGTCGCTCGCTGATCTCGTCGTGCGTCCACTGCGTCGGAGACTCCGCCTCGGCGGTCCGAGCTCGGTGGACGGTGCGCTCGATCGCCTGCGCGGGCGTCGATACCTCCACCCCGGCCATCGCGCGGACCGGTTCGAGCGGCCTCGGGAGCACGAACAGCTCGAGCGGCTGAGCTTCCGGCTGGAGCACCAGCGTGTGGCTTCCCGACCATGCGATGGCAGCCATCGGGCCGCGATCGATGCGCCGAGGAGGCGCGGGACGCGCAACATCCACGACGTACGTCGAGCAGGTCTCGCCGCAGATCATTGCGAGCAGGTCACCCCGCGTATTCGCGGCGATGTGACGAGGTTCCGTGACGAGCTCGATGGTGTGGGACGAGCGCCTGGTGAGCGCGATGATCTCCACATGCCGAGGCGTCTGACGGGAGATCATCCACACGCGATCCGCGTCGCCGCCGACGAAGGCGGGCTCGAGCGGCCGACCCAGGCGGATCCGGCGCAGCGGCTTGCGCGCCGCCGCATCCCATTCTTCGAGTGCACCTCCCGACACGATCACGAAGCCGGTGCTCCCCATCGGGCCTGCGGCGCTGACGGCGCCGCGGACCGGCAACATGGTCGCGATCGGCTCGGTCTTCGTCAGGTCGACGATCGCGGTCTGGCCACCACCGATTGCGAGGATGTGATCCCCAGCGACTGCGGCGATCGACAGCTGCATGCGAAACGATGCTTCAGCCACCTTGGTGGGGCCCAGGGGGTCGACGATGTGAAGCTTGGTCTGGCGCGCGGATCGACTGAGCACGACCAAACGCTTCCCGACAAACACGACATCGTTGTCGTCAAAATCGCCCTCCGTCCCGATCTCGGCGATCGGCGTCAGGTCGGGGATCGTCAGGACGGACACGCGACCGGTCTCGTAGACGCCGATCTGCCCGCTCTCCGGCGACACCGCGAGACGGACCCTCCGACTGTCACCGTACACGTTCTCAGCCTCCATCCAGTCCGGAAGCTAGCAACAATCCGGTCGGCGTCCAAGACTGGCTCGCGCTCGAATGAAAGACTGCATCAGGACCAGCGAGCAGCGAATTGTTGCACCACCACCCCGTGTACTGCCATCGGCCATCCCATTCGTTGCCGGCGAGTTCTAGCGGGCACGCAGAAGTGCACTCGGATCGTCGGCGCAGTGGTGGTACGCTGACGCAATGAGGTTCGAAGATCGCGTTCCGGAGGTCGAGGAGGTGCAGCTAGCGCCGGCGGCGCCGGCAATCTCGGTCATCGATCTCGAGCCATCGGCGCTCGATATCGCCGCCGCAGTGGAGACGGCTGGGCAGGAGAAGACCGATGCCGCCCTCGCGCAGGTGCAATCCGGAGTCGCATCTCCCGAGGCGTTGCTCGTGTGGATCGATGACCTTCGCGACCCCGAACGGCAGGCATCCGACGTCGATCCCGCAGATCAGCAGGAAGGCGTGATCCCCGACTTCATCAAGGATACCCAGCTCGCCAGTGGTGCGGCCGATGCACCGCCGTCGGCTGGCAATGCGGGGATCGAGACGCCGCCGCTCGCCGATGAGGACTACTTCTTTTCGGCCATACGCCGCCGCAGGGTCGATGACGACCGGCATGCATCGCCACTGGATCCGGATACGATCGTTCCAGCAGATAAAGAAAAGACGACGTCAGGCACCTAGTCGTCGCGCGCGCGAACTCGGCTCTGCATACATCGGCGTACCTTTCGCTACCGCACTCTCGTCGAGCGACCGCTCGACGTGCCACCGGGCTTGCTCTATCCTGTTCGTCACGGAGGTCTGGTCATGGCGGGTAGTGACGATCCCAGGGAGATCGCGGATCAGTGGTTGGCCGCGGAGCTCAATCGGATCTGGCTGGTGTCGGAGCGTGCTTTGCGTGCGTTTCAGCAGGCGCAGATTCGCCCGCAACCGAATCACCCCTCGATCGCCGAGATCGAGAGCATCTTCACCGCACGGCGCGTCGCGCGCCTCGGGTCCGCCAACGCGACCTCGCCCGAGGACGAGGCGACGCTGAGGCGAGCGATCGAGGCTGCCGAGGCGGGGCTTGGCGCGATCCGCCGCCAGGCGCTGCTGGGTCGGCTCATCCAGCGCCTCGGGCTTCGCCCTCTCGAGGTCGAGACGCTCGTGGTCGCGCTTGCGCCGCACATCGACGCACCGCTCGCCGAGGCGTTCAACCTCATCCGCGGTCCGACGAATCTCCGTCGGGGTGTCGATCTCGCATTGATCACGCAGCTGTTCCGGCTCAAGCGCGCCGAGCGCGTGATGCTGCTCGACGCGGTCGACCCGGAGCGGCCGCTGCTGCGCTGGAGGCTTCTACAGATCTTGACTGCGGAGTCGATCGAATCCTTCACGTCGATGAGCCACCGGGCGCTGCGCCCGACCTTCGATCTGATCTCGACGCTGTGCGGCCGCAGCGATCTCGCACCGGAGATCTCACAGTTCGCGACGCTCACCAGCGAACGCGCCACCCTCGATGACCTTCGGTTCGAGCCGGTGCTGCGCAGGGACGTCGAAGCCCTGTGCCAGGCCGCGCGCGCGGATCTCCGCGCGAGCCAGATCCCGTGGATCGTGCTGTGGGGTCCGGGGGGGGCCGGCAAGCGAACGATCGCGTCGCGGATCGCGTCGCATGGCGGGCGGCCGCTGCTCGCATTCGATCCAACGCTGCTCGACCGGGTGACCTTCGATGACATGTTTTCGCGCATCCAGCGCGAGGCGCTGATCCGCGACGCCCTGCTCTACATCGGTCCGCTGAGCGACGATCTGCTCAAGGATGGCGGTCGCGAGTTGCGCAGGCGCGTGGCCCAGTACCAGGGGATGGTGGCGCTCGGGATCGAGAGCAACGCCCCTCCGCGGCTGCGACTCGGGCACCCGCTCTGGGAGCTCCACGTCCGGTTGCCGTCGGAACCGGTGCGCGTCCACCTGTGGGACGATGCCTTGCCCAGGGACTGTCGCGCTCCGGATCTGCAGATCGACAATATCGCGCGGGCGTTCAATCTCTCGCCCGGCGAGATCACCCGCTCGGCGACCGAAGTCAGGACGATCGCCGAACGCGATCAGGGAAGGAAGGTCACCCACGCGGACCTGCGCGGTGGTGTCGAACGCCTGCTACGCAACGATCTCGCTGATCTCGCCCGCCGCATCACGATCACCGGATCGTGGTCGGATCTCGTCTTGCCGCAGCAGGACATGGAGCGGGTGGAGGAGTTCATCAGCCGCAAGAAGTTCAGTCAGGTTGTATACGGCACGTGGGGATTCGGAGAACGCATCGGCTACGGCAAGGGGTTGATCGCGCTGTTCTCGGGACCGCCCGGAACCGGCAAGACCATGCTGGCGGGTCTGATCGCCCAGGCGCTCGATCTCGACCTCTACCAGATCGATATCGCCCAGGTCGTGTCGAAGTGGGTCGGCGAGACCGAGAAGCACCTCGCCAAGGTGTTCGAGCAGGCGGAGCGCGCCCACGCCGTCCTGCTGTTCGACGAGGCCGACTCGCTGTTTGCCAGGCGCACCGAGGTGAAAGGGGCCAACGATCGGTACGGCAACATGGCCGTCAACTACCTGCTGCAGCAGCTGGAACAGTACACCGGCGTCGCCGTCCTGACCACGAACAAGGACTCGGCGCTCGACGAAGCGCTCCAGCGCCGCTTGACGCTGCACCTGCGCCTCGAGATCCCCGAGTTCGCCGAGCGAGCGCGGTTGTGGCAATCGTTTCTGCCATCGCGTGCTCCGGTCGAGCCCGATATCGACCTGGGCGCCCTGGCTCGAGAGTTCGAGCTATCTGGTGGATATATCAAGAACGCCGCGGTGCGAGCCGCGTTCCTGGCCGCCTCGGCGGGGGCTCCGATCGGAATGGAGATCCTTCGGGTTGCCTCGGCGCTGGAGCTCGAAGACATGGGTCGCGTGGTATGGCACCGGAGGCAGGAAGACTACAGGGATACCGCTCCAAACTGATCGTCGGGCTGCGATGGGTTCCACGCGACGCCACCTGCGAGGTCAATGCTGGTTCGCTCGCCCGAGGCGGGCACGTTCCACGATGTCGCCCGGTGGAGCACCATGCAGCGCGATCTGCTGCAGGGGAAGGAAGAAATCGCGTGTCGTCTCCACAACGGACGTGATCGTCGGCCCGACCAGTGTGGCGTCGAGGCTCCCGTCCTTCCCGCGGGGCAGGACGATGCGATAGTAGGCGCGCTGCTTGGTGTGGTCGATCCCGAACCCTGGCAAGGCCAGGACGTGATTGGCGCGCGCGATGGCTTCCGCGACCGCACCGAGTCGTTCCGCCGGCAGGTCGAACGGCAAGAGATGAATGAACTGTACGAGATTGTCGTTCCGGTCCCAAACGATCGCCAGGGAGCCCTCGAGCGGGCGTGATCGAGTCGGTATCTCGACAAATTGCAGCGCCTCGTCCACGCGGTGAGGCACCTGTTCGCGCTCGAGCAGCTTGACGAGGTCGTGAAACGATTCGATCTGCATCGTCCGCTACCGCCGTGGTTCAGGGCACCGGCATTGTCCCACCGGGACATCATAGCCGAGACTCGGCGGTTTCTACTTTGAGGGAGGGGATTTTCGAACGCACCTCAGCGTAGAATGCCGTGCATGGGGAATGACCTGTTGTGCCGGGAGTCGGAGGATGTGAGCTCTGCGTTCGGCGTGGCCGGCGCAGCCGGGCGCGACGGGGCGGTGCAGTCGCAGCTGAACGCGGCCTACGAGGCTGGCTACGGCGCGCCGCGTGTGGGCGTCGATACACCCATGGATCTCTACCGAAATGTCGGCAACACCGACTATCTGTACAGCTACCAGAGACCGGGCACGCCCATCCCGGGGCAGCGCTACAACCCCCCGGGGGAGGGCTCGATCTACTTCTCGCCCGACATGGCATCGAACGTGGGCGAGGCGGACGCGTACGGCGGCATGGGCGGCCGCACGATGGTCCGGTCCGAGTTCACCGCGCCGCTCGATCCGGCGACCGGTCAGGGCGGCATCGCCGAGGTCGCGAGCAGCCTGCCGTTCTCCGCGGACGCACTCACAGCGCCCAAGGGTGCCAACGGCGCGCATACACCTCTGCTGTACAAGATCACGGGCGAGGACCCGTACAGCATGCCCGAGCAGGTCTATCGCGGCGCCGCCGATCAGGGCGCGAGCGCGATGGACGTGCCGTCAGCGGCGGCCCCGGACTCCACACAGATCGATATCATCCCGCGCAACACGGATCCGTCGCAGCTCACGCCCCTCGATCAGGCAGCGTACGATCCCGCCGGGAACCGTGGCCCGACGACCCCGGCGTCGTCGTCGATCCGACCGATGGCGCCCGACACCGCGCCTGCACCGGAGCCTGGCCCGGCCGAGATGCCCGCCGGCGAAGGCGGCCGCGCGGGCTCGGCGCGCTACGGCGCGGTCGGCGGTGGGGTCATGGCCCTGGGCACGGATCTCTGGCAGCACTTCGTCGATGGCAAGGACGTCTCGGCCGGTCGGATGGCGGGCGATACCGCGATGGGCGCGGGCATGGGGGCGCTGTCCGGCGTCGCGTTCGACGCCCTGGCGCCCGCGCTCGGCGGCGGGATGCGCGGCGCGGTCGGCGGCGGCGGAATCATCGGCGGTGTGCTCGAGGGCGGCATGTCGATGTGGAACAACGCCGGGGCCTACGAGCGCGGCGAGGAGAGCGCCGCACAGGCGACCGCCAACACGGTCGTCGACACCGGCGTCGGTCTGGCAGCGGGCGCGAGCGGAGCGGCGCTGGGCGCGGCGATCGGCTCGATCATCCCCGGCGCTGGCACAGCGGTCGGCGCCGCCCTGGGCTTCGTCGGCGGCATGGCCGGCAGCTACCTGGTGCATGCACTCGCCGACGACACCGGGCTCACCGCGGGAGCCAAGCGCGGCCTTGGCTCCGCGCTGTCTGGCTCGGAGGACACGCTGGGCACGGCGTGGCACGGCATCGGGACCGCCGAGCAGGCGGTGACCAACACGGCGAGCTCCGCGTGGGACTGGCTGACCCATTGAAGGCGCTGATCGACGCCGAGCTCGGCGATCCCGCCGCGCGCCGGCGCGCCTGGCTGATGCCCTGGGCCGAGCTGGACTTCAGAAGCTTCGCCGAGGCGCTCCCGAACGAGGCGCTCGCTCGCGAGTTGCTTACTTCCGAGAAGGCACGATTTGCCAACCCCGAGATGAAGAGTCCGTTTCCGGATGTCCTCAGCGACGGCGAGTTCTGGCTGTTCGCGGTGGTCTGGTACAATGCGGATGCTGAGAAGACCGCGCTGGGCCTGTCTCGCTGGCCCGGCCCGTCGCTGAAGGAGCGTCCGACGATCGAGTTTCTGCGCGCGGCCCGGCGGCGATGGTGGGGGAGGGACGATCTCGCGGCCAAGCGCGCCGCATGGGACGCGCAGTGGCAGATCATCAATCCGCCGTTCCGGTGACAGCTCGCCACGTCGGATCGTGTCGTCATGCAGCAAAATACGGCATTCTCAGCATGAACCAGATCACTAGCCTGGCGTACATCCGGCCTGCGGCTGATTCGACTGCACCGTGATGTACTTGAAGTAAGTAATCGCAACTACTCGGATGATGTGAACGGAAGGGGAGATTGCCATGGGCGATTTCGCGGATGACTATTTGCAACGGCACCCGAATATTCTCGGTCTGCCGGAACTGCAGCTCGACCCTTCGCTGGCGCCACCGCCGTCCTTCATGCCCAGCGTCCCCAGTGTCCAGCTCGATCCGAGCCTGCTACCTCCTCCCCCGAACCTGCAACCGGACCCGACCCAACTCAACCCGGCCATTTTCGGGGGCGGCTCTCCGGCGTCGAGTTTCAACGCGTTCGGGCACCTCGCTCCGGAGCTGACGCTCGGCTACGGCCCCCCGCTGATCGGCCCCCCGGTGACCGGCACCCCGGTGAACGATCCGTCGAGCTTCACCTACAACCTCGGCAGCGGTTCCGCGGTGCCGACCCTCGGCGCGGATCAAACGGGTACGGTCACAGCCGGCGTGAGCTCCGGCGCGGGGCCGAGCATGGCGGCCACCCTCAACCCGCAAGGGGTCGGGCAGGTCCAGGTCGGCGAGACCGTCGAGGGCGTCGGGCCATTCGATCTCAACCTGCAGAGCAACGTAGGGACCGACGGTACCGTGGGCGGCTCGGCCGCGCTTCAGCGCGGCAACTCGCTGCGCTTCGGTGCCAACGGAACGTACAACCCCTCCAGCCAGAGTGGAAGCGTCGGTTTCGGTGTGTCGGGGACGTTCTGAACTGCGCGTCGTAGGGCGAGCTATCGTTTGTCCCTGAGTCGCTTTCGCGCCGTGCACGCCGCTGCGTTTCCGGCCGCACACGCCTTCTCGTAGAGCTCGACGGCACGCGGCACGTCGGCCGGGACACCAAGCCCGCGCTCGTAGACCAGTCCGAGGTTGGCGCAGGCCGCGGGTCGGTCACCGGCGCACGCGCGCTGATAGAGCGTCGCCGCGCGAGCCGCGTCCTTGGGCACCCCGCGGCCCTGCGCGAGGAGGTTCGCCAGGTTGTTGCACCCATCGAGGAGGCCACCCTCACAGGAGCGCTGGTACATGGTCGCGGCGCGCGAGAGGTCGATCGCCGTGCCACGGCCGTCGCTCAGGCTGTCCCCCAGGTCGTAGCAACCCTCGGCGTCGCCGGCGGTGCATGCGCGCTCGTACAGCGCCACCGCGCGCGCCTCGTTCTTCGCCGCGCCGGTGCTGCGGACGAGCAGGTTCGCGAGCGCCGTGCAGCCGCTCCCCTCGTTGCCGTCGCACGCGCGGGTGTAGAGCGCAAGGGCCCGAGGCACATCGCGCGCCACTCCTTCCCCGAGCTCGTAGCGCCGGCCCAGGTTATCGCAGCCGGCGAGGTCCCCGCCATCGCATGCCTTCTGGAACAGTGGCACGGCGCGCGCGGCGTCGCGCACGCCACCGCGCCCGGTGACATGTTGGAGGCCGAGCGCGACGCAGGAGCTCAGGTAGTCCTGGGCGCACGCGCGCTGGAAGAGCTCATGGGCGCGCGCAGCGTCGGGCTGAACGCCGAGCCCGCGGTCGTAGGCCAGGGCCAGATTGTGGCAGCCCTGCGGGTCACCGCCGGTGCAGCTGCGCTCGACCAGCGCAAAGCCGCGCGCGACATCGGGCGGCGTGCCTGCGAGGCCCTGCAGGTACATCGCGCCGGCGATCGAGCACGACTCGGCGTCGCCCTTGTCGCAGCTCGTGGTGAGCAGCGACATCCCGCGGGCGAGGTCTCGGGCCACGCCCGGGGGGGCCTGCGTGAGGAGCCTGCCCAGGGCACCGCAGCTCCTCACGTCGGTATCGCGGCACGCACGCTCCAGGAGTGCGAGGGCGCGATCGACGTCGCGCGCGACGCCGCGGCCCTGGAAGTAGCACCCTGCGAGCTTGCCGCATGCGCGCGCATGACCGCGTTTACACGCCGCCTCGAAGATCGTGAATGCGCGACCCTCGTCGCGGGCGACCCCGCGCCCCTCGGCGTAGATCGTGCCGAGTTCGGTACAGTTCCCGAGCTGGCCGGCATTGCAACGCGCGGTGCATGCGGCGATGTTCTGCGCGCTGCATTCGGGGCGGGCGTCGGGCGGTTCGGCTGCGGCGAGCCCGGCGAGCGCGACGATCGTCCCTACTGCGCAGGCGACGTGATGAAGACGCATCCGCAGAAATATATCCGGGGCGAACGAGTGGGACAACGGCACAACCGTTCGCGATCACCGTCGAGCGCATCGTTGTGAACGCAGGCAACGGCATCATCATCCAGCGACACCGGGTCCGAGGGATATCTGCCTCAGTGGGTGCTCGAAACGGTCCCAGAAGTTCATGGTAACTGCAAAACAGATCCCGTGGCGGTCTTCACCACGGCAGATGTTCGCCCTGCCGCTGCCGCGCGAAGAATCTCTGGCGATCATCGGCGACCATGAAGGCGCAGTTCGCGCTCGCTGCTTGTGTCTGCCTGCGTGTTGCCTGCGAAGGAGCTGGCAACCGAATCCCGAGATCCGGCCAGACACCGGACAAGCACGCCCGTTCCCATGGCCACGACGATCGGCGTGTTAGGGCGCACGTACAGCTTCAGCACCGCGCGCACGTAGACCTTCAGCGCAATCCTGCCAGCCGCTCCTCTTTCTCGACCTGCTCGCGGTAGAAGTCGACATCGTCGTATTCGTCCCGGCGGCTCGGGTGGGTAACGAAGTCGAGCGCCTTGCGATAGAAGTCTGCAGCAAGGGCGTGATTGCCCATCTTGGCATGGACCATGCCTGACCGTTCGAAGCCGTCGACGACGTCGGGAAACTCCGTGATCGCCGCGAGCTCCTCGCCGAGCCGCGCGACCTCGCCGGCCCCGGCGCAGGTCGCCGACGTCCTGCCGGAAGTAGCCCAGGGTCAGCTTCTTCGGCCGCTCGATCGCGCCGTCGTCGGGCTGGTCCTCGCCGGTGATCAGCCGGAACACGGTGGTCTTGCCGGCGCCGTTGGGGCCGACCAGCCCGACCTTCTCGCCCGGGTTGATCTGGAACGAGGCGTCGATGAACAGGATCTGCCCACCGTACTGCTTGCTGACCGAGCTGAACGCGATCACGTCGGCGCGGTCTATAGCACGCTCGACCGGCGATCACGACACGGGAAGGAACCGGTTCAGAACGTCACCGACAGGTGCTCGGTGTTGGTCTCGCCGCAGTACGTATAAGGACGGGCGAGGACGTAGAGCACCAGGTCGAGCGTGCCGTGGGCCTGAGCATCGATCGCCTGGAGGTCGAGCGCGAACGTGCCCGGTGGCACCGCAGCGGTGCCGGCGTGATACAGGCAACTCGTCATCTCGAACTCGTCGAGTGCGCTCGCGCTCCACGGGGTCCCGAGGCTCTGCGCCGTGTACGTGCCAGGCGCGGGCGCCACACCGAGATCGATCGAGATCGCGAACGGCGCGGCGATCGTCCGCGAGGGGATCGCGAACCGGAGCGTGGTGTGCCCGTCGGACGTGTCGATGTCCGCGCAGTCCGCGGGGCCGGCCGAGGTCTCCGCGAAGTTCTCGCTGAACGCCGCGGTGCAGGCCGTCGCGGGCGCGGCGTCGACGGCCGCGCCCTGCGGGTCGCCGCACGCGGCGAGCAGGCAACCGATCGCGAGCCGGTGCGGGATCATAGCGACCTCAGGAACTCGACGAGCGCAGCCTCGTCGTCGGCCGACAGGCTCGAGATATCTCCCATCCTGCCTCGCGTGCGCTCGAGCACGTCGCGCAGCGTCGGGGCGCTGCCGTCGTGCAGGTACGGCGGTGACGAGGCGATGCCCGACAGCGAGGGCGTATCGAAGTCGCACGCGGTCCGCGGATCACCGGCGACATCCGCGCCCGGGTTGTCGGGCCATGCTCCGCCGGTGGCGCACGTCCCCACGTCGTGCAGTCTGATCGCGCCACCGAGCTCGAGGCCCGGGTTGCCCTGGCCCGAATCGGTGAAGCGCGGGCCGCTGTGGCAGGCTGCACACCCGACGTCGGCGCGCTCGAAGATCGCGCGGCCGCGAGCGACCAGCGCCGGATCGGTCGCCGGCGGGATCGGCAGCGGGATCCCGAAGTTGACGTAGGCAGCGAGCGCGTCGAGCAGCGGCGCGCTGGCGTCGGGATCGAGCGCGCCGCCCTGCTCGACGTCGATCGTGTGCCAGTAGTCCTGGATCCGCGTGCGGGTCGCCGTGCGAAACAGAAAGCCCGTGTCGAGCACGCCACCGGCGTTCGAGGGGGTGTCGCGCGGGCCTTGCTCGAACCGCCACGTCACGGCGTCGCTCCGGCCCTCGAGGTGGCAGCTGGCGCACGCGACCCAGTGGTTCTGGGTCATCGGATACTCGTCGCTGTTCGCCGAGTAGAACAGGTGCTGCCCCAGGCGCAGCTGCGCCGGCATCGGATCCGCGGCGAACCGCGGGATCGGCGGGCCGTCGACGGTGAGCGCGAGCCCGGCCGTACGATCGAGGCGGACGACCGCGACGTCGCCGGTGTTGCGCTCGTCGACGTACGCGATCGAACCGTCGGGCGCGACGGCGATGCCTTCCGGCAGGTGGCCCGGCAGGGGGCGCAGCAGCGCGGCCTCCACGCCGGCGCGCGCGTCGATCGCCAGCACGTCCTCGCTGTTCGCATCGGCGATCATGGCGTAGGCGCCGTCGGGCGTGAACGCGATGGCGTGGGGCCCCGAGACGACATCGCCGAACGCGCCGTCGACGCCCGGGACGTCCTCGGCATCGACCGACAGCGTTGCCTGGTAGTCGCCGCCTGCGTGGAAGATCGAGACCGCCGGGAACACGGTCGACTCGAAGTCGAGGGCCGGCTGCGCGGTGTCGGTGCCAAGCAGGAGATGGACGAGCCACAGCTCGTCGCTGCGGGGTCGCGACGCCACGTCGTAGACGCCGCGGACCCGGCCGTGCGCGCGGCGCGGATCTCCGCGCGGCGCGGTGTCGGGCAGCGCCCACGTCGCGCGCATCGCCGGCACCGCGCCTGGATCGATCGCCGTCACGCCGCCGAGAAAATGCGTGACGACCAGCGCACCGTCGCCCGGCGACCAGCCGAGGCCCCACGGCATCGGCGATACCGCGACGCGCGCGGTGACTTCGAGGCGGTCGGCCGCGACCGCGACGACCGCGGCGTCCTGCGTGCAGGCCGCGAACACGACCGCGCCGTCCGCCGACACGGCGACGCCGACCGGCTCGCTGCCGACGGCGACCGAGCGCACCTGGCGGGTCACGAGGTCGATCGCGAACAGCGCACCCGCGCGCTGGCCGGTGACGTACAGCGTCGCGCCATCGGGTGCGAGCGCGAGGGCGCGCGGCATCACGGCGGGCGTGTACGCGCCGCGCGCGTCCGGTGCGGGGTGGGTGGGCGCCAGCAGGATCTCGGCGGCGAGTGTGCGCGACGCCGCATCGATCACCGACACCGAGTCGGCGTCCGCATTGACGACGTAGACCGTGCGGCCGTCGGAGCTGACCGCGATCGACGACGAATGGTCGCCGCGCTGGGAGGCCGGCGGTGGGGCGATGGCCGGGGTCCCCGGCCCGGCAGCGCAGGCAGCAACGGTCGCGACGAGCCAGAGCCATCCCCCGAGCCATCCGATGACGCGCACTCGCTGCGTCATGGGGCACCCGGCCGCGCGATGTGGAGCGTCACCGAGCCCGCCAGCATGGCGGGCAGGTGCGCGTCGTCGATCTCGGGCACGCAGTCGTTGTCGCGATCGACGGTGGGGAACGGGTGGGCGACGTGCTCCCCCTCGTTGCCGAACTCGCCGGTCAGCGTGCGCTCTGCCATCTGGAGTCCGCCGTGCGGGAACAGATCGGTCTGGTTGGCGCACTCGGCGAACGAGCTGCGGAACTGGTCGTGATCGCGGTCGTCCCAGCCGTTCAGGACCAGCTTGTTGAGCCGGCCGATGCGATCCTCGAGCATGGGCTCGAGCGCCTCGCCACCGGGGCGCGCCGCGACGAGCTCGTACATGTCGCGCAGCGCGCTCTGGAGCAGCGCGAACCGCAGCGGCGTGTACTCGACCTCGTCGACCGGCGCCGGGGTCGGCGAGTAGACGCGCGCGACGGGATCATAGAACACCCGCTCGAGCCGCTCGAACACCGCGATCGCGCGCACGCGATAGCGAGCGTCGCCGGTGGCGAGGTACGCCGCGAACAGCCCGCGGATCGCCGCGGTGTGCGCATCGAGCCGATCCGCCGCGTCGGTGGGTGCGCCGGTCGCGAGGTCCCAGCCGCTCCACGCCTGTCCGGTCGCGTCGGTCAGGTGATCGTAGAGCAGCGCGATGTGCGCATCGATCATCTGCCCGAGCCGCTGCGTGAACGTGAGCGCCGGCGCGCCCGGGTAGTGGAGCGGCAACGCGTCGAGCGCGGACTGGTCCACCGCCGTGTCCGGCGTGTTGTTCGAGTACAGCCTGAGCTGCGAGCTGAGCGAGCGCCGCACCGTGCGGAGCCCGAGCAGGGTGTACGCGAGCCAGGTCGTCGAGATCGTGTGCCCGCGCGCCGGCGTCGCGCCGGTCATCGCGACCGTGTCGACGAGCAGATCCGACGCCGGATCCGTGTGCAGGCGATCGAGCGCGATGACGGTCGTGCGGATGATCGCGAGCGCGCGGTCGTGCAGCGTGGCCTCGCCGTCGGGGAGCTGGTCGTCCGCAGCGAATGGATCGCCGTCGAAGATCACGCGCGCCGGTGCCGCGCCGCCCACGGCCGTGTTGCGCTGATCGGTCAGCGCATAGAGCTCGGCATACCCCATCGCCAGCCCGATGAGATCAAACGACTCGCTGCCCGCCGACGCGATGGTGTAGGCCGGCCGGGGAAACCCACTGTCTGGATCCGGCGTCTCGGTCACCCCGATCCGGCCCGGGAACCAGCGCAGTGGCGCAGTGTAGTCATAGCCGAGCGCCGCGGCCCGGGAGGCGAATCCCGACAGCGTCGTACCATCCGTCGTCGTCAGGTGCGCGAGCCAGTCCTCGGCGCGGTTATCCACCTCGAGCAGGAACATCTGCGCCTGGAAGCCCTCGATGTTCGACGAGCCGAGATAGGTCCCGGGCGCGGTCGGCGCGCCGGTATCGTCCAGTCCGGCGATGGAGTTGTCCGGAGTGCCGACGGCCGGCACATCGGCGTCGTCGACCGTGGCAACCGCCGCCTCGTTCGCGTCGTGCATGATCTGCAGGTAGTTGATGACCCAGAGGCCGTATTTCCACGCCGAGAACCCATCCGCACCGGGCGTGATCGTCGGATCGATCTGCGCGGCGCGATCGGGCAGGTGCAGCGTGGTCGCGTCGCACTCGTAGTCGGCGCACAGCACCGCCCCTCCGACCCCGATCGGGTTGTCGTCCGAGCTGATCGAGCACCTGATCTCGAGGCCCGAGGTCGGGTTCACCGCCGGGTCGAAGCTCGCGAACACGTGGTTGGTCGGCCAGATGCCGGGCCAGCCGAGCGGGTTGTTCGCGCCGATCCCCACTCCCGTCGGGTTGCTGGCACCTCCGGAGTTGTTCGCGGGGAACGTTCCCGGCGCAAACACGTACAGACCGCTGGCATGCGAGCCGGCCCCGAAGTGCTGGACGGCGTCGGCGAGCAGGCCGAGCGCCGCCGCTCCGGTGGCGCCCGCCGGGTTGAGCACCGGTCCGTACACCAGCGCGGTGCCAGCGCCGGACTCGAATGCGAGGTTGTTCATGGGCTGCTTCGAGTACTCGTACGACTCGATGCCCGAGGAGAACCCGGCGAGGTCGACCCAGAGCCGGCCGAGCTGGGTGTCCTGGTAGACGTCGGGCGGTACGAAGTCGCGGCTGTAGGCGCCCAGATCTCGGCCCATCGCCTCCGCGAGCGGCTCTCCGGAGATCTGCATCTCGCCAGCGGCGAGCATGTGCTCGCGGGTCACGAACCGCGTACTTCCGACCGTCATCGTGATGACCACCCGCGGCGCGTTCCCGGCATCCGGAGTCGGGTCCATCCCGCCAGCCGGCGCGACGCCTCGCGACGCCTCGCGGCATGCAGCGACGCTCGTCACGACCATCATGAAGAGCGCTGATCGTGTCATCACGAGCAAGCGACCGGTACTACCACCATGGCGGCCGATCCAGGGCAGAGATCGGAAATCTGGTGCGGTCAGCGATATGGAATTTTGTGTACACACGATACTTCCACAAGGCCATCCGGAGTGCGGGTCATTTGTTACTGCCTACATCAAGCACCAGCGTGAGGTGATCCGGGTGCGACGACATCCACCGCCGTGCGAGCGCAGCTTGCCGGCCACATTTTGCCCGCGATATGGCACGACCACCACTGCGCGATTCATCTAAAGTGCGCATCCTCGATGCATCACGGCGTTCACGGTGCAGTGCACACAACCCATCTGGAGGAGCCTCGATGATCAAATACTTCGCATGTGGCCTGCTCGTCCTTGGAGCGGGCTGCGCCGGGCCCGACGGCAAGAGCGTGCCCACGCCGGCTCCCACTCCGGGTGGAATCATGCCAGGGGGCGGCGATCCCGGCGGCGGCGACACGCCGGCTCCGGGTGACACGGTCGTGAACGCCGCGGCGGGAGGCACGTGGACCCAGCTCGCCAACGTTCCCGTCCCCGAAGCGGGCTTCCCGCTGCTGCTGACCGACGGCACGGTCATCATCTCGGAGGTCTCCACCAACCGCTGGTGGCGGCTCACGCCCGACAACCTGGGCAGCTACGTGAACGGCACGTGGTCGCAGATCGCCGCGATGCCGAGCGGCTACACGCCGCTGTACTTCGGCGCAGGCATCCTCCCCGATGGACGTGTGATGATCGAGGGTGGCGAGTACATCGCGAACAAGGCCGTCTGGTCGACCCAGGGCGCGGTTTACACCCCGTCCACCAACACCTGGGCGAGCGTGGCTCCGCCCGCCGGGTGGAGCACGATCGGCGACGCCTCGGCGGTCGTGCTCGCGGACGGCACGTACATGCAGTCGGACTGCTGCTCGACCAGGTCGGCGCTGCTCAACCCGGCAACCATGACCTGGACCGCGACCGGCACCGGCAAGCAGGGCTCGAGCAACGACGAGGAGAGCTGGACGATCCTTCAGGACGGCACCATCCTCACCGTCGACTGCAACAACACCGTCAACCTGCGCGCGAGCGAGATCTACACGCCGTTGACCGGCAAGTGGACGCTCGGCCCGAGCACGGCGAACAAGACGTGTGACATCAACTCGGACGGCAGCGGCTCGCACGAGAACGGCCCTGCGATCCTGCGGTACGACGGCACCGTGATCGCCATCGGTGGCACCGGACACAACGACATCTACACCACCTCGACGAAGGCGTGGCGGGCGGCGCCGGACTCGCCGACCGTCGGCGGACACCTGCTGGACAGCGCGGACGGCCCCGCGGTCCTGCTGCCGAACGGCAACGTGCTGATCGCGATGAGCCCCGGGATCTTCCAGACCGGGACCCACATGATCGAGTGGAACGGGACCTCGTTCACCCAGGTCGCCGCCCCCCCGAATGCGTCGGCCGATTCGTCGTTCCAGCAGAACTTCCTGCTGCTGCCGACCGGACAGGTCCTGCTCACCGACTTCTCGAACAACATCGAGATCTACACGCCGATGGTCGCCACCCCGATCCTGGTCGCGATCCCGGCGATCACCTCGCTGCCGTCGCTGCTGTCCCGCGGCGGCACCTTCAGCCTGAGCGGCCAGCGCTTGAATGGCCTGTCCGAGGCGGTCGCCTACGGCGACGACGCGCACGGCGCGACGAACTACCCGATCCTTCGCATCACGACGACGACCACGACGCCCAACCAGGTGTTTTACGCCCGCACGTTCAACCATTCGACGCGCGCGATCGGGACGAGCGTGACCGGCACGACGAGCTTCACGGTCCCGACGACGGTCCCCGCCGGGGCCGCCAAGGTCGAGCTGGTCGCGAACGGCATCCCGTCGGCGGCGGTCAACGTCACCATCCAGTAGCCCGACGCCGGTGCCTCCAGGGTAGGTTCACCCCGCGGCGCGCTGCGCGATCACGGGGTGGTTCCGCGATCGCTGACGACGGTGTCCCGGCGGGGATGTTTGGAACTCCGACAGGTCTGATGTCGCCTGTTTGGCGACGCAGACGGATTTCCGACGCCCGGCGTCGTCGGCGGGGCCCCCGCCCGCCGGGGAGGCCGAAAACACCGTTCTGGCTCCGTTGTGCGCCACCGCGCCGCGGCCTCGGGTACAGTGCGCCGAAACGCGTCTGGAGCCTCGCGGCCCGACGAACCGCCGAGCAACGAACCCAGTAAGGAGCGGAAAAGATGAGTAAGGCTCTCGAAGGCGTGCGCGTCCTGGACATGACGCACGTGCAGTCCGGGCCGACGGCCACGCAGATCCTGGCTTTCCTCGGAGCGGATGTCATCAAGATCGAGAAGCCGGGCGAGGGCGATCCGACGCGCGGTCAGCTGCGCGATGTTCCGGGCGCCGACAGCCTGTACTTCACGATGCTGAACGGCAACAAGCGCAGCCTGACCCTGAACCCCAAGACCGAGGCGGGCAAGCGGATCTTCACCCGCCTGATCGAGACCTGCGACATCATGGTCGAGAACTTCGGGCCGGGCGCGATCGACCGCATGGGCTTCCCGTGGAAGAAGATCCAGGAGATCAACCCGCGGATGATCTACGCCTCGGTCAAGGGCTTCGGCCCGGGCCCGTATGCGGATTGCAAGGTCTACGAGAACGTCGCGCAGTGCACCGGCGGCGCGGCGTCGACCACCGGCGAGATCGACAGCGTCCCGCTGGTGACCGGCGCCCAGATCGGCGACTCCGGCACCGGCATCCACCTGGTGGCCGGCGTGCTGGCCGCGCTCTACCAGCGCGAGAAGACCGGCCGCGGCCAGCGGGTCGAGTGCGCGATGCAGGACGCCGTGCTCAACCTGTGCCGGGTCAAGCTGCGCGACCAGCAGCGGCTCAAGCACGGTCCGCTCAAGGAGTACCCGCAGTACCCCAACGGCACGTTCGGGGCCGCGGTGCCGCGCGCCGGGAACTCCTCGGGCGGCGGCCACCCGGGCTGGGTCGTCAAGTGCAAGGGCTGGGAGACCGATCCCGACGCATACATCTACGTGATCACGCAGCTCCAGGCGTTTCCCGCGCTCGCCAAGGCGTGCGGTCACGCCGACTGGCTGGAGGATCCGAACTTCAACACGCCCGAGGCCCGGCTGCCGCGGCTCGGCCACGTGTTCGCCGAGATCGAGAAGTGGACCATGACCCTGACCAAGTTCGAGGTCATGGCGGTGCTCAACCCGCTCAACGTGCCGTGCGGTCCGGTGCTGTCGATGAAGGAGCTCGCCGAGGAGCCGGCGCTGCGCGAGACCGGGACGGTGGTCGAGGTCGATCACCCGACGCGCGGCAAGTACCTCACGGTCGGCAACCCGATCAAGCTGTCGGACTCGCCCGCCGAGGTCCGGCGATCGCCGCTGCTCGGCGAGCACTCCGAGGAGATCCTGCGCCATGTCCTCGGGTTCAGCGAGGCCGAGATCGAGGCCGCGCGCAAGCAAGGTGCGATCTAGCCATGGCGACCCGCGTCCTGATCCTCGGAGCGTCCTACGGCTCGCTGTTCGGCACCAAGCTGCTGATGGCCGGGCAGACCGTCGCGCTGGTCTGCACCCGGTCGACCGCCGAGCTGATCGAGCGCGACGGGACGATCGTGAAGTTCACGGTCAAGGGCCGCACCGGGCTGCTCGACGTGCCGTCGCGCAAGCTGCCCGGCACGCTGTCGGCCAGCGCGCCCGACGACGTCGACCCCGCCGCGTTCGATCTCGTGGTGCTCGGCATGCAGGAGGCGCAGTACGGCGCGCCCGGCGTCCGCGAGCTGATGGCCCGCGTCGCCCGCGCGCGCACGCCGTGCCTGGCGATCATGAACATGCCGCCGCTGGCCTACCTGCGCCGGATCCCGGGCCTCGACACCCGGGCGGTCGAGGGCTGCTACACCGATCCCGCGGTGTGGGAGGGCTTCGATCCGGACCTGGTGACGCTCGCCAGCCCCGATCCGCAGGCGTTCCGGCCGCCGGATCAGCCCAAGAACGTGCTGCAGGTCGGCCTGCCGACCAACTTCAAGGCGGCGCGGTTCGCCGGCGATGCCCCGACCCAGCTGCTGCGCCGGCTGGAGGCCGGGATCGAGGAGGCGCGGTTCGACCCGGGAGACGGGACGGGTGGTGGCGCGATCGAGATCCCGGTCAAGCTCAAGGTCCACGACTCGCTGTTCGTGCCGCTCGCCAAGTGGCCGATGCTGATCACCGGCAACTACCGCTGCATCCTGGCCGACCGCATGATCTCGATCCAGGAAGCGGTGCACGGCGACCTCGGCCGCTCGCGCGAGATCTACGACTGGGTCGCGAAGCTGTGCACCGGCCTGGGCGCCGACTCCGAGGACCTGGTCCCGTTCGACAAGTACGCCAAGGCCGCCGAGGGGCTCGGCAAGCCGTCGTCCGCGGCGCGCGCGCTGTTCGGCGGCGCCGCCAACGTCGAGCGGGTCGACTGTCTGGTCCGGCGGATCGCCGCCCAGCGCGGGATGACGCTCGACACCCTCGACCAGACCGTCGCGCTCGTCGACCAGCGCCTCACGCGCAATCGCGCGTCGGCGCCGGCGTCCTGATCTCTCGGCGCGCCGTCGGCCCGCGCCCGAGGCCTCACTTCGGTCACTTCGGGTGCGCGATCATCTGCGGCAGCGGCTCGGCCACGGGGGCCGCCGCGCTGTCTTCCGCCGCGCTCTGCGCGGTCGATTCCTCCTTCGCCATCATGCGCTGGCGCAGCGGCTTGAGCACGGCGAGCGCCATGACGGCTGCCAGGCCGTTCATCGCGGCGGCAATGATGAACACGGTGTGCCAGCTCGCCCACTTTGCCAGCATGACGGCGATCGGCACGAAGAACACCGCGGTGCCCTTGGCGGTGTACAGCACACCCGCGTTGGTGGTGGCGTACTTCCAGCCATACGTGTCCGCGCAGGTCGACGGGAACAGGCTGTAGATCTCGCCCCAGGCGAAGAACACCAGGCAGCTCAGCACGATGAACAGCACCGGATCGGTGCCGAACTGGCTGAGCGCCAGGATGGCGAGCGCCTCGAGCCCGAACGCAATGAACATGGCGTTCTCACGCCCGATCCGATCGGACACCCAGCCGAAGAACGGTCGGGTGATGCCGTTCGTGATCTTGTCGAAGGATATCGCGAGCAGGATCACCGCGGGGACCAACTTGTAGGCCGCGCCGATCTGCTTGAGGTTCGCGGTGATGAACAGGCCGCCAGCGCCCATCAGGACGAACATGAGGTACATGACCCAGAACACCGGCGTCCGGATCATCTGGCGCCAGTTGAACTGGGGGCGGTTGATGCGCATGGCAGGCGGCTTGGGCAGCGACGCGATCGCCTTGGCGTCCGGCGCGGCGAGCAGCAGGCCGAAGATCACGATCACCGTACCCTGGATGAGCCCGCCCCACAGAAAGGCTGCTTCGTAGCTGTGCGCGTCGATCAGCCACGCCAGCGGGAACACCGTCACGGCCGCGCCGGCGCCGAATCCCGCGGCGGTGATGCCGGCCGCCAGGCCGCGTCGCTCGGGGAACCACTTGAGCGCGTTGCCGACGCAGGTGCCGTACACCGCGCCGGCGCCGATCCCGGCGATGCCGTACGCGATGTACAGGAACCACAGCGAGTCGGCGACTCCGCTCAGGACCCAGCCCAGCCCGGCGAGCACGCCGCCGCCGATGACGACCATGCGCGGGCCGAGCCGATCGGCCAGCCAGCCCTCGACCGGCACCAGCCAGGTCTCGAGGAAGACGAACACGGCGAACGCCGTCTGCACCAGCTCCAGATCCCAGTGGTACTTCTTCTGGATCGGCGTGACGAACAGCGTCCAGCTGTACTGGAGGTTCGCGATCATCGCCATGCAGACGACGCCGAAGATCAGCTGCCACCAGCGGCCGGACTTCAGGCGGGCGCGCGCGGCCTCGACGTCGATCGAGGCAGCCACTTCCTTGCTCGTCGTTGATCCCTCGTTCTTGGTCGACGGAGCGGATTCCTCGGACTTGGTCATTGGGCGTCCTCCTAGGCGAGGTCGAGGTCTTTGCGTCAGACCGCTATGTGTATTTTTCCAGGAGCGTGTTCCGTGGAATTACCAGGGGCGGAATACCACGTTCGCGGGAGATCTAGAAGACGGTGAGTCAGGTCCTCTCCTATTTGATCGAGCTTCTGGCCACCGTTGTGGGTCGAAGCACACACATTTGCCGACGAGTGCCAGCTCACGATCGAGAACAACGGCGGTCGACGGAAGTCCGACCGTTCGGTCCACCTACCATCTTACTTCCTGTGGGGAGTTCGGCGTGAGGGATTCGCCGGACGGCAGATTTTCATGGGGTATGGATGGGGTATGACGCGGTGAGAGCTGCAGAGGTCGCGGCGCACCGAGTCAGGGGTGTGTGGCCACGTACGAGCCGCCTTCAGGTAGTCGGATTTCCGATCTACAGATGGCCAGTCGGCGGGAGGCGCGCGGCCTACCGTGCGAGCAGGCGCGCCACGAGCTCGTCGACCGCGGCGTCGGCGAGCGCGCGCATCTCGTCGTCGGTGCGGTCCTGGATCGGGTGCGGCACGAACACACGCGCTGCGTCGAAGCCGAGCGCTCGGGCCTGGGCCGCCGCGGCGGTGACGAACGCGGCCGAGGCCACGAACACGCCGGGCAGACCGGCGCCCTCGAGGTCAGTGATGTCGTGCACACTGCACGACGTGCAGCTCCCTCAATCGGCGAGCGCCTCGATGACCGCGTCGCACTCCTCGGCGATCCGCCGCCGCAGGTCGGGCGGCGCCGGCTTGGTGAACGTGGGCTTGGCGTAGCGCCGGACGGTCGCGCCGCGGGCGGCGAGCCGCGCTGCGAGCTGGTCGAGGAACACCTCACCGCGCGGCTTGGAGATGTCGAGCAGGGCGACGACCTGGCCATCGAGCGCTGTGGGCCTGGGCGCGCGGTGCCGTTCGACAGAACCGCGCTCACCGGTCGGATCGAGCAGGGTGACGGTCATGAGATCACCTCCTGGGTCGTGAGCTGGCTGCCGCGTTCTCCCGACACCCAACCTTCGATGATGGCAGAGAACATGCCGGCACTGCCACCGGCATGAACGATCGCCAGGTCGCCGGGGCGGAACTTGGGGAGCCGGCGGCCCGCCGCGAGCGCAGCCGGCATGCCCTCCTCGATCCCGGCGGCGCCACGCACCAGCTCCTCACCGGGGATCACCAGCAGCTCATCGAGCGCGGCGCGCAGCCGGGCCTTGGTCCAGCCGGCGGCGGCGAACACCCGCGCGTGCTCGGGTGACACGATCAGCATCGCGCCCATGGCCATCACGAGCTTGGGGTGAGCGGTGGCGCGCAGCTTGGCCGCGAAGCTCCGCGCCAGCGACTCGGGCGTCCGTGAGATCTGGTCGACGATCGCAGACGGACCGTGGCCGGGAAACAGCGAGACCGTCGAGGTTCCCGGAGCGAAGCCCTGCTCGACCGAAAGCGGCTCCCACGGCGAGCCGGCCTCGTCCTCTGCGAAGCAGAACGTGTACTTGCCCGGCCCGCCGAAGGTCGCCCGGTCGATGCCGCCGGGCAGCCCGCCGCCGACGTTGCGGACCACGAGCTGCAGGGCCCGTCCGATCGTCGCGTTGGCCCGGTTGCCCTGGCCGAGACAGTTGACGCCGCTGTTCATGCCGAGCTGTGCAGCGATCGGACCATTGACGACGACCACCGGGCCGGAAAAATACGTCGTGCACAGAAGACCGTGCATGTTGAACCGGTCGGTGCAGGCCGCCTGGACCGCGGCCAGGACCACCGGCAGGTGCTCCGGCTTGCAGCCGGCCATCACGGCGTTGATCGCGACCTTCTCGACCGTCACGGGCACGAGGTCGGGGGGAACGACGGCGACGACCTCGTCGGGGGCGCGCCGCGTGCCGTCGAGCATGCGCAGCACCCGGGCCGGGGTCGGCGGCACGACCGGCAGGCCGTCGGTCCAGCCTCGATCATAGGCCGCCTCCAGCTCGTCCTCGATCTCACCGATCTCGATCCGTCGCGCCGCGAGCCGGTCGCCCTCGAAGCGGACCCGCAGCTGGTCGGCGCGCACCGGGTCGACCGACAGCGAGCCGCAGCCCGGCCGGTGCGCGGGCAGCTCGGCGCCGAGCGGGCTCACCCCGGCCAGCGACTCCCACGCGCTGCGCGACCAGCCTTCGGTGCGCGCGACCTCGACGCCGTTCTCGATCCGGAGCAGCGTCGGCACGGTCTCGATCCGGTGGTGCCACGACACGGTCAGATCGCGATCGTCGATCCGCGGCGCCACCGCGGGCGGGAACTCGGGATCGTCCTGGCTGTACACCGTGACCGACCGGCCGCGCGCGGCCAGCTCGCCGAGCACCGGCGCGACCAGTCCGCAGGTCGGACAGTCGCGCTTGACGACAGCGACCAGTCCTTCGGGCAGCCGCGGCGGCTGGACCATGCCGCGACTCTAGTCCGAAGCCACGCACCGAACAATCGACTCCGCGGAACGCAGCATCGCGTGGTCATCCTGTACCAGCGCTGCACGGACGCTGTACCGGTCGGTCGCGGTACGTCGCACGGCGTGGCGCGCGCAGTTTGCAGTCTTTTACCCTACCGCCGAGCAGGACCGGCGCTAGCATGGAAGCATCAGGTGGAAGGGGGAGCGTGAGGATGAGTACGTGTGGAAGACCGTTTCCAGTCGACAAGGTGGTTGCGTACTTCGTGGCGGCGGACAAGCACGTCGTGATCGTGGCCGATGTGTTCCAGAACCCGACGGCCGATCACGTGCAGATCTGTCCCAATCCGATCGCGATTCCGCCGGCGCGGGAGTTCCTCGTCATCGGGAGCACCGCTCCGGGGATCCATCCGCAGCTCCAGGTGAAGCGCCGGATCTCGACGACGTTCGCAACGGACCTCACGCCGAAGAGTGTGATCGTGTACACGCAGGGGATCGACGCGCCGGCGCGGCACGAGGTCCCGGTGGGCACGGCCCCGCCGCCGCCGCTGGCGGCCGCCGGCGCGGAGCCGCCGCTCGCGGTCCCGCCGCACGGGTCGATCGAGGTCACCGGCTTCTCGCCGACGTTCTCGCTGGAGCAGGCCGTGCAGGACGCACTGACGCAGGCCGTCGCGAAGCTCGCCGGCCCGCCGCGCAACCCCGATGTCGCGATCGAGATCGACATCCTGGACATCTCCGCGCGCACGGGCGGGAACATTCGCCCGGGGCTGTTTGTCCGGGCGAGCGGTCGATAGCGGATCACCGGCGATCTCCCGCCCGAGGGCGAGCGAGCGCGAGCTAACGCTGCCGGGTGGTGTTTTGCAGCCGCAGCGGTCGCATCGAGTGCATCGTCTCGGAGATCGGCTGGGCGCGCCCGCGATTCCACTCGGTGTTCCACAGCACGACCTTGCAGGCCTGGTCCGGGAACCCCAGCTCCAGGGTGGTCTGGCCCTCGTCGGATCGCGGCGTGTACTCCGGATCGTGGTGGAGCTGACAGGCGCCCTGGCCGAGGAACAGCTCGTCGAGCTCGTGGATCTGGTCATCGCTGAGGACCACCGGCTCGTCCTTCTCGACCACGCCGTTGTTGGTCCTGGTGTAGTCGCCGTGGCCGCTGCTCTTGATCTCGATGCGCTCGTTGGTGCCGGCCCCGGTGCTCCACCACTTCACGACGACCCGGCTCGGGCCACAGGCGGCGAGCGAGAGCAGCAGGAGATAGCGCATCCCCACGAGTGTAACGCATCGCACCGCCGGATCGGCGTGCGGTGGTTCCGATCGGGAGCTGCGCGGACCCGCGCCGGCGGCCGCGCGCTAGGGTACGCGCATGGCTGCCCGTCTCTCGACCCTGGGTTTGTTCTCGGTGCTGGTCGCCTGCGCGCAGGCGCAGCCGCCGCCGGCGCAGCCGCCGCCGGCGCAGGTCCCGCCCGCCACCGGCGCGCCGCCGGCCCCCGGATCGCCGCCCGCCGGCGCCGACCCGCGGTTCGACGCCGAGCTGAGCGCCTATCCGTACCCGTTCCCGGTCCAGTTCCTCGAGCTGGCGTCGCAGCAGGAGCGGGTGCGGATGGCGTACATGGACGTCGCGCCGCCGCAGCCGAACGGCCATACCGTCCTGCTGCTCCACGGCAAGAACTTCACGGCGTCGACCTGGGAGACGACGATCCGGCTGCTGACCGCGCGGGGCTATCGCGTGATCGCGCCCGACCAGATCGGCTTTGGCAAGTCGAGCAAGCCGGCGCGCTACCAGTACAGCTTTCACCAGCTCGCCAGCAACACCCGGGCCGTGCTCGACCGCGCGGAGGTGACGAAGGTCAGCGTCGTCGGGCACTCGATGGGCGGCATGCTCGCGACCCGGTTCGCGCTGATGTTCCCCGACCGGGTCGAGAAGCTCGTGCTGGTCAATCCGATCGGGCTCGAGGACTGGAAGACCGTGGTGCCGTATCGCTCGATCGACCAGTGGTACGAGCAGGAGAACAAGGCCACGCCCGAGTCGGTGCGCGACTACCAGCGCACCTCCTACTACGGCGGGACGTGGAAGCCGGAGTACGAGCGGCTGATCGAGACCTCGATCGGCGTGCTGCACCATCCCGACTACCCGAAGATCGCCTGGGCCTCGGCGCTGCTCTACGACATGATCTTCACCCAGCCCGTGGTGTACGAGTTCGGAAACCTCAAGGTGCCGACCCTGCTGATCATCGGCCAGCGCGACCGGACCGCGCTCGGCAAGGCCGGGGTGCCCAAGGAGATCGCCGCGACGCTCGGCGACTACCCGGCGCTCGGCAAGCGCACGGCCGCGGCGATCCCCGGAGCGAAGCTCGTCGAGATCCCGGGCGTTGGCCACGTGCCGCAGGTCGAGGCGTTCGAGGCCTACGCGCAGGCGCTCACGCAGTTCCTGCCGTGAGCCAGCGACGCTAGAGCCGGGCGCGCACCCGCCGCGTGCCCTCGACCATCGCGACCAGCTTGCCGAACGCGACCTCGCGCGACAGGTACTTCATCCCGCAGTCCGGGGCGATCACCAGGCGCTCGGGCGCGAGGTGGCGGAGCGCTTGCTCGATGCGCGCCGCGACGGTGTCCGGCGTCTCGATCGCCGGATCGCCGAGGTCGAGCACGCCGACCATCATCGTCTTGCTCGGCAGCGCGCCGAGGATCGCGAGATCGAGCCGCGGCTGCGCCGCCTCGATCGAGATCTGCGCGGCGCGGCAGCGGTCGAGCTCGGGCAGGAACGAGTACCCGCTCGGCTTGTCCTTGACGACGTAGGCGTAGCCGAAGCACATGTGGACGATGGTCGGCACCGCGATGCCGGCGAGCGCGCGATCGATCGCCTCGAGGCCGTAGCGCCGCGCCTGATCGGGGTGAGCCTGGAGGTACGGCTCGTCGAGCTGGATGAAGTCGGCGCCGGCCGCCGCGAGGTCGCGCGCCTCCTGGTTGACCGCGTCGGCGTAGTCGATCGCGAGCGCGCGGTCGTCGCCGTAGTGCTCGTCCTTGGCGAGCTGGGTCATGGTGAACGGGCCGGGCAGCGTGACCTTGATCGGGCGGCGGGTGTGGCGGCGGAGGAACTCGGCGTCGCGCAGCTCGACCGGGCGCAGCCGCTCGACCTTGCCGACCACGCGCGGCACCGGGACCTGCTTGCCGCTGCGGCTCTCGACCAGGCCGGGCCGGTCGATGTCGATGCCCGACAGCGCGGTGGCGAACCGGTTGAAGTAGCTCTCGCGCCGGATCTCGCCGTCGGTCACGATGTCGAGCCCGGCGCGCTCCATGTCGTCGATCGCGAGCCGGGTCGCGTCGTCCTGCGCCGCCTCGAGGAAGCGCTGGTCGACCCGCCAGACCTCGCGCATCCGCACCCGCGGCGGCGTGTGCGACAGCAGCGCCTCGCGATCGATCAGCCAGTCGGGTTGCGGATAGGAGCCGACCACGGTGGTCGGCAGCAGCGGGTACGTCTGGTCAGCCATCGCCTGCGCGCGCAGCTTAGCCGCTTCCCGGGGGCGATGTGTTACCAACGAGCCGGAGGATCGCGATGGCCACCCACCAGCGTTTTCTGACCACCCACATCGGCAGCCTGCCGCGCAGCGAGGAGCTGGTCCAGATCATGTTCGCCCGCGAGGATGGCATCCCGCTCGATCGCGCCGCGCTCGAGGCGCGGATCGTCGAGGCGGTCGGCGCGGTGGTCGCCCGCCAGCTCGACGCCGGGATCGACATCCTCAACGACGGCGAGATGTCCAAGCCGAGCTACGCGACCTACGTCAAGGACCGGCTCAACGGCTTCGGTGGCACCGGCAACAGCTTCGTGTTCGCCGACCTCGAGGCCTACCCGCACACCAAGGCGCGGGTGTTCGCCGACCCCGGCCGCAAGCACCGCAGGACGCCGGCGTGCAACGGCCCGGTCAGCATGCGCGACGTCGAGGCGCCGCGCCGCGATGCCCAGCGCCTGCAGCAGGCGGTGCACGGCAAGCAGCCGGCCGGGCTGTTCCTGAGCTCGGCGTCCCCGGGCGTGACGTCGTTCTTCTTCCGCAACGACTTCTACCCCAACCACGAGGACTACGTGTTCGCGATCGCCGAGGCGATGCGCCACGAGTACGAGGCGATCGTCGGCGCCGGCGCGACGCTGCAGGTCGACTGTCCGGACCTCGCGATGGGCCGCCACACCCAGTTCGCGCAGCTCGACGTCAAGGGCTTCCGCGACAAGATGGAGCTCCACATCGAGGCGCTCAACCGGGCGCTCGTCAACATCCCCGCCGACCGGGTCCGGATGCACCTGTGCTGGGGCAACTACCCCGGCCCGCATCACTGCGACGTGCCGCTCGCCGACATCATCGACCTGGTGTGGAAGGCCAAGCCGCACGCGATCCTGTTCGAGGCCGCCAATCCGCGCCACGCCCACGAGTGGGCGCTGTTCGAGCACATCCGGGTGCCCGACGACAAGCTGGTGATCCCCGGCGTCATCGAGTGCCAGTCGAACTACATCGAGCACCCCGAGCTGGTCGCCCAGCGGATCAGCCGCTACGCCCACCTGGTCGGCCGCGATCGCCTGATGGCGGCGGTCGACTGCGGCTTCAGCATCCACGTCGGCTCCGGCGGCATCGATCCCGACGTGGTGTGGGCCAAGCTCGCCTCGCTGGCGCAGGGCGCGGCGATCGCGAGCAAGAAGTTCTGGCCCTGACCGCCGGTTGCCAGGCTCGATCCGCGGGCGCGTTGGTGGCAACGTGTCCGGAATGACCAGCCAGCTCAGCGTCGATCGAGACGGTGAAATCGCCGTCGTGTCCCTGCTCGCGCCGACCATGCCGCCGGCGCTGTTCGCCGAGCTCGGCGAGGTGTTCGCCGGCCTGACGCGCGACCCCGCGCTGCGCGCGGTGATCCTGCGCGGCGGCGGCAAGGTGTTCAGCTACGGGCTGGATCTGCCGGCCGCGTTCACCACCTGGGGGACGGCGTTCTCCGGCCAGGGGCTGGCGGCCGCGCGCACCGAGCTGTGGAGCCTGGTCCGCAACCTCCAGGCCACGATCACGGCGGTGGCGAGCTGCCCGGCACCCGTGATCGCGGCGGTCCACGGCTGGTGTGTGGGCGGCGGCATCGATCTGATCACGGCGTGCGACCTGCGGATCTGCAGCGCGGACGCGCGGTTCTCGGTCCGCGAGACCAAGGTCGCGATGGTCGCGGACCTCGGCAGCCTGCAGCGGTTGCCGCAGGTGATCGGCGACGCCGCGACCCGTGAGCTGGCACTGACCGGCAAGGACATCGATGCATCGCGGGCGCTTGCGCTCGGTCTGGTCAGCCAGGTCGCCGGCGACCGGGCCGCGCTCGACGCGGCCGCGCGCGCGCTCGCCGCCGAGATCGCCAGCAACCCGCCGCTGGTGGTGCGCGGCGTGAAGCAGATCCTCGATCAGGCGACGCGCCGCGACGTCGCCGAGGGGCTGGAACGGGTCGCGCTGTGGAACGCAGCGTTCCTGCCGTCGGAGGATCTCGCCGAGGCGGCGAGCGCGTTCGCTGCCCGGCGGTCGCCGGTGTGGAAGGGGCGGTGAGCCCACCGCGGCGGACGACCTGCGAGACCTGCCCACGACGTGTGCATCGCGGGGCGTGCGAACTCCGCCGCGCCAGATCGGGAGTCGCGTTAGACTACGGTCTTCATGTCGCTCGACGATTCGGACGACTCACTCGAGGTTTCGATCCAGATCGATCGGCGCAAGCGGCAGCACGATCACGCCTGGGAGCTGTTCCAGCTGCTCGAGCAGGTGCCGGTCGGGGTGTTCGTCGCCACCGGCGAGGGCCGGCCGTACTACGCGAACGCGCACGCGCGCGCGCTGCTCGGCATGGGCCCCGTGCCGGACCATGTCGACCGGTTCAGCGAGGTCTATCAGGCGTTCGAGATCGGGACCGACCGGCTGTATCCGAGCGAGCGCCTGCCGCTGCACCGCGCGCTGGCCGGCGAGCGCTGCGAGGTCAGCGACATCGAGCTCCGTCACCACACCGGCCCGATCCCGCTGCATGCCAGCGGTGCGCCGATCCAGCGCGGCGGCGAGATCGCGTTCGCGATCATGGCGCTGCACGACGTCCGCGAGCTGCGCCGGCTCGCGACCCAGGACGCGCTCACCGGGCTGCCCAACCGCATGGCGATCCAGGAGGCGTTCGCCCGCGAGCGGCTGCGCGCCGGGCGCGGCCGGCACCCGATCGCGATCGCGCTGATCGACTTCGACCGCTTCAAGTCGATCAACGACGAGTTCGGCCACGCCGCGGGCGACGGGGTGCTGCGGCGCGGCTCGGCGGCGATCGTCGAGGCGCTGCGGCCGACCGACCTCGTCGGCCGGTGGGGCGGTGAGGAGCTGCTGGTCGTGCTGCCCAACACGCGCCTGGAGCCGGCGCGCCAGGCGGTCGAGCGAGCGCTCACCGCGGTGCGCGCGCTCGACCTGCCGCTGAACGGCGCACGCGTCCACACCACGTTCTCGGCGGGCGTCGCCGAGATGGCCGGCAACGAGTCGCTGGACGAGCTGGTGGCGCGGGCCGACGTCGCGCTCTACGAGGCCAAGCGCGCGGGCCGCGATCGCGTGCTCGCCGCGGCGGCGGGCCGGTAGCGTCCGGCCCGGCGCCGCGGTCACTCGTTGCCGTAGAACACCAGCCCCGCCCAGCTACGCGCCGAGCCGCCGAGCCCGCATCGCTCGGCTTGCATGCGCGCGAGCGCGGTCGCCGGTGGCTCGGTCCGCAGCCGGCGATACAGCGCGGTCATGAGCTCGAGCGACGGCTCGTCTTCGACCGGCCAGAGCGACGCGATCACGCCGCGCGCGCCCGCGTCCAGCAGCGCGCTCGGCAGGCAGATCCGCTCGCGCCCCGGGAGCTGTGCGCTCTGGGCGGAGCGGCAGGTGGCGAGCGTCGCGAGCTCCATGCCGCGCAGATCGAGTCGTCGCAGCTGGTGCAGCGTGAGCGCGCCGTGGCCGGCTGCGTCGCGCAACACCACACCGCTCCGCGCCGGCCGCTCGAGATCGAACAACCCGTGCGAGGCGATGTGCAGATGTGTGGCGGTCGGCATCGCCGAGCTGACCCGTGCGCAGGTCGCCTGGTCTCCGAGGTAGAGCTGCGGGGACGCCTCCGCGCCGAGCGCGGTCGCCACGGCGCGCGCTTCGGCCTCGGTCTGCGGCAGATCGGGGTGACCCGAGCCGGCGTAGCTCGTCAGCCCGACCGAGACCAGACGCGCCGGCGCGCGGTGGCGCCGGCGGGGTCTGCGCAGGCGCGACAGGCGGTCGATCTGACTGACCACGACGCGCTCGCACAGCGCGAGCTCGCCGACCCGTAGCGCGGCGAACGGCACGCCCGCCACGGCGCCGTGCGGGATGATCACGAGCCGGCGGATGCCCGGGAGCTGGCGCAGCGCCTCGGCGATCCCCAGCTGGTCGGCGAGCTCGCGGAGCCGATCGCGATCGTCCACCGCGCCGCGCAGGTCGCCCTGCAGCTGGATGCGCCCGACCGGCAGCAGCTTCACGTCGAGGTGCCGGCGCGCGATCCGGAACAGCAGCGTCCGGTCCGGGAGGACGTGGTAGTGCAGGACCAGCGTCGCATCGGGGAACCACCACAGGCCCAGCGTCGAACGCAGCGCGAAGCCGCGCTGGGTCGCGCGGGCGGCGCGCGACGAGAGCTGCTCGGTCAGCCACTCCACGACCACGTCGGCGGTCGCGTCTCCTGCGAGCCGCGTGGCGGCGGTATCGCCGAACGCGTCGTCGATCGGCCAGTGGGTCAACCGCTCGATCTCGTGGAACGCGCGCAGCACCTCGCGGGTCCGAGGCTTGCGCGGCCGGCCCCGGCGGTCGGCCAGCAGCTGCCTCATCCGCCCGGAGACCACCTCGTCGCGGCCGCTCCACTTGTTCAGCAGGTACAGCGCGCGCGATCCGGCATCCAGCTCCCCGGCGATCTCGTCGATGACCTCCGAGGCGTGCCGCGCGCACGCGGCGTGGTCCGCCGCGCGGCCCAGACGGGCCGCTGACCACGCCGCGAACCGGAACGCCTGCGCCTCGTCCTGCCGCGCGCCGATCTCGTGCATCCGTGCGCCGACCTCCAGCAGCGCCGACAGCGTCGCCTCCGACGGTGCACGGTGGTAATCGATCACCGCCGCCGAGAACTGCACGCGCGCAGCGATGTAGCTCGACTCGACGCCGTGGGTGATGCGCGCCAGCGCATCGTGCGCGGCGATCGCCGCGGTGAGATCGCCGCGCTCGAGCGCGAACAGCACGGCGTTGGCCGCGGTGGTCCAGGACGCCGCGAGGCAGGAAGCGCCGGCCGCGACCGCGTCGAACGCGACCTGCGCGCCGGCGCCGGCCGGCGGAACGCTGCCCAGGGCCACGACCGGCAGCTCCCACAGCGCGAGCGCGGAGCGCCGCCTCGCCTCGGCGACCCGCCTCGCGGTGTCGAGCATCGCGATCAGCGGGTGGGCGCCGCGCGCGGCGCCGAGCGTGGCGATCGCGGCCGCCGAGGTCTCCACCGCCGCGACGCACAGGTTGAGCTCGATCAGGATCGCGATCCGCACCGCGCAGGCACAGGCGTACAGCCGCGGCGCGGTGACCGGCGCCCTCGCGAGCGTGTCGAGCTGCGCGATCGCCTGTGCGAGTCGACCGCCGAGCAGCGCTGCGCGAGCGCGCACCACGGCCAGACCGATCGCGTCGATCCCTTCGCCTGCCCGATGTTCGAGCCGGCGCTCGGCGTCCGCGAGCTCGCCCGCGGCGATCAGCCATTCGATCCGCAGCAGCTCCACCTGCTCGGACCGGATCACCGCGCCGGCCGCTGCGATCGGTCGCTCGAAGCGCTCGACCAGCCACAGCGCCGAGCGATACTTGCCCTGCTCGGCCCACAGCTCGGCGATCGCCAGCGCCGCCTCGGCGCGCAGCACCGAGGCATCGCGCCCGCGGTCCACGAACACCAGCGCGTCGATCGACGCGGCGATCGCGGCGGCGCGCTGCGGATCGGGCGGCCCGATCGCCTCGCCCCCACCGCGGAGCTCGGAGATCAGCGCCGCCGCGTGCTCGAGTTGCTGGGAGGCGCACGCCACCCGGGCACGTTGCACGTCCATGCGGAACACGCCGGCGCGATGCCCGGCCTCTGCGGCGATCTCGCGCGCGGCGAGCAGCGAGCGCTCCGCCTGTGCCAGGTCGCCCAGCTCACATTGCAGCCGCGCGAGCCACTCGAACGGATACTGGTACAGCTTGCCGCGCTGATGCAGCTCCGCGACGGCGATCGCGAGCGACGCCAGCGCGGCTTCGAACCGCCCTGCGATCTCGGCCGCCCTGGCCTCCGCAAACAGGGCGTCGATCCGGGCGTCGCTCAGCCCGGGCTCAGCAAGCATCGCTCCTCGAGCGAGCCGCGGTGGCATCGGGCTGCGGCTGGCACTGCTGGACCAGGACGATGTGGAGCGGCGGCAGGTCGGGTCCGGTCTCGGGCATCGGGGCGTGGCTGCGCTGTGCGATCCTGCCGGTCACGCGCTCGACGAGGCGGTCCGGCAACTCGCCGATCGTGTCGCGGTTCAGCTCCACCAGCTTGACCCCGGGTACCTGTGCCCACGACGCGGCCCCGACGCTCGTGTTCAGCATCAGGGGCTCGCGGCTCACCAGGAGCCGTGTGTCGATGTACAGGACCTCGCGGTCCGGCGGCCATGGGCTGGTGCGCGGGATCGCGTGCGAGATGGTCGCGAACGACTCGATATCGCGCCTCAGGGCGAGTTGCCCGTCGGCCACGATCACGGAGAGGTTCTGCGTGTTCAGCGGTTGACCGGTATCGAGCGCGCGTGCGACCCGCGCGGCGACTGACTCGCTCTGGCGCTCGATCGACGCCAGCAGCTGATCCCGGACATCCGGTGACAGCCAGCCCCCGGCGCCTTGCAGGTGTTGCATCTTCGCGAGGACGGCGTCGGGATGGCCGTGTGCGATGTCGTCGATCACCGAGCGCGCGAGCCGGTTGGTCCGCTCGGACTGTGCGGCGGCGCCGGCGAGGACCGCGTTGTTCGCGGTGCGGATCCGCGCGAGGTTCTCGAGCTCGGAGCGGAGGCGATCGTGGTCGCTGAGGGCAGCGGGTTCGTCACCTCCGGGTGGCCGGCCCGTCGGGCTCTCCACGCCGGCGGTGGCGGTCTCATCGCCGGCGGCAGCCGTACGGTCCACCTTCGAGATGACAGGCGGTGTCAGCCCGGGCGAACTCGGCGAGGGCTCGCCCGGCATCCAGGGCCGCTCGCCCGGCGTCCAGTGCGGCTGGCTCGGCGTCCACGACGGTTCCGCGGTCCAGCGGGGCTCGTTCGTCCAGAGCGGCGATCGCTCCGGAATGCTGGCTCCGCTGCAGCCCCCGGCTTCGCGGGCCGCCGTGCTCTCCAGTGCGCGCGCCTCGCTCCCGCACAGCCCCGCCTCACGGCCGCACAGCGCCAGCAACACGGAGAAGACCGAGGCAGTAGCAACAGGCTTGTTCGACACAAGTCTCCTTTCGCAACTACCTAGGCGCTCGCCGTTCAGAACCACGACAGTGAGCCGCGAGGCAGAACGGTTCTTCCGATGTGGACGGCGTCACAGCTGCGTATCGTCACCAGGGCGTGGATGTCGTGCATTCGAATACTCGGTCGCCGGCGGAACCGCTGCCGTATCCAGGCGCGATCGTCGAGGTCGCTACGCGCCCGGCGCCGGTTCGTCGAGCCATGCCCGCGCCAGCGCCAGGGTCCGGGCGTTCTCGGGCACGGCGTCGAGGAAGCGGGTCCGGTAGCCCGGCTCGGCGATCCGGCCGGCGATCGCGAGCAGGCGGGCGCGCGCGCCGGCGATCGCGCGCCGGGCGGCGGCGTGGTCGCCGGTCGCGTGGAGCGCCTCGGCGTGGACCAGCCGCACGGCGGCGGCGCGGAACAGGCCGCACCCGCCCATGGCGGTGCTGCGCGCCATCGCGTCCTCGGCGGCCGCGAGCGCGCCGGCAGCGCGGCCCTGGGCGAGGCGGAGCTGGGCCAGCGTCGCGAGCATGCCGGGATGGTCGAGCGGCATCGCCAGGGCGCGCGCGGCCTCGATCTCGCGCTCGGCGCCGTCGAGGTCGCCGCTGCGGCGAAGCACCTCCGCCAGCACCCAGGTGGATCGGGCATCCCCGAGGAAGTCGCGATGCGCGCGGCAGAATGCGCGGACCTCGAGCGCCAGCGTGCGCGCCTCGTCGAGCGTGCCGCGTTCGGCGCACAGCCAGGACAGCAACATCCGGCGCAGCGAGCTGACCTCGCCCAGCGTGGTGTCCGCCGCGGGGACGGATGCGAGCAGCTCCTCCGCGCGCGCGTGCGCGCCCAGGTGCCACAGGTTCATGCCGCGCAGCACCTGCATGGTGGGAAAGATGAGGTCGCCGCCGATCAAATCGGAGATCGGCTGGATCGCGTCGCAGTGGACCAGGCCGCGCCATGGGTCCTCGTGGCCATGGGATGCCCGCAGGCCAACCGACGCGTTCCACCAGAACCACACCATCGGCTCCTCGTCTCGCCGCAGGCGGGCGAGCGCGAGGAACGACTCCTCCAGCGCGGAGGCCTGCGCGATGCGCCCGAGGTGGTCGAGCAGGAAGATGGCGCCGAGGAACGCGAACGACATCCACCCGGCCGCTCCGCGGGCAGGGGTGACCTCGGCGAGCAGCGCGAGCGACGCCCGCAGATCGTCCTCTCGGCCGGACATCATCGTGGCCAGCTGGTACGACACCATGCCCTGCGCCCAGGGCACCGAGCCGGGCGGCGCCGAGCGCACCAGCTGCTCCGCGTCGGCGAGCGCGTGGCGCTGCAGGCGGTGCGACGCATGGCAGCGGATGCCGAGCAGCGCGAACCGGAGCTCGGGCGATGGATCGCAGGCCAGACCGAGGCTGGCGCGCGCGATCGCGGCTTCGTTGTCGAGCACGTGCATCGCCTGCTCCGCCGCCCGGAGGTAGAACGCGGCGGCGCGTGCGGGGTCGCCGCCGCGCTCGGCGTGGCCGGCCAGGACGATGGGATCGGCCTCGCCGTGGCGCTCCAGCCAGTCGCCGGCGAGGCGATGTGCGAGCCGCTCGTCGTCGGTGGTCAGCGTTGCGTGGGCGGCCTCGCGGATCAGCGCGTGGCGGAACGCGAGCTCGCGCTCGCCGGGGAACCGGCTGTCCGGCCGCGCGACCAGCAGCTCCTGCTCGACGAGCCGGGCCAGCCATCGCTGCACCAGCGCAGGGGCCATCGCCTCGCCGAGCAGCTCGACCACGCCGCGGTCCCAGCACACCTCGCCGAACACGCTGGCGGTGCGCAGCACCCGGCGGGCCTCGAACGGCAGCCGCGCCAGCCGGGTCTCGACCATGGCCAGCACGGTCTCGGGCAGCGCCGCGTCCTTGCCTTCCGCGACCGCGCGGATCAGCTCCTCGAGATAGAACGCGTTGCCGTCGGCCTGCTTGACCAGGCGCTCCACCGTGTCGCTGCCGACCGTGTCGCCCAGCACCTGGCGGACCAGCCGCTCGCCGGCCTTGCGGCCGAGCGCCTTGAGGCGAAGCTCCTGGAAGTTCTGGCGCTCCGCCCACAGCCGGGGAAACACCTCGAGCACCTCGGGGCGCGCCAGCGCGAGCACCATCCACGGCAGCTCGCCGCGATCGCGCAGCGCGACGTCGATGAACCGCACGGTCCCGAAGTCGCCCCAGTGCAGGTCGTCGAGCACGACCAGGACCGGGTGCACAGCGGTCTCGGCGTGCAGGAAGTCCAGCCAGGCCCGGCGCATCAGCTCGCTCATCAGCTGGGCGTCCTGGCGCGCGGCCTGCAGCGCCGCGCTCGCCTGGCCGGCCGCGCCGTCGGGCAGCGGCGCACCGACGAGCTCGCCGAGGAACGCGGTCACCCGGTCGCGGTCGGCCGGCGGCACGTGCTCGACCCGTGCGCGGAGCCGGGCGTGGCGCGCGGACAGCGGCTCGCCGTCGTGCAGGCCGAGCGCGCCGCGCAGCGCCTGGCCGAGCAGGTCGAGCGTCGAGCCGGCGCGCAGCGAGTCGCCGCGGCCGATCCAGACCGCGACGTCGGGGTGGCGGTCGCGGACCCGGCTGACGAACTCGGCGGCGAGCCGCGACTTGCCCATCCCGGCCGCCGCGGTCACCAGGGCGACGTGCGCGGCGGGCTCCTCGAGGCAGTCGTCGAGGAGCCCGGCGAGCGCCCCGAGTTCCCAGTCGCGCCCGACGCAGGACGTCGGGCGGCCGAGCAGCGTCCGCGCGCCGTGCAGCACCGCGCGCTCGCCGCGCAGCTGGAGCTGCGACGCGTGCTCGACCACGTCGAACCGCGCGTCGAGCAGGCCGGCGCTGATCTCGTCGAGCGCGATCGGCGCCCGCCCGGCCGGCTCGCCGGTGTGCGCGAGCAGCCGGGACGCCCGGTCGATCACGTCTGGCTCGGGCAGTCCGCCCCCCGATTCGGTGCGGCCGATCGCGATCGCCAGGGCGCGGTGCGGGGCGAGCGCGGACATCGCGAGCGCGCAGCGCGCGGCGCGGGCGGCCTGATCGGTCGCGACCTGGTGGTCGGCGTCGAGCACCGCGACCGTCGAGCCGCCGGCGAGCTGCTCGAGGCGGCCGCCATGCGGGGCGACCGCGCGCCGCAGCGCGTCCTCGAGCGCCGGGTCGTCGGGGGCGGGGCCGAGCATCACCACGGCCAGCAGCCGCCGCTCCTTGCTGGTCGTCGCGCGGCCTCGCGACGCGCGGTCCCGCGGCGCCACCGGCGCGGTGTCCGGCATCGGACCGAGGGCAGCGAGCGCCGCGGCCAGGCCGGCGCCGTCGCGCGGGCGGAGCGCGGGGTCCTTCGCCAGCATCTGCGCGACCACCGCATCGAGGCTGTCGGGCACCTCGGGCCACAGCTCGCGGATCCGGGGCGCGGCGTCGAACAGGATCCTGGCCAGCACGGCCGCCGTGGTGTCGCCGTCGAACGGCGGGACGCCGGTCAGGCACTCGAACAGCACGCAGCCGAGCGCGAACACGTCGGCGCGCGCATCGATCTGGCTGCCGGCGCGGGCCTGCTCGGGCGCCATGTAGCCGGGGGTTCCGAGCAGCATGCCGGTCCGGGTGAGCTGGGTGCTCCCCGCGCGCTGCGCGATCCCGAAGTCGAGGATCTTGACCTGATCGATGTGCCCGCCGGGGAGGATCAGGTTCGACGGCTTGAGATCGCGGTGGACGATCCCGCGCGCGTGCGCGGCGCCGAGCGCGCCGGCGACCCGGGCCGCGAGCGCGACCGCGTCGCCGGCGGAGAGCGGCCCGCGCTGCAGGCGGGTCTCGAGCAGCTCGCCGTCGACCCACTCCATGGCGAGGAACCGCTGTCCCGCGGGTGTCACGCCATGGGCGACGTAGCGGACGATGCCGGGGTGGGACAGCTCCGCGAGCACCTGTACCTCGCGCGCGAACCGCTCCGCGACGTGGCTCCGCTCCTCGGAGATGATCTTGATCGCCACCGCCTCGCCCGAGAGCGTTTCGCGCGCGCGGAACACCGTCCCCATGCCACCGCTGTCGATCGATCGCTCGATCTCGAACCGGTCGGCGAGCAGCTCCCCGCGGGTCATCCCGGGGGCTCCGCATCTGGCCGGCGCCGTGCCCCGCGGGCGAGATCGATCGTACCGTGGGCGAGCATGGAATATCCGCCTAAACAATCATCTGCACTTGCCCGAGGGGGAGGCCACCGGGCCATTCCTCGTCCGCATTCGCGGAATACTCACTTCCAAAAAAACCTGGCCGCCGAGCTTGCCTCGCTGAAGTGTGGTTGCTGGGCGCACTTGCACGGGGTTCCGCGCGAGTCGCGACGAAGACCTCGGACGTGTTCCGGACGACGGGGACCTGGCGATCGACCGATCCTGTGCTGCGAGCCTCGACGGAGCGCGACAACGGGCCGAGGTCGAGGTCGAGGTCGAGGGTGGGGTCGAACGTCAACGTATCGCTTCGCTGCCGTCAAGCTCAACGCTGGAGTCAAGGTCGACGTCAAGCGCCAGGGGAACGTCCACGAGCGCGCAGCGGGTGATGAATCATCAGCCGAGGAGGTCCGTATGAGCTCGCTCCGGTCGCGGCGGCGTTCGGCACCCGGCGCGCGGTCGATCCGGCCGCGGGGACCGCGGAGCCGGAGATCGCGGCGAATTCCTGTAAGACCTCGGCCGCACTCCGGACTACATCAACATGGCGATCGCGAGGTCGCCGAGGAGGTCTGCGTGAGCTCGTTCCTGAACCGGTTGCATCCCACGTGGTTGCTCGCGTGCGCGCTCGTCGCCTGCGCGCACGCCGTCCCGGCCCCGGCGCCCGCGTCCCCGCCCGCCGAGCCGCCGGTGGCCATCGCAACCCCGTCGGCCCTGGACCCGGTGCCGCACCAGGCGCGCTGGCTCGCGCTGATGCTCGAGGGCAAGCCGGTGGGCCGCACGCACGAGGTGGTCGACGGCGTCGCCGGCGGCGGGTTCGTGACCCGGGTGGCGACCGAGCTCCGGATCGGGCGGCTCGGCAAGGTCGTGGAGATGGCGACCGACTTCACGCTGACCGAGGATGCGCAGGGGGCGCTGCAAGCGGTGCGCGGCGAGACCCGGCTGTCGCGCCAGGTCACGACGTCGGAGGTGTCGTTTGCGGCCGGTGCGGCGACGGTGCAGGAGTCGGCCGGCGGGTCGGTGCACACGCGATCGGTGGCGGTCGCCGGGCCGCTGCTCGGTCCGGAGCGAGTCCGGCGGTTGATCGCGGCGAAGCTGCACGCGGCAGGGGATCGCGTGGAGTACCGGACGTGGTCACCCGCGCTGAGCGGGCCGCAGCATGTGCAGTGCAGCGCGGAGGACTTCGAGTCCGTGACGGTCGACGGCGCAACGGCCCGGCTGCTGCGGGCCAAGGTCCTCGCCGAGGGCGCGGGCGCGCCGCACAAGGCGTGGTACGACGCGTCGGGCCGCGAGCTGCGCACCGAGATCGCGCTGCCGTTCGGCGCGATGGTGGCGACCCAGGCCCGGGCCGAGCCGCGGATGCCGGGCGGCGAGCTGCCGGCCGACGTGTTCACGCGCACCCTGATCCGCTCCAACGTGCGGCTGCCCGGCCCGCGCGCGCTCGACCGGCTGGTCCTGCGGGTCGAGCTCGACGAGTTCGGGCGGATCCCGTCGCTCGACGGCGCGGGCGAGCGGATCACCGCACGGGATGCCGGCGCTACGGTCGTCGAGATCGTCCGCGTCGAGCCGCCGGCGCGCGGCACGGACGAGCCGCTGATCGGCCCCGAGTACCTCGCGGCGGGCGCGATGATCGATCCGAGCGAGCCGGCGGTGCGCGCGATCGCGGCCGAGGTCGGCGACGGCGCGGCCGACGCCTGGGACCGCGCGCAGCGGTTGACCCGGTGGGTGACCGACCACATGACGTTCGACGCCGGCATCGCGTTCGCGCCGGCCGCCGAGCTCGTGCGCGATCGCCACGGCACGTGCACGGGCTACGCAGTGCTGCTCGCGTCGCTGCTCCGCGCCGCGCAGATCCCGGCGCGGCTCGACATGGGGTTGGTCTACACCGGCGGGATCTTCGGCGGGCACGCCTGGGTCGAGGCCTGGATCGGCGGCCGCTGGGTGCCGCTCGACGCCGCGCTCCCCAGCGACGGCCCGGCCGACGCGGCGCGGATCGCGCTCGCGAGCGACGCGCTCGACCGCGGGTCGGGGCCGATGCTCGCCGCGCTCGCCCAGGTGATCGGCCATGCGACCTTCCGCGTGGTCGGCTACACGCCGCACGGCCGCGCACCGGTCCAGGCCGACGACGCCGGGCCGTACACGATCGCCGGAGCGCGTTACGTCAACCGCGGTCTGGGACTGGCGATCACCGCGCCGGATGGGTATCAATTCACCGACATGGACGCAGTGTGGCCGGATCACACGGTGGTGGCGCTCTCCGGGGATGGTGGGAAGGTCACGGTCGCCGAGGCCGCGCTGCCGCCGGGCCGCGATCCGGCGCTGGCCGAGGCCGAGGCCGTCGGGCTGCGGTCGGTGTCGGCGTGCCGGCGCGGCGCGATCGCCGGGCGGCCGGCGTGCCGGGCCGACCGCCGCGGCGTCGCCGAGCTGGCGTTCCGCGACGGGGCGGCGCTCTACGTGGTCGAGGCCCGCGGCCCTGCGCCGCGCACGCTGCTCGACGCGATCGCCCGTGGCGTGCGGCTCGATGCGCCGCGATGACGAACGGCGAGCTCGACGAGCTGCTCGTGCGCCACGAGCCTGCGCTGCGCCGGCTGGCCGCGAGCTACGAGCGCGATCCGGCGCTGCGCGAAGACCTCGTCCAGGAGATGCTGCTCGCGCTGTTCCGCGCGCTCCCCGCCTGGCGGCGCGAGTGCTCGGAGCGGACCTTCGTCTACCGCGTCGCCAACAACCGCGCGCTGAGCCACCTCGCGAGCCGGCGTCCGCCGTTCGACGATCTCGATCGCGCCGCCGGCGTGCCCGATCCGGCGCCGCTGCCCGAGGCGATCGCGGTCGCCGGCCAGCAGCACGAGACCCTGCTCGCCGCGCTGCGCCGGCTGCCGGTCCCGCAGCGCCAGCTCCTGACCATGGCGCTCGAGGACCTCACGCCGCGCGAGATCGCCGAGGTCCTGGGCATCACCGAGAACAACGTCGCGGTCCGGCTGACCCGGGCCCGCGCCGCGCTGCGCGAGCTCCTGGCCGGAAGGAGGCCACCATGACCGACACGCCCAACCTGGAATGGGACCACTGGCAGCTCGCCTGGCGCAGCGAGCCACCCGCCGTCGCCGCGGCGCCGACGCGGACCGCCGAGCTGCAGCGCCGGCTGCGCCGCCACCGCCGGCTGGCCTGGGCGTACACCGTGTTCGACGTGCTCGCCGCGAACGCGCTGTTCGCCATCGCCGCGTACTTCGCATACCGGGCCCCCACGCTGCCGGTCCTCGTCTGGTCGATCAGCGTGTTCGTGTTCACCGCGATCGCCCTGGGCGGTGCGATCTGGAGCCGCCGCGACGCGCTCTCGGCCTCGGCCGACTCCACCGCCGACTTCGTCGCCGCCCTCCGGCTGCGGCTCGACCGCCGCGAGCGCGTGCCGCGGTTCGTCCTGCGGCTCGCCGCCGCCGAGATGGCGTTCGGCCTCGCGTTCTACGCGATCTGGTCGCCGGAGTGGCTCGGCCGCGCCGCCCGGATCTACGGCGCCATCGCGCTGGTCCTGGCCGCGTGGTGGCGGTGGTATCGCGGCCGGCTCGGCCAGGAGCGCGCGCAGCTCGATGCGCTGTGCCGCGAGCCCGCGCCGCCGGATGCTCCGGGCCCGCCCGGCGACGGCGGCGGAGGTTCCGGTCCCTCACGTGCCCAAGTAGATCTCTAGGGAAGTCGCACGGCGGCTCGCCCGGAATGTGCCGGCTTGCTTCATGACGAAGGCGACTCGCGGCGCCGACCGCGCCAGCGGTGAAACTCGCTCGGGCGCAGCCGGTAGCGCGCCAGATTGCCTTCGTGCAGCCCGCTCAGCTCGCCGATCGCCATCGCGATGAAGTCGTCGAGGTCGTCGGGGGCAACGAGGGGCGCGGCCAGCGCACGGACCGGGGCGTCGTCGATCGGGGTGTCGTCGCGGACGATCGCGTAGCGGTCGAACCCGACCTGCTCGACGTTGTCGACGAGCATCTCGATCGCGGCCTTGTGGTTGAGGATCATCTGGGCCTCGCGCTGATCCTTGCCGGGTGCGCGCCGGCCATACTACTGCCCGAGGATCCGAAGGATCTCCTCAGCTCCACGGGGACCGACCGGGCGCGCCACGGCTCCCATTGTTGGCTGCGCCGCCACCGCCGCGTCGCCTGGGCCTACACCGTGTTCGACGTGCTCGCCGCGAACGCGCTGTTCGCGATCGCCGCGTACTTCGTGTACCGAGCGCCCACGCTGCCGGTCCTGGTGTGGTCGATCAGCGTGTTCGTGTTCACCGCGATCGCCCTGGGCGGGGCGATCTGGAGCCGTCGCGACGCGCTCGCCGCCTCGGCGGACCCCACCGCGGACTTCGTCGCCGCGCTGCGGCTGCGGCTCGATCGCCGAGCGCGTGCCGCGGTTCGTTCTGCGGCTCGCCATCGCGCTGCTGCCGGCGGCGTGGTGGCGGTGATATCGTGGCCGGCTGGCCAGCGAGCGCGCCCAGCTCGCGATGCGCTGTGCCGCGAGCCCGAGCCGCTGGATGCCCCGGACCCGCCGGGCGATGGCGACACGGCGCCCGTCGCTTGACGGCCCGGCGTGGGGGTCGGACGATAGTGCCGTCCGATGGAGTCCCGCGTGGAAGCCGGTCCGTCTGCGAGTGGTTCGCCCGCGTACGTGGCCGGGCTCGCGGTGGGAGCGCTGTTCGCCGGCCGCTACGAGATCGTGCGGCTGCTCGGCTCCGGCGGGATGGGGACGGTGTACGAGGCGCGCGACAGCGTGCTGGGGCGCCGCGTGGCGCTCAAGATCCCTCATGCCCACCACCTGATCGACCCGTCTCACCGGCGGCGGTTCCACCGCGAGGCCAAGGCCGCGGCCCGGGTCTGGCACCCCAGCATCTGCCCGATCTTCGACATCGGCGAGGTCGACTCCACGCTGTACCTCACGATGGCGTTCATCGAGGGCAAGCCGCTCGGCGCATATGTTCACGACGGCGAGCCAGTCGAAGCCGCGCTGGCCGTGCGCCTGGTGCGCACGCTCGCGAGCGCCCTCCAGACGGCGCACGATGCCGGGGTCCTGCATCTGGATCTGAAGCCCGCCAACGTGATGGTCGGCGCGCACCACAACCCGTTCATCATGGACTTCGGGCTGTCGAGGCTGGTTGCCGACGGCGATGACTCGCTGACCCTCGATGCCGGGCTGCTGGGAACCCCCGCGTACATGGCGCCGGAGCAGATCGCCGGCGGAGCCGGTGCGGTGAGCGCTGCGACCGACATCTACGGCCTGGGCGTGGTGTTCTACGAGCTGCTCACCGGACGGCCACCGTTTCGCGGCTCGGTGCTGTCCGTGATCTCGCAGGCCCATTCGGATCCGCCGCCGCCGCCGCGCACGCTCTGTCCCGCGCTCGATGAACGTATCGAGGACGTCTGCCTGAGGATGCTGGCGAAGAGCCCGGGCGATCGCCCGCGCTCCATGACCGAGGTGGTCGAGCTGCTGGCGATCATCGAGGGCTCCGAGCACGCGCCCGTCGATCGCGGGTCGGCGCGGCCGCCGCCGAGCGATCGCGAGCGCCTGCGCGATGCGCTGTCGCACCGGCACGCGTGGGAGGCGCTCTACTACGCCAAGCGGCTGCTCCAGGTCAACCAGCACGACGCGGAGGCGTACAACGCGCTGTCGCAGCTCGCCGACGACCCGCGCGACCTGGTGTGCTTCGACGAGGTGCGCAAGCAGTACGTGCTCAACGCGTTCACGCGCTCGATGGATGCCAGGACGCTGGTCGACTTCGTGCTCGAGTCCGGTCTCGTCGAGCGCGACGGCGGCGATGTGATCTGCCGCTACAATGACCCCAGCGACAACATGTTCTTGATCCTCCGCGGGGAGGTCGGCGTGTTCATGCCTCGGGTCGAGTCGTCGGACGCCGGGGCCTCGCACGGACGCGGTCCGGACTTCAAGTTCGGCTCGGGTCACGTCGTCGGCGAGCTGGCCTTCGCGCTCAAGCGAACCCGCACTGCCACGATGCGTGCGCTCGGCCGCGCCTCGCTGCTCGCGTTCAGCGCGAGCCGGCTCAAGCAACTGGCCGACCGTGGCCTCACGGGGACGGCGCTGTCGAGCTCCGTCGACTCCTACCTGAAGGGCAGGGTCCTCAAGTACGTGTTCGACGCGGCGGGATATCTGCACTGCAGGACCGGTCGGGTCAACCTGTGGCAGCTCGTGAACCACCACGCCGAGGTCCTCACGGTCAATTCCCAGCAGCACCAGGTGCTCCAGGCCAGCACGTGGGCGCGCTTCGCCGACCGCCGCGGCATCGTGATCCTCGCCAGCGGCCAGCTCCACGGCCATCACGTCGACGGCAAGCTGCTGTGCGAGGAGGAACTTCCCGTCCTGTTTGCGCAGTTCGACAACTGGCTCGCGTATACCTATCCGCGATACGAGGTCGATCGCCCGGTCACGCTCGTGCATCTTCACCAGGCTGCTTTCGAGGAGCTCGACCGGATCGCAAATGGCTACTTTCACGATGTCATCTCGGCGACGCGACACGCGTGCGCGGCCCAGTGCCGGTACGATATCTTCCTCAGTTATACCCATCAGGACCGCGAGCTCGCGACGCGGTGGAAAGACCAGCTCGAAGCCGCAGGACTGCGCGTCTACATGGACGTGCAGCGCCCACCCAAGCGCTTCATTCCGACGATCGAGGCGGCGATCCTCGACTCGCTCGTGCTGATGCCGCTGCTCACCGAGAACGCCGCCGCGCGCGCCGGAGCGGACAGCTGGGTCCAGCGGGAGATCGATTTTCGCTCGAACGTGTTCGGAGAGCGGGCCTGCATCGTGCCGGTCAACTTCGGAGGCGGCCGCGTCGTGGACTTTGCGCCCGGCGATCTACCCATCGAGGCGATGGGCCGGGAGCCGGATGCCATCGCGCAGACCGTCGCGCTCGTCCGCCGGCTGCGCGCCGGCGAGCTGCCGCCGCCGTACTCGCTCCGGCCGAGCATTCCCGAGCTGTGACCCGGCCAGGGTGCCGCCTGGAGGCATCCCATCCGACGACGACCTCAAGCAGATGCTCGTCTACAGCGAGCTGCTCGGTGCGCCCCGCTCGGTGCTGCTGTATCCGCGGACATCGGCATCGCAGGACGTGACCGGAACCTATGCAGCCAGGCCGCACGGCTGCGAGCAGCGCTACGTCGGTCTGTCCGATGGCCGGACATGGAGCAGCCGGATTATCGCGCAGCAGCTCGCTCAGCTGCTCTCGGAGCTTCCGGCCTAGCCTCGGGCCGAAGCTGGAAGCATGGGTGGCAAGGCACGCTGGGCGGGTTCGCGATCCTCGCGCGCCGGCCTGCTGAGCGTGGTATGATCATGCGTGACCATGGTTGCCGCGTTTGATGCTGTTCTCGCGCAAGCCCTGAATCTGCCCGACGAGGATCGGCGCACACTGGTGGCGCGTCTCCTGGAAACATTTGAGCCCGGCTACGCCGAGTATGACCCGGCTTGGGGCGAGGCGATCCAGCGCCGCCTGGCTGCGATCGCGGATGGATCTGCGACGGTCGTACCGTGGCCGGCACGTCCACAGGTTGCCGATGACAAGATGCGCGATGAGCTCGGTGAGGCGCTGGACGTGGGCATCGCCGAGCTTGACCGAGGGGAAGGCATGGAAGGCTCCATCGACGAGTTCATGGCTGAGATCGACGCCGCGGTTGGGCTGGATCCATAGCTCGCGCAAGATGCGAGTGATCCGTTCCCCGCAGGCGAGCCGCGACATCATCGAGGTCCTCGCGTACACGAAGAAGCGCTGGGGAATCGCCCAGGCGCGCGAGTATCGCAAGCTCCTCAAGGAGGCCGTCGAGGTGATCGCCAAGGATCCAGGCCGTGGCAAGCCGCGCGATGATGTTCGGCTCGGGATTCGCGCCTTCCATATCTCCCAGCGGGGGAGGCCCGCGCGGCACATCCTGTTCTACCGGCTCGGCGCCAGCACCCTGGAGATCGTGCGATTCCTCCACGACGCGATGGACTTCGGGCACCACCTCTAAATTCGCTCCGGATAGATCGCCGCCACAGCGCACAGGAACACCGATCATTCCGCGGACTTGGATCGAGGAGATCTCCTGTCTGCTAGCGATTGCCCAGACCTCCACGTGGCGGTACGTGTGGGCATGGGAAAGGTCGTCAGCCTGTATCGCGGGAGAGATCCGCGCGAGCTGCCGATGTACGGGATCGGCGACGCGGCGGTGTACCTGGGCATGCCCAGGTCGACCGTGGTGACCTGGGTTCGTGGCCAGCGCGTTCAGCCCCGCTCGGGCTCGACGGGCTCGGGCTCGCCGAGCCACTTCGGGTTGTTGATCCGCAGCGCCTCGACGAGCGATTGCCGCAGGTGATCGAGCAGCGCGGGATCGTCGAGGGCGAGGTCGCCGGCGCGGATCCGGGCGGCGAGCTCGCGGCTGAGCGCGTCGCGCTCGCCGGGGTGGCCGAGCAGGGCGATCAGGCGGGCGCGCTCGGCGTCGGCCTGGCCGGGGGCGAGGGCGAGCTCGCGGCGGACCTGGGCGAGGACGTTGACGGTGACCCGGCACTGGAAGCGGTGATAGCCGGCGAGGGTGGGCAGGAGCTCGCGCTCGAGGTAGTCGATCGCGGCGTCGAGGAGCGCGGGGGCGTCGGGCTGGATCGCCGGCATGTCAGGCGGCCTTTCCGGTGATCAGGTCGAGGAAGTCGAGCAGCGGCTCCTCGATCCGGCGGCCGATCGCGACGGCCTCGACCGAGCGGCGCGCGCCGGGGGTGGCACCGGGGATGGTGTCGAGTGCGCCGAGGCCCTTGTGCATGCACATCAGCGCCCACTTGACGCAGCCGAACGCCTCCCAGAACCGGACGTGGGTGGGGTCGACCGGGCCGCCGCCGGCCTGCTCGTAAGCGCGGAACAGGTCGGCGCGGTGGCCGAAGCCGCCGACCGGCGGGGCGCCGCCGAACCGCCAGGTCTTGACGCAGATCCAGCCCAGGTCGAGCATCGGATCGCCGAGGTGGGCGAGCTCCCAGTCGAGCACGCAGCGCACGCCGCCGTCGCCGACGATCAGGTTGCCGTTGCGGAAGTCGCCGTGGACGACCGCGGTGCGCGGGGCGGGCGGCAGGTGCTCGGCGACCCAGCGCAGGCCGAGCTCGACGGCGGGGAGCGGATGGTCGCAGGCGTCGGCGATGCCGCGGAAGATCGCGAGCTGGTCGGCGGCGGTCTGGGTGGCGAGGAACGGCAGGCCGGTCGGGTCGATGCGGTGGACGGCGGCGAGGATCGCGCCGCACTGCGCGGCGAGCTGGGGGCGCACGGCGGCGAGCCGCGGGTCGGTGTTGATCTTGCGGCCGAGGGTCTCGCCGGCTGCGCGATCGGTGACGACGCCCTCGCCGAGGTGGTCGTCGGGCTGGAGCGCGAACCGGACGCGGGGCGCGGGGACGCCGGCCGCGGCGGCGGCGGCGAGCAGCGCGGCGTCCTGGGCGCCGTGGATGCGCGATCCGCCGAGCTCGGATGCGGCGGCGAGCCGGTCGGCGGGGGTCTGCTGCAGGATCAGCGGCAGGGTCTCGGCGCCGACCACGGCGTCGAACGACCAGGTGAGCTTGGTCGCGCCGCCGGTGAGCCGCGCCAGCGCGCGGACCTCGCCCGGCGCGCCGAGGTAGTGGCGGATCGCGGCCTCCAGCGTGTGCTGGAACACCTCGTGCTCGGTCATTCCGCGCTGCGTCCCCGGCCCATGAAGCCGAACAGGTGTCCGGCGATCTTGCGGAGCTGGATCTCGTCGGAGCCCTCGGTGATCCGGTAGCGGCGGTGGTGGCGATAGATGTGCTCGAACGGGTAGTGCCGCGAGTAGCCGACGCCGCCGTGGACCTGGATCGCCAGGTCGGCGGCGTTGCACGCCAGCCGGTTGGCCCGGTAGTTGGCCATCGCGACCTGATCGCTGACCTCCATGGGATCCTGGCGGTCGAGGTGCCAGGCGGTGCGGTGGACCAGGCCGCGGACCATCGCGCACTCGGTGTGGAGCTCGGCGAGCGGGAACTGGATCGCCTGGTTGGCGGCCAGCGGCTTGCCGAACGTGATCCGCTGGCGCGCGTAGGCGACGCTCTGATCGATGCAGTACTGGGCGACGCCGAGGCTGGACGCCGCCTGGCGGATCCGGTTCTCGTGGACGAACGCCTGGGCGACCCGCAGGCCCTCGCCCTCGCCGCCGAGGATCGCGTCGTCCGGGACCCGGACGTCGGTCAGGCGGACCTCGGCGTGGTCGGTCGGCATGTTGAACGTCCACCACATGAACGGGACCTCGAAGCCGGGGCTGCGGGTCGGCACGAGGAACGCGGTGATGCCGCGCGCCTCGCCGGGCTTGCCCGAGGTCCGCGCGAAGATCAGGTCGGTGGTGGCGAGGTGGAGCCCGGTGTTGAACCGCTTCTGGCCGTTGATCACCCAGTCGGTGCCGGTCCTGACCCCGGTGGTCTCGAGCCAGGTCGCGTCGCTGCCGTGGTTGGGCTCGGTCAGGCCGAACGCGATGTGCTCGGCGCCGGTGATCATCGCCTCGAGGTAGCGCGCCTTCTGCGCCTCGGTCCCGAACCGGTGCATCAGGTGGACCTGCGGGAAGTTGCCGACGATCGACGACTCGTTCTGGAGGTCGTTGTGCAGCCCAAGGCCCTTGTGCGCGAGGTGCTCGCGGATGATCGCCATCGCGAGGTTCGAGCCGTCCTTGCCGCCGAGCTCGCGGGGCAGCGCGAACCGGAGGTGGCCGGCGCGGTCGGCCCGGCGGCGCATCTCGGCGAGCAGCTCCTCCCACGCGCGGCGCGGCTTGCCGTCGTCGTCCCAGTCGGTGCGCGCGTGCTCGCGGCGGTGATCGAAGTACTGGGGGTGCTCGCGCTCGAGCGGCCTGATCTCGCGCTCGATGAACGCGTCGAGCTCGGCGAGGTAGGCGGCGATCTCGGGGGGGATGGTGAAGTCCATGATTGCCTAGGCGTTGAAGGCGAGCCGCAGGCCGGGCTCGTGCCACCGGGTCTTCGCGAGCTTGCCGGTGCCCGACAGCGTGATCCACGCGTCGCGCAGGTCGGCGCCGCCGAAGCACAGGTTGGTGGTGAACACGTCGGGGGTCTCGAGCTTGGTGTGGCTGCCGTCGGGCGCGATCGTGGTGATGCCGGGCGCGAGCAGGGTCGCGACGCACACGTTGCCGGCGGCGGTCACCGCGAGGCTGTCGAAGTACTCCGGCGGGTTGCCGGTCATGGTCGCGACCACGCGGCCGGGGAACCGGTTGCCGCGGCGGGCGATCTGGCCGGGGCCGGTGACGTCGAACGCCACCAGCCGGCCGGTCAGGGTCTCGGCGGCGTACAGCGTGGCCTCGTCGGGCGACAGCCCGATGCCGTTGTAGCCGAGCGAGCCGAAGTAGACCTCGACGATGCGCGAGCCGTCGGCGGCGCAGTGGTAGATGCCGCTCTTGTCGCGCGACCGGCCGAGGTCGTGGCCGAAGTCGGTGAACCACAGGCCGCCGGCGCGGTCGAACACGAGGTCGTTGGGGGCGCGCAGCGGGTGGTCGCCGCAGCGGTCGTACAGCCGATCGACCTTGCCGGTGGCGAGGTCGACCCGCTCGATCCGGCCGCCGGAGTAGTCGGGCGCGATGCCGATCGGATACGTGATGCCGTGGCGCTCGATCCAGACCGAGCCGCCGTTGTTGCACACGTAGACCGCACCGTCGGGGCCGATCGCCGCGCCGTTGGGGCCGCCGCCCAGCATCGCGATGACCTCGGTCCGGCCGTTCCAGCACCGCGACAGGGTCTGGCGCTTGATCTCGACCAGGATCACCGAGCCATCGGCCATGGCGATCGGACCCTCGGGGAACCCGAGCCCCTCGGCGACGATCTCGAAGCTCGCCGGCGCCGCCATCACGGCACCCCGTGGAGCACGCCGAGCGCGTGGAGCAGCTGGATCACGCCGACCAGCGCGATCACGGTCGCCGCGGAGATCGCCGGCTTGCTCGACGATCGCGCCCAGGCGATGCCGCCGGTGACCGCGAGCACCGCCGGCAGGATCGCGTCGATCCGGACCCTGGGCGACGACAGCTGGAGCACGTGGAACGCGGCCAGCACCTCGAGGGCGCAGGCGACCAGCGCGAACAGCGGGATCAGCCGCTCGCCGCCCTGCAGGACGAGGATCACCGCGGCGATCAGCGCGCAGACCGCGAGGGCGGTATGGAAGTCGAGGGTCATCGAGAGCCTCCTGGCGGCGAGCATCGCGCGAACCGCGGCGCGATGCCAGGCACCGCGATCAAAGGCCGAGGTACGCCGCGCGGACCTTCTCGTCGCGCAGCAGGTCCGCGGCGTTGCCCTGCATGACGACCCGGCCGTGCTCGACCACGTAGCCGCGGTCGGCGATGCTGAGCGCATCGACCACGTTCTGCTCGACGATCAGCACGGTGACGCCGCGCTTGCGGATGTCCTGGACCCGGCCGAACACCTCCTCGGTGACCTTGGGCGACAGGCCGAGCGACGGCTCGTCGAGCAGGAGCAGCCGCGGCGCCGCCATCAGGCCGCGGGCGATCGCGACCATCTGCTGCTCGCCGCCCGACAGCGTGCCGGCGAGCTGGCGGCGGCGCTCCTGGAGCCGCGGGAACAGCTCGATCATCTCCTCGCGGGTGTCGCGCGCCCGCGGGCGGCTGCGCGGGTTGTAGGCGCCGAGGTCGAGGTTCTCCTCGACGGTCATGAACGGGAACAGCTGGCGGGCCTCGGGGACGTGGCTGATCCCGCGCTCGGGCATCGCATGGGTGGGCAGGCCGGTGACGTCGTGGCCGTCGAACCGGACCGTACCGCTGGTGGCGCGCACGGCGCCCGAGATCACCCGCAGCGTGGTGGTCTTGCCGGCGCCATTGGCGCCGATCAGCGTGACGATCTCGCCGGTGCGGACCTCCAGGCTGATGTCGAACAGGGCCTGGAAGTCGCCGTAGCCGGCGCGGACGGCCGTCAGCTCGAGCAGCGGTGCGGCGGCGGCGCTCGGGGCGACCGGCGGGCCGGACGCGGCAGCGGCATCGGCCGTCATCCGGTCACCTGCTTGTACTTGGCGCCGAGGTAGGCCTCGATCACCTCGGGGCGGCGGACGACGTCGGCGGGTTTGCCCTCGGCGATCAGCGCGCCGCGGTCGAGCACGACCACGCGGTGGGCGACCTTCATGACGACCTGCATGACGTGCTCGACCCCGGCGACCGCGGCCACGCCCCACTCGGGCAGGCGCTGGAGCAGGCCGGCGAGCGCGAGCGCCTCGCCGGTCGGCAGGCCGGCGACCACCTCGTCGAGCAGGATCAGCTTGGGGCGGGTGGCGAGCGCGCGGGCGATCTCGAGGCGCTTGAGGGTGGCGAGCGGCAGGCCAGCGGCCGGCTGGGCGATCACCGATCCCATCTGCAGGAACTCGAGGACCTCGCGGGCACGCGCGGCGGCCTCGGCACGGTCGCGGGTGTGGAGGAACGCGCCGAGCATGACGTTCTCCAGCACGGTGAGGTTGCGCAGCGGCTTGACGATCTGGAACGTACGGCCGATGCCGAGCCGGGCGGCCTCGTGCGGCGGCCGGCCGGCGAGCGAGCGACCGGCGAACCGGATCACGCCCTCGTCGGGCGGCAGGAAGCCGGTGATCAGGTTGAACAGCGTGGTCTTGCCGGCGCCGTTGGGGCCGACGATGAACAGCACCTCGCCCTCGGTGATCGTGAGCGACACGTCGTTGACGGCGCGCAGCCCGCCGAACCGCTTGCTGACGTGCTCGAGCTCGAGCAGCGCGGTCATGGCGCGCGCTTCCTCCGCCACCAGCTCGCGATCGTGCCGACGATCCCCTCGGGGAGGAACAGCACGACGAGCACCAGCAGCACGCCGTAGATCAGCTGGTGGGCCTCCTGGAACAGGTTCTTGAACAGCTCCTGCGCGGTCTCGAGCAGGACCGCGCCGACGATCGGCCCGGTCAGGGTGCCGGCGCCGCCGAGCATCGCGTCGATCGCCGGCCGCTCGGACAGCTCGATCCCGAGCACCGAGTCGGGGACGATGAAGAAGTACTGGCTGGCGTAGAGCGCACCGCCGAGCGCCGCGAACGCCGCGCTGATCATGAACGCGTTGAGCTTGGTGCGCGCGGCGTCGATGCCGCACGCCCGCGCGGTGTCCTCGTCCTCGCGCACCGCCTGCAGCTGGTAGCCGAATCGCGAGCGCACGATCAGCGCGGTCGCGGTCAACGCCGCGGCGGTCAGCACCACGGCCGCCAGGTAGAACCACCGGGTCGGGCTGCTCGATCCGAACAGCGCGGGGACCTGCAGCCCGACGTCGCCGCCGGTGAGGCGGTCGAGGTTCTTGGCCGACAGCCGCAGCACCTCGGCGAACGCGATGGTCGCGAGCGCGAAGTACGGCCCGCGCAGGCGGAACGCGACCCGGCCGATCACGGCGGCGGCGGCGACCGAGGTCACGATCAGGAGCACCAGCGCGAGCGCGATCGGGACGCCGAGCTTGTCGTGGAACAGCGGCAACCCGTAGGCGCCGATGCCGAAGAATGCGGCCTGGCCGAGCGACAGCTGGCCGGCGTAGCCGCCGACCAGGTTCCACGCCAGGCCGAGCGCGGCGAACAGCGCGACGCGGAACAGCACGTTGAGCTGGTAGTCCTGGTGGACCACCAGCGGCACCAGCAGGCACAGGCCGAAGCCGGCGGCAGCGAGGACGGCGCGCCGGCGCGTCACACCCGCTGGCTCCCGAACAGACCGGCCGGTCGGAGCGACAGCACGAGCAGGAAGATCACGAAGTCGACCACCAGCGCCCACTGGTTGCCCCAGTACAGGCTGGTCAGGTTCTCGACCACACCGAGCACGAGGCCGGCGATCGCGGCGCCCTCGATCGATCCCATGCCGCCGAGCACGACGATCACGAACGCCTTGAGGGTGAACTGGCCGCCGACCTCGGGGTACAGGTACAGCGCCGGCAGCAGCAGCCCGCCGGCGAGACCGACCGCCGCGATCCCGAGGCCGAACGCCAGCGCCTGGGTGCGCTGCACGTTGATCCCGATCAGCGACGCGGCGTAGCGGTTCTGCGCGATCGCGCGCAGCGCGCGGCCGAACCGGCTCTTCATGACGAACAGGAACATGCCGGTCGCCAGCGCGATGCTGATCGCGAACGACAGCAGGTCGCCCTGGTTGAGCGTCAGGTGCGGGCCGACGTGGAGCAGCCGGGTGGTCAGGGCGCTGTTGGCCTTGCGAAAGTCGCCGCTGAAGATCAGCTGCGCGCCGCCGATCAACATCTGTGCGATGCCCAGCGTGAGCAGGATGATCATGAACTCGGAGCGCTCGGCGATCCGGCGCAGCAGGCCGTGGTAGGTCGCGACGCCGAGCACGAGCAGCACCGCCGCGGCGGCGAGGAAGCCGAGGTACGGACTGATGCCGAGCCGGTCGAACAGCAGGTACACGACGTACATGCCGAGCATCATGAACGCGCCGTGCGCGAAGTTGACGATCCGCATCACGCCGAAGATCAGCGCCATGCCCATGCCGATCAGCGAGTACAGCGAGCCGGTCAGCAGCCCGTCGAGGACCGCCTGCAGCGCCGACCAGAGCTGCGTCGCCATGGCGTACTGTGGACTACCGGGCTGCGCGCGGGCTACTGCCGCTCGGACCACTTCGGCGTGGTCAGGATCGGCTTGGCCTCGGCCTGATCGAGCGGCCACACGACCTTGTACTGCCCGCCCTGGACCTGCGTGACCAGCACCGGATGAGGGTTCTGGCCCTTGGCGTCGAACGAGATCGGGCCGAACGGCGTGTCGAGGTGCTCGGCGCGGATCGCGTCGGCGATCTTCTTGGGGTCCTCGGACTGGGCGTGCTTGATCGCATCGGCGGCCACCATCAGCGCGGCGTAGGCCTGCATGCCGTGATACGCCGGGTGCGTGCTGGACAGCTTGAAGTACGCCTCGTCGAACTGCTTGGAGCCCTCCCACTTGGCGCTCGGCAGCCACTGCGACACCGAGAACGTGTACTCCGCGTACTTGCCGGCGCCCTTGTCCGCGCTCGGGAACTCGGCGGCCGAGAACCCGGTGCCCGCGGCGGTCAGGAACCTGGGGTTGAGATCGATCTGCGCGGTCTGCTTCATCAGCGTGATCGCGTCGAGCAGGTACGACGCGTAGTAGACGACCTCGGGATCCTTGTCCTTGACCCGCTGGAGCAGCGCCTTGTAGTCGGGCGAGCTCGCCTGGTAGGCCTCGTTGGCCACCACCGTCATCCCGGCGGCCGGTGCGGCGACCTCCATCGCCTTGCCGTTGGCCTGCCCGAAGTTGGTGTTCTCGTAGATGATGGCGATCGTCTTGGGGGCGCCGTTGTTCTTGAGAAAGTCGGCCATCGCGGTGGCGTAGGCCTTCGCGCCGGCGCAGATCCGGAACACCCAGGGCGAGCCGGTCTCGACCACGTTGTCGGCGGTGGCGGTCGGCATGATCAGCGGGATGCCCTTCTGGGTGACCGCGGGGATCACGGCGCGCGTGGTCTCGCTGGAGTACGCGCCCAGGACGATCGCCACGTGGTCCTGATCCGTCAGCTTGCTCGCGCCCTGGACCGCCTGGTCGGGCTTGCCCTGATCATCGTAGATGATGACCTCGACCTGCTTGCCGAGCACCCCGCCCTTGGCGTTGATCTCCGCGGCGGCGATCTCGTAGCCGAGCTTGTGCGCCTTGCCGAACGCCGCCTGCGCGCCGGTCAGCGAGGTGATCACGCCGATGCGGAGCGTCTTGCCGGCCTCCTGCTTGCCGCCGCCACCGCTGCCCTTGCAGGCCGCACTGGAGACGCCGAGGAAGGAAGCCAGGACGACAGCCAGGACGACAGCAGGAGGAAGCCAGCGGAAGCGCATCACGTGGGGCATCCTACCCCTTCCTGCGTCCTGTGCGCGCTGGTTCCCACCGCGAGCCTCGATCCGCGCGATCTCCGCGCCACTGCGCACCTGTGCACCCTCGTCGGACCGGCCGGCCGGCATTCGCTATCCCACGGCGATGCCGCGGAATGCCGAGCCATGCGTGTGGCGATCCGGGGCGCGGCCGCGCGGCGCGACGCCACCGGTGCCCCGGTGAGAATCAGCGTTGCGCCACGGCCCGCACCGGCTCGGCCGTGAACTGCGCCTCCTCCGTGCTCCCGTGCAGCGCGAGGGTCGAGGCGGCGCCTCCCGAGATGACCTCGGCGACCTGGTCGAAGTAGCCGGTCCCGACCTCGCGCTGATGGCGCGTCGCGCTGTAGCCGCTGGCCTCGGCGGCGAACTCCGCCTGCTGGAGCTCGGAGTACGCCGCCATGCCGCCGGTCTTGTACTTGCGCGCCAGCTCGTACATCCCGTAGTTGAGCGCGTGGAAGCCGGCGAGGGTGACGAACTGGAACTTGTAGCCCATCGCGCCGAGCTCGCGCTGGAACCGGGCGATCGTCGCGTCGTCGAGGTTCTTCTTCCAGTTGAACGACGGCGAGCAGTTGTAGGCGAGCAGCTTGCCGGGGAACTGGCGGTGGATCGACTCGGCGAACTGCCGGGCCTGCGCGAGGTTGGGCGTCGAGGTCTCGCACCACACCAGGTCGGCGTACGGCGCGTAGGCCAGGCCGCGCGCGATCGCGGTCTCGATCCCGCTGACCATGCGGTAGAAGCCCTCGGCGGTGCGCTCGCCCTTGACCACGAACGGCCGGTCGCGCTCGTCGATGTCGCTGGTCAACAGCTTGGCGCTGTCGGCGTCGGTCCGCGCGACCACCAGGGCCGGGACGCCGCTGACGTCGGCGGCGAGCCGGGCCGCGACCAGGGTCCGGATGAAGTGGCTGGTCGGGACCAGCACCTTGCCGCCCATGTGACCGCACTTCTTCTCGCTGGCCAGCTGGTCCTCGAAGTGCACGCCCGCGGCGCCCGCGTCGATCATCGCCTTCATCAGCTCGAACGCGTTGAGCGGGCCGCCGAACCCGGCCTCGGCGTCGGCGACGATCGGCGCCAGCCAGTGGCGCTCGTGCTTGTCCTCGGCGCAGTCGATCTGGTCGGCGCGGAGCAGCGCCGCGTTGATCCGGCGGACCACGCTGGGCACGCTGTCCACCGGGTACAGGCTCTGGTCGGGGTACATCTGCCCGGCGGTGTTGGCGTCGGCCGCGACCTGCCAGCCGGACAGGTAGATCGCCTTCAATCCGGCGCGGACCTGCTGGACCGCCATGTTGCCGGTCAGCGCGCCGAGCGCCGCGACGTAGTCCTCGGTGTGGAGCAGCTCCCACAGCCGGCGGGCGCCGAGCCGGGCGACCGTGTGCTCGATCGCGAACGTGCCGCGCAGCCGGTCGACGTCGGCCTTGGTGTAGGGCCGGACGATGCCGTCGAAGCGCTTGGCGTGCAGGGCGGATTGGTCGGAGAGGTTGGTCGTCATGGCGGTCTCCTCGTTGGTTCGTCGATGGTCCCTCCCGGGATAGCTGTCGAAGATGTGTATGGTCAACGTCCGACAGATAGGTTATACGTTGATGATGTTTACGGTTGTCAATGACACCCTGTTGAGCAGTAAATCATGTCAATGACAAAAACGCCCGGTGGTGCAGCCATGGAGCGTGTCACGGAGCAACGGCTGGGGGCCAAGGTCCGTGGGCTGCGGCGCCGTGAGAGCCTCACGCAGGTCCAGCTCGCCACGCAGCTGGGGATCTCGGCGAGCTACCTCAACCTGATCGAGGCCAACCGCCGGCCGCTGCCGGCCAACCTCCTGATCAAGCTCGCCCAGCTGTTCGGCGTCGACGTGGCCGCGTTTGCCAGCGACGATGACAGCCGGCTGGTCGCGGATCTCACCGAGGCGTTCGCCGACCCTGTGCTCGAGGGCTACGATCTGACCTCGGTCGACGTGCGCGAGCTCGCGGCGGCCAGCCCGGAGGCGGCCCGCGCCGTGCTCGGTCTGTACCGCGCCTTCCAGGCGGCGCGCACCACCGCCGACGACCTGTCCTCCCAGCTGCGCGACGGCGAGGCGTTGCCTGCGCCCGACGGCACGCGCGCGCCCTCGCTCATCCCCAGCGAGGAGGTCAGCGACTACCTGCAGCATGCGAGCAACTACTTCCCCGAGCTCGAGGCCGCCGCCGAGGAGCTCGCAGCGCGCGCCCGGCTGACCGGCGACGACCTCTACGCCGGCCTGGTCCGCCACCTCGGTCAGCACCTCGACGTCTCGGTGCAGATCGGCCACTGGGAGGCGATGAAGGGCGTGCTGCGGCGCTACGACCCCGAGCGCAAGACGCTCACGCTGTCCGAGCTGCTGCCGACCCGCAGCCGGACGTTCCAGCTCGCGCACCAGATCGCGATCGTCTCGCTCGGCGACGTGCTCGAGCGCAACGTCGGGGAGGGCCGGTTCGCGTCGACCGAGACCCGCGTGCTCGCCAAGGTCGCGCTCGCCAACTACTTCGCCGGCGCGGTGCTGATGCCGTACGCCGCGTTCCACCAGGCGGCGCGCGGCGAGCGCTACGACATCGACGTGCTCGGCCGGCGGTTCCGGGTCGGCTTCGAGCAGGTCTGCCACCGGCTGACCACGCTGCGCCGGCCGGGCGCCGAGGGCGTGCCGTTCCACATGATGCGGCTCGACGTCGCCGGCAACATCTCCAAGCGGTTCTCCGCGTCGGGGATCCGGTTCGCGCGGTTCTCCGGCGTGTGCCCGCGGTGGAACGTGTTCAGCGCGTTCCTGACCCCCGGCATGATCCGGATCCAGGTCTCGCGGATGCCCGACGGCCAGACCTACTTCTGCATCGCGCGCACGGTCCAGAAGGACTCCGGCGGGTTCCACGCGCAGCAGCCGGTCCAGTCGATCGGCCTGGGCTGCCAGATCGAGCATGCCCGCCAGCTGGTCTACTCCGACGGCGTCAACCTCGACAGCCGCGACACGCTGGTCCCGGTCGGCACCACCTGCCGGCTGTGCGAGCGCACCGACTGCGAGCAGCGCGCCGTGCCGTCGCTCAAGGTGCCGCTGCAGATCGACGAGAACCAGCGCGGCCTGTCGCTGTACACCGCGGTCGAGCGCTGACCCGGCAGGCGGCCGGGGTCTCGGCAGGCGGCCTCGGCGTTCGGCGTTCGGCAGGCGGCATTCGGCGTGCGGCATTCGGCCGGCGGCGTGCGGCATTCGGCCGGCGGCGTGCGGTCGACGGCATTCGGCCGGCGGTGTGCGGCTCGCGGCGGTCGGCTGACGGCCTCGGCGACGGCTGGCGGCCTCGGCTTGCTGCCCATCATTGCTGTTCGCCTGTGCAACACGCCGAACGCCGCTTGCCGAAGGCCGCCCGCCGAACGCCGCCCGCCGAAGACCGCCCGCCGAACGCCGCTTGCCGGAGGCCGCCCGCCGAACGCCGCTTGCCGAACGCCGCTTGCCGAACGCCGCCCGCCGAACGCCGCCCGCCGAACGCCGCTTGCCGAAGGCCGCCCGCCGTTCCCTCCCGCCGTTCCCGTCAGCTGGCCGCCGCTACCGCCCGCCAACGCGATCGGCATCGAGGCGACGGCGGCTTCACGCACCGCCCGCAGGCGGAGGCGCACCGGCGGACCCAGCTCGCCTCGCGGCGCCTCCTCCCTCCTCGGCTGGGCCGCCCTACCGGCGTCGGCGAAGACGACGTGCGCCCGCGTGGGCGTTCGTCACGGGTCTTGCGCGGATCGGTCGCGACGGGCGTAGCCCAGCCGCGGAGGTCGTCGGCAGAGGGCGTTCCCTTCCAGAAATGAAACACAAGGAGAAGACATGCTGGTTGCTTATGACGTCGCTCTCGATCTGGTTCGTGCTCTGTGCCCTGTGGTCGCGCAGCTCCGGAACTACAGCCCCCAGGCGGCCGACCAGGTCGAGCGGGCGGCGAGCAGCATCGTGCTCAACCTCGCCGAGGGCGGTCGCCGCAACGGCCGTGATCCCCGGCGATTCTGGGACATGGCGCACGGCAGCGCCGGGGAGATCCGCGGTGCGCTCGATCTGGCCGATGCGTGGGGCTGGCAGATTGATAGCGCGGAGGCGCGCGTGCTGCTCGATCGCGAGCTGAGCCTACTGTGGGGGCTGACTCGCCGCAGCCGCGGCAGGGACGTATCCTCGGCGTCCGGGACCAAGACGCAGCCGCGGTGATTGCGGCTGCAGCTGCAGCTGCAGCTGCGGCAGCCGCAGCAGAAACGCAGCAACGGCAGCGGTAGGCGGCAGCGGTAGCCGAAGCGGCAGCGGTGCCGAAGCGGCAGCGGTGCCGAAGCGGCAGTATGATTGAACCCAGTCGCACTCGGCGTCGAGCGTCCACAGCTCGCCGGCCTTCAGCGAGCCGCCGTCAACTGTCGCAATTCGACATCGGTGTCGCGGTGCGCCTTGAAGTTCTCCAGTCGGAACCGCGTGATCATCGTCGGCTATCCTCGTGGAAGGGTACGCGATGTCGGCCGGAGGCGCGACTTCGGTGCCGCGGTCAGTCGTCGCCACCGGGCGGCTTCTTCGCAGGCTTTCCCGTCCGGGCGCGGCGGGTCTCGGCGAGCTTGCGGGTCTGGGTCTGGCGGGCGGTGGCGGCGCGGCGCTCGCCGGCGAGCTTGTGGAAGCTGGCGAGGCGATCGGGGGAGACGGCGCCGCGGACGGCGCAGCCGGGCTCGTCGAGGTGGCGGCAATCGCCGAACCGGCACGCGGCGGCGAGCGCGGCGATGTCGTCGAACGCGGCGGGGTCGGGGGCGCCGGCGTCGCGCTCGGCGATCCACGCGCCGAGCTCGCGCATGCCGGGGGTGTCGATCCACAGGCCGCCGGCGGCGCTGGCGAACAGCTCGCGGCGGGTGGTGGTGTGGCGGCCGCGGTCGTCGGCGCGGATCGCGCCGGTCGGCTGCGCGGTGCCGGCGATCGCGTTGAGCAGCGACGACTTGCCGACGCCGGAGCTGCCGAGCAGGACGGTGGTGGTGCCGGGGGCGGCGAGGGCGCGGAGCTCGGCGAGGCCGGCGCCGGTGACGACCGAGGCCGCGATGACGCGATCGGCGAGGGCGGCGAGTCGGGCGAGGGCGGGCGCCAGGTCGGGGACGAGATCGATCTTGGACAGCGCGAGGACGGGGGCGATGCCGCCGTCGCGCAGCAGCGCGAGGTAGCGGTCGAGCCGCGCGGACGACAGGTCGGCGTTGGCGGAGGTCACGACGACGCCGGTGTCGACGTTGGCGGCGAGCGGCTGGGGCGCGGTGGCTTCGCCGGCGGCGCGCCGGACCAGGAAGCTGCGGCGGGGGAGGACGGCGCGGATCACGCCGGCCCCACCGCCGGCGGCGGCCGTGCGCCAGCGCTCGATCAGCACCCAGTCGCCGACGGTCGGCAGGGCGCGCTTGTCGGCGGCGGCGTGGAATGCGCGGCCGGGCAGCTCGACCCAGGCGACGCCGCCGGGGCCGAGCGCCTGGTACGCACCGCGGTGCTCGGCAGCGATCCGCGCCGGCTGCCAGGCGGCGTCGGGATCGGCGGCGGCGCGGGCGGCCTGCCATGCGGTGTCCCAGCCCAGCCGCCGGATGAGCTCGTCGGCGGGCGGCGGGCCGGTCACACGGACATCTCGGTGCCCAGCAGATCGAGCGGGAACACCTGGCAGCCGTCGGCGACGGTCTCCAGCAGCACGCGGAGCTCGGCGCCGCGCAGCGGTCGCTCGCGGATCTCGTCGAGCGTCAGGTACGCCGCGCCGAGCGACTCGTCGTCGGGCACGGACTTGGGCTCGGTGTCGTCGAGCGGCGAGCCGAGGAAGATCACGCGGATGCGCGCGCTGGCCTCGCCGGGGGAGTGCTCGACGCGCAGCACGCCGTCGAGCTTGGCAGGGACGCCGGTCTCCTCGAGGACCTCGCGGATCGCGGCGGATGCCAGGGTCTCGCCGGGCTCGACCCGCCCGCCCGGGATCGACCAGGTGGCGCCGTACTTGCGCTCCTGGGTCAAGAGGAAGCGGTGGCCACGGCGGACGACGACAAGCGCGAAGTACCAGGTCGGGATCGGTCCGCGTGGCGGCACGGTGGGGGCACGGTTGCGACGGTCCGAACTGGCTGCGTGCGCCATGGACTCACAATTACCATGAGCGCGCCCGGTGCGGCGTGCGACCTCGGGAGCCAGCGGAGCGAGTCCGGTTCGACACACATTCCTGATACCGTTTCCTGATACCGTCGGCGGTGATGGCGGACGCCAGCGACGACATGCCAGCGAAGATGACTCGCGCGTTCGCGGGCGGGGTGCCGCATAACCTCGCGCTCGGGCTCCGGGTCCTCGAGGTCTCGCCCACCGAGGCGAGCTTCGAGCTGCCCTACGACGCGAGGCTGGTGGGCAACCCGGAGACCGGGACGCTGCACGGCGGCGCGATCACGGCGCTGCTCGACGCGTGCTCCGGAGCGGCGGTGTTCGCCGCGCTGCCGTCGCTGGTGCCGATCGCCACCCTCGACCTGCGGATCGACTACCTCAAGCCGGCCGAGCCCGGCAAGCCGGTGATCGGCAAGGCGACCTGCTACAAGCTGACCCGCAACGTCGCGTTCACGCGCGGCGTCGCGTACCAGGACGATCCCGACAACGTGATCGCGCACTCGGTGGGGACGTTCATGCTGTCCACCAAGCTCGAGCGCGTGACCCCGCCATGACGCTGATCGACCGGCTCACCGCCGCGCGCGCGTCGCAGGACTACCAGGGGCTGGTCGACCTGGTCCCCTACGCCGGGTTCCTCGGCCTGACCACCGCGATGCAGGGCGACGAGCTGATCACGACGATGCGCTACGGCGATCACCTGATCGGCAACCCGGCGCTGCCGGCGCTGCACGGCGGCACGCTCGGCGCGCTGCTCGAGTCGGCGGCGGTGTTCGAGCTGCTGTTCCGGTCCGAGACCGTGGTCCTGCCCAAGACGATCACGCTGACGGTCGACTACCTGCGGTCCGGCGCGCCGGTCGACACCCATGCCCGCGGCGTGGTCACCCGCCAGGGCCGCCGGATCACCAACGTGCGGATGGAGGCGTGGCAGGTCGACCGCGGCAAGCTGGTCGCGACCGCGCACGCGGTGTTCCTGGTCAAGCGCAGCTGAGCGCGTCGGGTCACGGGCCGCCGGCGAGCAGCCGGAACCCTGCGACCACGCAGGTGTGGGTCGTGTCGCCGGCATCGGGGCGGCTGTACATCTCACGGGTGCTGGCGAGGCCTCGAGGACATGCTTGCGGTAGGCTCGCGCGCGGTGAGGCGCACGATGGACAGCGGGTACGGTGAAGGATCCGCGAAGCAGGGAGACCGCACCGGCAGACGCGGGACCGACAGCGGGTCCGAGCCGCTCGGCGTCGGCAAGGTATCGCGGATCCAGCTCCGCTTCGGCCCGCATGCACCGCAGCAGCCGTCCGAGCCCGGCAAGCGGACGCTGACCGAGCAGCTCGTTCCGATCCAGGCGCAACGTGCCGAGCCAGGCAGCGCGACCACAGCGGGACCACCGCCGACGGGCGGCGGGGGTACTCCGCTGCCGGCGGATGTGCGCGCGCAGATGGAGGCGGCGCTCGGCGCGAACTTCGCGGCAGTTCGCGTGCACGTCAGCCCGTACGCCGCGGTGATCGGTGCACACGCGTTCACCCGCGGCACCGACCTGTTCTTCGCGCCTGGCGCGTACGATCCGACCAGTCCGCAAGGCCTGCAGCTGCTCGGTCACGAGCTCGTCCACGTGATCCAGCAAGCGCAGGGTCGCGTGCCGGTGAATGCTTCGATCGGCGGTGCGCCGGCGAACACCGATGCCTCGCTCGAGCAGGAGGCCGACGAGCTCGGTGCGAAGGCCGCGAAGCCGCACGGCGGTGCCGCCCCGACGCATTCCTTCGCGCCGACCGCGCCTCCGGGACACGGCCCGGTGCAGAGGAAGGCGGCGCCCGACGCCGACCAGGGCGCGGTGCCGGCTGGTCCGCACATCGACGAGCTCGAACCAGCCGATGCCGCGACCGCAGCCACGGACGTGGCGCCCGGTCCTCCGATCCAGCGCGACGCGCCCCGGCCGACGAAGCGCGAGTACGTATCGTTCAGGATCGCCGTCAGCCGCGAGATGACCGGCGAGGAGTTCAAGACCGCCGCGAACCTGCAGGTGTTCGGCGTCGCGTCGGTTCGCTCGGAGTGGAAGCACGTCAAGGACCACTACGGGCCGGGCGATAGCCCGGTCGAGGTCGGCGTCGAGCTTTCGCTGCTGCAGCGCATGCGCGGTGCCGCAGCCGCGAGCAAGGGGATCGACGTCGACGACCACGGCCAGGTTGCGGGCGCCGACGCGCGCGCCAAGGACTTCCTGGCGCAGCCCGGCTCCGACGAGAAGTCGGCGCTGCTGAACGAGATCGATCGGCGCTATCACGCGGCGACCGGCACGCCGGACGGGGCGCAGATCAAGCCCGGGGAGACGGCGAACGCGGCACTGTGGAACTCGATTCGCGACGAGGTGCTGTTCCAGCACGCATACATCGCGAGCCTGCCCGACAGCGTGAAGCGGCTGATCCGCGTCACCATCAAGGGCCGCCAGCTCACACCGCCCGACTACGATCAGCTGTTCCGCATCGCCAAGAAGATCGAGGGCATGCCGCCCGGCCAGGCCGCCGACTATGCGAGCAAGGTCACGGCCAGCACGACGAGCCTCGACGAGCTCGATGCATCGATCGACCGCTACCTCGGCGAGATGGCGACGCGGAAGCAGGACGCCGGCGAGCACAACCTCGCGATGACCAAGCTGGCCGGGCTCGAGGAGGTCTACAAGCGATTCCGCCTCTGGCAAACCCTCGAAGCGGTGTCACCCGGCGCCGGCGACGAGATCAAGACCGAGCTCGAGGCATCGCTCAAGGCCCACGGGTTTCGCGGCGGGATTCCCGAGTTCGATGCCTACGTCAAGAAGTTCCTCGCGGGCTTCGAGACCGAATCCGCGAGGATGGTGGGCGACCTGCTGCAGAAGTATGCGGGCCGGATGTATCGCGAGGGTGAGCGCTACCAGGATCCAAAGGAGGTATCTGCGCTCCACGCCAAGCTCGGCGGCGTTCGCACGAGCTACGCGATCGTCCAGGACAAGAACAAGATCATGGACGAGGAGCATCACAAGCAGGACGCCGCACGGGAGCGGTCGCGGCTTCCTGGCCAGGGCGGCACGACCCCGCAGCCGACCCCACGATTCAAGCAAGCCGAGCAGGAGGCGATCGCGGCACGCGATGCCGCGAAGGCCCAGATCAAGGGGCTCGAGCACGACTATCCGATCTTCCAGAACGACGACGCGCTGCCGCCGGACAAGCGCATCGACAAGGTGGCGCTGGCCACGGCCAGCGAGACCTCGCTGCAGGGCGTGCTGCTCGGCCACGTCGCGAAGCGCGGCGAGGCGATCAGCGAAGCTCGGGGAGAGCTCGACGGAAAGTCCGAGCTCGTCTACCGGATGGACAAGCTGATACCTCAGTTCTACGCGCAGCAGGGCATCCAGCCTGGCTCGATTCACGATCAGATCATCCAGGACAAGCGCAAGGAAGACCGGATCCAGAAGATCGTCGTCGGGATCCTGCTTGCGATCGTAGCGATCGCGCTGACCGTCGTGTCGCTCGGCACGGCAACCCCGGCGCTCGTCGCCGCCGGTGCAGCGGCCGGCGCATTCGGTATCAGCGCCTATCAAGCGTACGAGGAGTACAAGGAGTACACCGAGAACCAGAAGCTCGCCGACGTGGGGCTGGTCGACGACCCGTCGGTGGTCTGGCTCGTCATCGCGGTCGTGGGGGCTGCAGCCGACATGGGCGCGGCATTCAAGGCGATCAAGGGCCTGGGCGCCGCGGCCAAGGCGCTCAACGCCGGCGGCGAGATCAGCCGGTTCAACCGCGCGGTGCGCGCGCTCGAGGAGGCCGGCGAGATCGACGCCCGGATCGCCCGCGCTGCCGAGCGAGCCGCCGCGGCGCGGCGGGGCTTCTCCGACGCGTCCGGCGAGCTCACGAAGATCCTGGCAGGCCGGGCCTATTCGTTCCCCGGCCCGTTCACCGACCCCGACGTCTACAAGCAGCTGGTCAAGATGGCATCGGCGAAGTTCAAGGAGATCGGCAACAACGGTCTGATCTGGCTCGAGGAGCTCAAGCGAGCACGCGTCGTCGCCAAGCTTGGCGAGATGTCGCCGGAGGAGCTCGCGAAGGCCAAGCAGGCCTGGGAGGAGGGCATCAGGACCGCCGATGACGCTGCCAGGGAGCTCGCGCCGGGCGCGGACAAGATCGCTGAGCTCAAGAAGTCGCTGACACCGGTGCTACCGCACGCAGGCGACGTGTCCGGGCCGTCGCTCGTGATGCTGGACAAGCTCGACAAGAGCGTCCTGCCGAGGCTGAAGGCGGCCGACGCGGCCGAGCTCGAGCGGCTGGGCAAGATGCTCGTCGAGGATCCGTCCCTGGCGGAGCGGCTGGCGAAGGCGAACAACCCGTACGGTGCGCTGAAGAAGGCGAAGAACGTCCGCGAGATGGACAACGCGTTATTCACGGGACGGCTGGGTGAGCTGAAGGTCAACGCGGTGCGGATCGGCCCGGCGGCCGACCGGTCGGGCATTCCGGCGGCCGAGCTGGCGAAGCTCACCGACGCCGATCTCAAGGCGCTCGGCGAGGGCGATCGGCTGATCGCCGAGGCCCGCCAGGGCTTCGGACCGAGCGAGGCGGAGCTCGGGAAGCTCGCTTCGGCGCAGGCCGAGTTCGACAAGGTCTCGGGCGTCGCGAACGGTACGCGCGACGAGCTGCGCGCGGCGATCGCGCACCAGCACGGGCTGTCGGATCTGCCGTTCATGCACAATCCCGGCGAGGCGCTCGCCGCGAAGTTCCCCGATATCCCGAAGGGCTCGATGGACGCGCTCGTCAAGCGGCATCCCGATGCGCTGCGCGCGCTCGAGAACGCGAGCAAGCAGGACGTCGAGGCGGTCGTGAAGGCGTTCGAGAGCTCGGCGAACCCGAAGGACGTCGAGGACATCCTTCGCTCGTACATGTACAAGGCGCAGAAGAAGGCGCGCAAGGGCGTGACCAGCGGTCTCGAGGTGTCCGACGATGTCGGCGGTCGCCTCGAGGAATCCCTCGACAACCTCGCGCAAGCGCGCAAGCAGGGCCACCCGTTCGGGTTCAAGGACAAGACCCAGTACAAGCAGTTCATGACCACGGTCGACTCCGAGGTCGCGTCGCGCGGCATCAAGGGCAAGGCGAAGGTCCAGGGCAGCGCGATGCACAGCAGGACACCCGGCGACATCGACATCGTCGTCGATCAGGCGGAGTTCGGTCGCCTATCAGAGCAGTTTCTGAAGAATGCGCGCGACCAGCGGGCGAGAAACGCTCTCAAGGTGAGCATCAAGAAGAACAAGATACCATCGTACGAGTTCTATCCTCACGACGATCCATCGGTTGCCAACGCGGTGAAGAAGTTCACACAAGGCGCGGATGGAAAAGAGCTCGAAGTCCAGGCGACCCTGATTGTAAAAGGATCCGACTTTGACCTGGGGCCGTTCCTATGACGCGTTATTTTGACTCGTTCTTCAACCATGACCCGATGGATGAGCTAAGCGAAGCTGCCGCACTCGAAGCGGGAAGTTACGTCGTCGAAGACGATCCATCAATGCGACGGTATCGGAGGGTCATCAACCGTCAGCTCGACAGCATCGTATACAAAGGATGGAACGATCCGATGGTGCCACTGTTCGACCTCGAGCGCTTCGGCGAAGCTGTTCGTGCAGAAATCCATTCGACGGTCAACGAGCTTCCTCGGGGCGCGTACAGCTGGCGGATCTGGTACATCGACCCGCAACGCCGGATCGCGAAGATTCTCGAGCCTGAGTATTCTGCTGATGGCTACATTCAACGGCAATCTCTTTGCGGCCCTGATGGCAAGCTCGTGCACTACACCATCTATCATTACGATCGAGACGGCTCTCTGCTCGAACTCGTGACTCATGCTCCCGATGGGACGGTCACGAACCGACAAGACGCTTGATGTCGAGGCGACACTCATCGTTGAGGGCTCCGACTTTGACCTGGGATCGTTTCTGTGAAACGCTATTTTGAATCGTTCTTCAACCATGATCCGATGCACGAGCTGAGCGAAGCTGCCGCACGGGAAGCGGGAAGCTACGCAGTCGAGGATGATCCAGCGATGCGACGGTATCACAGGGTCATCGACCATCAGCTTGACAGCATCGTGTACAAAGGATGGAATGATCCGACGGTGCCGCTGATGGATCTAGGCCGACTCGGCGAGCCGGTTGATGCGGAAATCCATTCGACGGTCAAGGAGCTTTCTGAGGGCGCGTACAGCTGGCGGATCTGGTACATTGACCCGCAACGAAGAATCATCAAGATTCTTGAACCCGAGTTCGCTGCCGACGGCAGCTTCCTGCGAGAGTCGCTTCGTGGCCCCGATGGCAAGCTCATTAGCTACACGATCTATCACTACGATCGCGACGGGTATCTACTCGAGCTCGTGACCCACGCTCCGGACGGGACGGTCACGAGCCGGCAAGACGCCTGAGGCGACCGCGAAGCTCAGCGGGTCGGCGGCGGTTCGGCCACCGCGACCCCGAGGTGGCGAGCGATCTCGAGTGTCCGCTGCGGGGTCGGGCAGGCGCGGCCGATTGCGGCCATATCGAGTCGACCGGAGCGCGCCTGGAACAGCAGCGGACCCACCGGATGGGCGCGCGCCGCCGCGGTGAAGCCCTCGGGGCCTGCGTCGGCCAGGATCCGCTCGGCCACCGCGCGTGCTGCGCCGTACATGTCATCGTAGCGTGTCCTCAGCTCGCGGGCCCAGGCCTCCAGCGCCGCGATGAAATCCCTGGATGCGCCCTGCGTCGAGTCCTTGAACCGCGCGATCTCGGCGTCGAAGTCCGCCCAGCTCAACGTGAGCCAGGGCCGCGCCTGGAGCACCGGTAGCTGCCATGCTTTCTTCGCGATCGACCAGTGGTCCGCGCGCGCGTCGACGGCGTACAGCGTGAAGTCCGGCACGCTCAGCGCCGTGAGCCGACCGCCGTGGCAGGCGCCGGTGTCGATGCCATACACCCGGTTCGGGGTCACGAGCGGATCGCGGCCGACGACGTGATGCCCGAACACGATCGGCGTCGCGTCGCGGTAGCGCTCGTGCCAGTAGCCACCGTCGAGCTGCGCCGCGAGCTTCTGCTCGCCCGAGGTCGTGCCGGCGAGCACGTCCTCGTCCTGATCGGCGAGCGGCACGCCGGGGACCATCGCCGCGTGGACGACGCGGACCTCGGGTGTCTCGTGGTAGTAGGGGAGCGTTTGCATCCATGCGACGCACTCGGCGTACCGCGCGCCGAGTTGCAGGCGCGTGATCTGCTGCGCGTACGAGAACACCTCGCGCACGTGCTTGCGCTCGTGGTTGCCCATCAGGACCAGCGAGCGCGGCCGCGAGCGGAACAGCTCGATGACCTCGAGCGGCCGCGGGCCTCGGTCGACGACGTCGCCGACGCTCAGCAGCAGGTCGTCGTCATGTACACGCGCAACCGCGAGGAGCTCGACCAGCTCCTCGTAGCAGCCGTGGATGTCCCCGACGATGACGGTGCGCGCCACGCGAATGAGTTACCACGGCTTCCGGTCACGGGCCGCCAGCGAGCAGCCGGAACGAGCGGTGCTGTCCGCGCTACCGGCCGGACTGCAGCGAGGCCGCGTACATGGCCATGTACTCGTCCTCGACTTCCAGGAACGGTCTTCGCGCGTCTGGATCGGCGGCGCTCCACCGCGCGATGACCTTGTCGGTCACCTCCCGGAACTCGTGCGACAGCGCGGCCTGGTCGGCCTTGTCGAGCGCCTTGAACTTCGCGAGCGCCTGGACCGCGTCGGCCATGAACGGCACGAACTCCTCGTCGGCCATGTTCGAACCCGACATCACGAACCGCTCGAGGAGGAAGTCCCGGACCTCGCGGCGTACGCCTGTGCCGCGCAGCCGGACGTCCTCGAACGCGCGGCCGACGGTGTGCGCGATGCGCGCCGGGGGCTGCGAGAACGCGTCGACGGCGAACACGATCGCGGGCGCCGTCCTGGTGCCGCGGCTCTCGATCCTGTAGTCGAGGCCGCGCAGCGTCGGATCGAACCTCACGCCGGTCACGCCGTCGTCCGGGATCCGGTAGTAGTCGAGGATCACGCGGATCGCGGACTCCTCGCCGAAGCTGCGTCCCAGCGATGCGATGATCTCGTGCAGCGTGTCCTCGTAGATCGTGCCGTCGGCCGGCGCGATCTTCATGAGCTGCTGCCGGCTGGCCACGAACTGCGCGGTCGCCGCATCGAGCTTGCCGGTCACCGGCGCGCCCAGCGTGCGCTGGATCGCGCGCGCGGCGCGCTCGTCGGAGATGATCCCGCTATTGCTTCCAGCGGCGGCCTCGGCCTCGTCCGCGGTCAGGACGGTCGGCACCGGTCCGCCGGCCGCGCCCGCCGCGGTGGCCGCCGGGACCGGCTGGGCGATCTCGTCGTGGATCGCGCGCGAGATCGTACGCGCGCTGTGGAACGCCTTCTTGCCGATGAGGATCATCCGCAACCCGGCTGGATCGAAGTTCGTCATCGACGCAACTTCCAGCGTCGCGGAGAAGTGGATCGACAGCACGTCGGACCGGGTATCGATCCTCAGCACGTCGGTCACGAGGTGAAGCAGCTCGTCCTGCATCCCCAGCGCGACGCCTTGCTGGACCAGGAGGTCGATCGTGCGCTCGGTGAACTCGGCGTACCGGCTCAGGTGGTGGGCGACGCGCAGCCGCGCCAGCGCCTGCACGTCGGCGGCGTTGAACGCGCCGGTGGGGGGTGTTTCCAGCGCCTCCTGCACGGTGCGGATCGACGCGTCGTCGATTCGCAGCGCTTGCAGCTTCGCGAGCTCCTCGGGGACCTCCCAGTCGCGGAGCGGGGGCTTGTCGCCGTCGGTGTGGCCCGTCTGCTCGTGCGTCGGATCGTCCCTGCGCTGGACCGATCCGGTCGCCGCGCCGCCGGCGACGCCGAGCTGCTCGGTCAGCGTGCTGCCGCCGACCTTGCTCGCCGGGGCCGCGACCTCGCCGCCGCGGGCCTGGACCAGCGAACGCGCGCCGATCTTCGGGACCGCTGGACCCCCTGGTTTCCTGTCGAGACCGCGCATACCGCCCGCTCCTCGCGAGTATCCACCACGTATACCACGAGCCGGTGCTCGACCCGGAGCACGAATCGAGGGTCGAATCCTACGGAGACATGTCTCAGTATCCGGAGACAGGTCGCGACACACGATCTGCAAAAGCTATGACTCACCGCCGCGCGAGGACCAGGCGCGAGCCCCAGCGCGCCGGCGTCACCACCCAGGACTCGAACCCGGCGCGCGCACACAACGCGTCGATCGCCGGACGATCGACGAAGTAGATCGGGCAGCGCGCGCGTGCGTAGTGGCGCGCGCGGATCGCGCCCCGCAACCGCGACCACGCGCGGACCGAGAACAGCGCCCAGCCGCGCGTGAGCTCCGCCATCCGCGCGACCAGACCGCTGGCGTCGGGGTAGTACTCGAGCACGCCGAGCGCGACCGTGAGGTCCCAGCCGCCCGGCGATCCGGGCCAGGTCAGGACGTCGTGCTCGATCAGGTGGATCGCCGCGTCGCGCGGCCGCGCGGCGAGCCGCCGCCGGGCGAGGTCGAGCATGCGGGCGGAGAAGTCGACGCCTGTGATCGAGCGCGCACCGGCGTCGGCCATCGCGATCATCCCGAGCCCGCTGCCGCAGCCCAGATCGAGCACCTCGGGACGGCCGAGGCAGCGCACCAGCGACGCGGCGGTGCGCAGCCGCTCGAACACCGCGGGGCGCGATAGCCGGGCCCACGCCGTCGCGAGCGCGCCGCCCGAGAACCGCGCGTCGTAGGCGAGCGCGTGACGGTCGAAGAACTCGCGGACCCGGCGGGCCGTCACGGTGCGAGCCTCGCGCGATAGGCGCCGAACCGGAACCGGCCGACGACGGCCTGCAGCTTGCCGCGCACACTGCGCCGGCCGAGGTTCACCCACAGCCGCTCGGCCGGACGCGACGACGCGAGCGGGTGCGGATCGAGTTCGTGGGGATGGAGGTAGGCGGCAAACGGCTCGCCGCGGCGCTCGTGGTGGCCGATGATCGCGAGCAGCACGCGCCGCGGCAGGATCCGCCAGTAGCCGCCGCCGGCGACCGGCACGCGGTGGTGTCCGATCTGGACCGCGGACACCGGAAACTCCGCGAACTCCGAGCGCGGGGTCGCGAACCGACAGCTCGACGAGTACCGGAAGCCGGCGGCATGCAGCAGCTCGTAGAACCGCTCGCGGTCGGCGACGCGATCCAGGCTGAAGTACGGCGCGCGGTAGCCGAGCGGCGCGGCGCCCGCGAGCTCGCCGATGGTGTCGAACGATCGCGCGACATCGCTCTGCCGCTCGCTCCATGTCATGTGATCGAGCCGGCGGTGGTGGAAGCCGTGCGCCGCGATCTCGTGGCCGTCGCGCGCGAGCGCGCGCACCAGGCCGGGGTAGCGGCGCGCGGTGGTGCCGAGCACGAAGAACGTGCAGCGCGTGCCCGCCGCGTCGAGGATGCCGCGCAGCACCTCGACCTGGTGCTCGAGCGCGGCCTGCGCGGGGCGCGCGGCCCGCGGCGCGTGGCGCGCCACGTCGAGGTACCAATCCTCGAGATCGATGCCGAGCGCGTGGATCATCGCGCCCCGCCGGGCCCCCCGCCGGGATCGAGCAGCCCGCGATACACGGCCTCGTGCTGTGCGACGACGGCTTCGAGTTCGTGCTCCGCGAGCACCCGCGCCGCCGCGGCCTCGAGCCGGGCGCGCAGGGCGGGATCGCCGAGCACGGCGAGGATCGCCCGGGCGAGCTGGGGGACGTCGCCGGCCGGCACGAGCTGGCCGGAGATGCCAGGCTCGATCACCTCGCGAATGCCGCCGACGTCGGTCGCGACCACCGGCACGCCGGCCGCGAGGGCCTCCACCGCGACGCGCGGCACGCCCTCCCAGCGCGACGCGATCAGCAGCACGTCGAGGACGGCCATGACGCGGTGGATGTCGGGCTCCTGCCCGGTATCGCGGACGCGATCGGCGATCCCGGCCCGGCGGCACGCCGCGGCGAACTGCGCCCGGAGCGGCCCGTCCCCGGCGACCACCAGCACGACGTCGCCGCGCCGGCCCGCGACCTCGCGCACGACCGCGGGCACGTCGAGCGCGCCCTTCGCGCGGGTGAACGCCGAGACGAAGCCGACGACCGCGGCGTGCTCGGCGATGCCCAGCCTGCCGCGCAGCGCCTGGCGCTGGCGCGCGGCGTCGGCGAACCTCGCGACGTCGATCCCCGATCGCACGATGCGGTAGCCATCGCCGACCACGACGCCGCGCCGGGCGCCATCGCGCGCCAGGGAATGCGACACCGCGAACGCCTGCGTCGTGGCGCGCGCCGCGAGCCGCTCGGCAGCCACGGCGAGCCGGCCCGCCATGCCCGAGCGCGCCGCGTAGAACGACCATCCGCGCACGGTGTGGAGGACGTGCGGCACGCCGGCGCGCGCGGCCACCAGGCGACCGAGGATGCCCGCCTTCGACATGTGGGTGTGAACGATCCACGGGCGCAGCCGGCGGAGCAGCGCGTAGATCTGCACGGCGCTCGCGGCGTCGGCGACCGGATGGATCGCATGGCGCATCATCGCGAGGTCGTGCAGCGCGACGCCGGATCGCTCGATCCGCCGGCGCAGGATGGCGTGGCCGTCGCGCATGCGGCCGCCGCGCGACGAGTAGGCGAGGTGGATGTCGAGGCCGCGGGCGCGCAGGCGCATGCAGATCTCGCTGACGCTGAGCTGCGCCCCGCCGAGCTCGAGGTTGGTGACCAGGTGCAGGATCGGTCGGCTCGACGTCACGCGCCCCCCACCGCGACGGCGACCGCGGCCGACGCGATCACGCCCGAGACCGCGAGCAGGCACGCGACGGCGCGCCGCGGGGTCCCCAGCCGCGCCGCGAGCGCATGGCTGGTGTGATCGGTGCCGCCGGCGAGCGGGCTGCGGCGGTTCGCGCAGCGCCGCGCGACGACGAACACCACGTCGAAGATCGGATACCCGAGCGCGATCAGGGCCGCGTAGCCCACCGGCGAGGGCGCGCGGTCCGCGATCGACAGGCTGGTCGCCGCCGCGACGAACCCGAGCACCAGGCTACCGCAGTCGCCGAGGAACGCGGCGCCGCGCGAGAAGTTGGGCCAGAAGAACCCGGCGCACGCGCCTGCGATGGCGAGCGCGAGCACGCCGATCGAGCCCGCGCCGGCCGCCCCCGCGATCGCCGCGAGCGCGAGCAACGCGATCGCCGCCGTGCCCGCCGCGAGACCATCCATGTTGTCGATGAAGTTCATCGCGTTCGTGACCAGCACGAGCCATGCGAACGCGAGGACCGAGCGCGCGTCGACCGACCGCTGGCCATCGAGCCACAGCGCGAGCACGACGACCGCGATCTCCAGCGCGAGCTTGGTCGCCCATCGCAGCTCGAGGACATCGTCGAGCGTGCCGACCAGCGCGACGAGCAGCGCCGGCAGGACGATCCAGGCTGGCAGCGGCGCGCGGCTGCCGGCGACGGCGACGGCGAGCGCGATCGCGGCGCTCACCGCGATCGTCGCGCCTCCGGACACCGGCGTCGGGTGGCGGTGGACGCCGCGCGGCGAGGGCCGGGCCACCAGCCCCCGCGCGGCCGCGACGCGCGCCAGCCGAGGCGTCAGCCACCAGGCCAGCGCCGCCGCGGCGACGAACGCGAACAGTCCCGCGGGCCCCACTGCGCGTCGGTACCACGGCGCGTCCCGAGCGCGAACGGAAGACTGTGGCACGGGACGCGATCGCGTCCCGGATCAGGTGCGCCGGATCGCACACCGGGCGCGGGCCGTTCCGCCCGGCCCGGCGGTCAGATCACGGGACGTCGAAGCGGTCCAGGTTCATCACCTTGGTCCAGGCCGCGACGAAGTCACGCACGAACTTGTCCTGCGCATCCGAGCACGCATAGACCTCGGCCAGGGCGCGCAGCTGGGAGTTCGATCCGAACACCAGGTCGACGCGCGTGCCGGTCCACTTGACCTCCCCGGTCCTGCGATCGCGGCCCTCGAACACGTCCTGGGCCTCGGACGCCGGCTTCCACGCCGTGCCCATGTCGAGCAGGTTGACGAAGAAGTCGTTGGTCAGGGCGTCGGCACGCCGGGTGAACGCGCCGTGCTTGGACCCTCCGGCGTTGGCGTTCAGGACCCGCAGGCCACCGATCAGGACCGTCATCTCCGGCGCGGTCAGCGTGAGCAGCTGCGCCCGATCGACCAGCAACTCCTCGGACGGCACGGAGTACCGCTCCTTCTGGTAGTTGCGGAAGCCGTCGACGACCGGCTCGAGCACGGCGAACGCCTCGGTGTCGGTCTGCGCCTGCGAAGCGTCCGTGCGTCCCGGCGTGAACGGGACCGTCACGGCGTGACCGGCGTTTCGCGCGGCCTGCTCGACGCCCGCGCAGCCGCCCAGGACGATCAGATCGGCGAGCGAGACCTTCTTGCCGCCGGACTGCCCGGCGTTGAACTCCTTCTGGATCTTCTCCAGCGCGCCGACCACCTTCGCCAGCTGAGCGGGCTGGTTGACCTCCCAGTCCTTCTGGGGCGCGAGGCGGATCCGGGCGCCGTTGGCACCGCCGCGCTTGTCGGAGCTGCGGAAGGTCGACGCCGACGCCCAGGCGGTCGAGACCAGCTGCGAGACCGTGAGGCCCGAGGCGAGCACGTTGGCCTTGAGCGTCGCCGCGTCCCGGTCGTCGATCAGCGGGTGATCGACCTTGGGGACCGGGTCCTGCCAGATCAGCTCCTCGGTCGGAACCTCCGGGCCGAGGTAGCGCACGCGGGGACCCATGTCGCGGTGGGTGAGCTTGAACCATGCCCGGGCGAACGCGTCCGCGAACTGATCCGGGTGCTGGTGGAAGCGCCGCGAGATCTTCTCGTACGCCGGGTCGAGCCGCAGCGAGAGATCGGTGGTGAGCATGGTGGGCGCGTGGCGCTTCGACGCGTCGTGCGCATCGGGCACGGTGCCGGCGCCCGCGTTGTTCTTCGGCCGCCACTGGTTCGCGCCGGCCGGGCTCTTGAACAGCTCCCACTCGTAGCCGAACAGGTTGTCGAAGAAGCTGTTGCTCCACTTGGTCGGCGAGGTGCTCCAGGTGCCTTCCAGGCCGCTGGTGATCGTGTGACCGCCGTGGCCTGCGCCCAGGCTGTTCCGCCAGCCGAACCCCTGGTCCGCGATGTCGGACCCTTCGGGCTCGCGCCCGATGTGCTTGGCCTCCTCGCCGGCGCCGTGGGTCTTGCCGAACGTATGACCGCCCGCGATCAGCGCGACGGTCTCCTCGTCGTTCATCGCCATGCGGCGGAACGTCTCGCGGATGTCGCGCGCCGCCGCGATCGGATCCGGGTTGCCGTTGGGGCCCTGCGGGTTGACGTAGATCAGGCCCATCTGGACGGCGCCCAGCGGACCCTCGAGCTCGCGGTCCCCGGAGTAGCGCTTGTCCCCGAGCCACTGGGTCTCGGAGCCCCAGTAGATGTCGCTCTCGGACTCCCAGATGTCGGCGCGCCCGCCGCCGAACCCGAACGGCTTGAAGCCCATGGATTCCAGCGCGACGTTGCCGGTGAGGATCAGGAGGTCGGCCCACGAGATCTTGCGGCCGTACTTCTGCTTGACCGGCCAGATCAGCCGGCGCGCCTTGTCGAGGTTGGCGTTATCCGGCCAGCTGTTCTCGGGCGCGAAGCGCTGGCTGCCGCTGCCGGCACCGCCTCGCCCATCGCCGATGCGGTACGTGCCGGCGGCGTGCCACGCCATGCGGATGAAGAACGGTCCGTAGTGACCGAAGTCCGCCGGCCACCAGTCCTTCGAGTCGGTCATCACCGCCAGCAGGTCCTTCTTCACGGCCGCGTAGTCCAGGCTCTTGAACTCCTCGGCGTAGTTGAAGTCCCCGCCCATCGGATCGGACAGCGAGGAGCGCTGGTGCAGGGTCTCGAGTCGTAGCTGGTTTGGCCACCAGTCGCGGTTCGACGTACCGCCGCCCGCGTGGTGCTTGAAGGGACATTTTGCTTCGGTTGACATGGTTCTCTCCGTGGTTCCTGGCGAGGAGGGTAAGCGTGAATGGCTCGGCGTTGAAGCCCCGTTGGGTCGATCGGTTCGATAGTCAAGACCTATCAGCTGGCTACCCCCCCGCTCTCCGCTGCCGAGGTCGGCCGTGCAGGCGCAGCATACCTCGGGCGCCATCGACCCGGTGATGAGCGAGCCCGCATTCTGACCCGCGGCGACGAGGCCTTCGGGCGCGCGGAGGGAGCGACGCCGGAAGCGGCGGACGACGACTCGGTGCCGACCGTCGAGAAACCGGGGATTTCAGCGAGGTCGTGCGCACCCTCGGCGTCGCCGCGGCGTCTGGATCGGCGTGGTCGGGTGTGCGTACCCTGTGCACCAGCGAGCGTCAGCCCGGCACCGGATCGAGGTGCGTGCTATCGCTGCACGCGCGGCCCTCGACCGAGAGCGTGTTCGCCCTGACCATGGGGCCGAGCCATGACCGGCCTGGAACCGCGTCGAGGTATGCCATGGCCCGTGGCGCCGATCCGCGGACCGTTTGTGAAGTTGTTTGAAGACGCGCCGCCGCAGGACCGGCTGCCGCGCCAGCGTCGAACACTGGGAGGATGTCGAGGCCACTGTCCGCCGTGATCGCGCTGTGCGCCACCGGGCTCTGGCTGGGCCTGGCGGTCCTCGGCTGGGGCGGACTTCACGCGTTCCTCGCCAGCCCGGCGCGCGTGGCGCTGGTCGCGGTGACCGTCGTGCTGACGCTGGCATCGTCGTTCACGCAAGGCAACCTGAGCTCGGGCGAGCAGGAGGATCGGGGAAATCGCTGGGTGCTGTGGCTGTTCATCGCGGTCGGGGGGCTCGACGGATGGCTGCCCGCCTACTGCGACCGGGTGAGCCTGCTCACGGTCGGCGGCGAGGGCGTGCGCTGGACCGGCGTGGCGGTGTTCGCGATCGGCGGTGTGCTGAGGATCGCGCCGGTGTTCGTCCTGGGCCGCCGGTTCTCCGGCCTGGTGGCGATCCAGAAGGATCACGCGCTGGTGACCGACGGTCTGTATCGGGTGATCCGCAACCCCTCCTACCTCGGCCTGATCGTCATGCTGGTGGGATGGGCGCTCGCGTTTCGCGCGCTGTGCGGGCTGGCGCTGGCGGCCGTGTTCGTGCCGCCGCTGATCGCGCGCATGCGATCCGAGGAGGCGCTGCTCGCCCGGCACTTCGGCGCCGCGTACGAGGCGTACCGCGCTCGGACGTGGCGGCTGATCCCGTACGTGTACTGAGAACCTGGGCACGATTCGGCGCGCCAGATCGTGAGCTGAAGACGAGCCGCCGATGGCCCTGGAAGGCTCGGGATGGCGCCCGGGAGCTTGCCGGGACCCGGCGGAGCCCGATAGCCAGCCCCGGCCCGAGGCCCGGCCGGCGCATGGGGTTGCGGTCGGCGCCGAGCAACTGGCCGATCTGCCGCTCGAGATCCCCGCGCCGCGCCCGGGGCAGCTCCGCCCGGCCGTCCGCCGGTAGCTCCATCCACCCGAGGGCGGCCCGGTGGAGTCGATAAGATCGGCGGCGGCGACGCGCGCGGACGAACCACGCGGCGACGGTGGGCCCGCGCGACCAGACCATCACCGCGGCCGAGGGGTCGGCGCGCAGCACGTACACCAGGTCGATGCGATCGGGCGCCTCCTGGGGCAGCCGGATCCTCCCGGCCAGCCCGCGGAACCGCCGCCGCGCGAACCTGAGTGAGGAGCCCTTGCGTTCCCGGAGGTCGTGGATAATATGTGCTCAATCAAGATGACGGCGTCCCCCCAACCCGCGCCCCGGCGTCGCTCCCGTCAGCTCGGTCTCGAGTTCCGGACCTGGGGCGGTGTGCGCGTCGGCGCGGGCCGCAAGCGCCGCGGTGTGCGCGCCGGCGTGGCGCATCGCTCACGCGGTGAGTGGACCCGGCCGATGCCGCTCCACGTCACCTTGCGCATGGCGCCGCACGTCTACCATCTGCGCAGCCGGCGCTCGTTCCGCGTCATCGCGGCGGCGCTCCGGGTCGGTGGCGATCGCTTCGACGTTCGCATCGTCGAGTTCTCGGTCCAGGGCAACCACATCCATCTCCTGGTCGAGGCGGCCAACCGCCGCGCGCTCGCCCGCGCGATCCAGGGCCTCTCGATCCGCGTCGCCAAGGGGCTCAACCGGATGATGGGGCGCTCCGGCCGCGTGTTCGACGATCGCTATCACGCGCGCGTGCTGCGCACGCCGACCGAGGTCCGCCACGCCATCCACTACGTCCGCGACAACGCGCGCAAGCACGCCGCTGAGCGCGGTGAGACCTACGCGCCCGGCTACGTCGATCCGTACGCGTCCGTGGGTGCGCCCGATCTGGGGTTGCCGCCGGCCAAGACCTGGCTGTTCCGTGAGGGCTGCAAGCGAGCCGGGCCATGAACCGCAAGCGGTCGGCGCGCGGCACGGGGGCCTGCCTCGCGAAGGGCATCTCCGGCGGCTACCTGCCGCTCGCCGCCACCCTGACCACCGAGGAGATCTACGCCGCCTTCCTCGGGCCGCAGCACAAGCCCAGCCCCTGTTGTGGGCCGGTGCCGCGGACCAGCCCGCCGGGTCGGCCGGGCGGAGTTGCCCGGTTGCGCCGGAGCGCGACGTGCGGGTCAGGCGCGCGCAGCGCGGCCAGATCACCTGGGGGCGGGTCGACCTCGACGCCGAGGTGCCCGCCGATCACGAGGTGCGTGCGATCGCTGCCGTCGTCGACAAGCTCGATCTGCGTGGGCTCTACGCCGACGTCCGCGCCCCCGCGGCGAAACCGCCGGCGCACCCGCCACCGACCCCAAGATCCTCCTGGGGCTCTGGGTCTACGCCACCAGTGACGGCGTCGCCTCGGGTCGCGAGATCGCGCGACGGGTCGAGCTCCATGCCGCCTACCACTGGCTGTGCGGCGGAGTCGCAGTCGCCTATCACCGCCTCAACGACTTCCGCGGCGACCACGGTGATGGGTTCAGCGAGCTCGTGACCCAGCTCCTGGCGCGGCTCAGGAAGCACGACCTCATCGATCTGCATCGCGTCGCCCAGGACGGCACCCGCATCCGCGCGTCCGCCGGTGCGGCGTCCTTTCGAACCGGCGACACCCTCGGGCGGCTCCTGACCGAAGCCCGCGCCCACCTCGTCGAGGTCACCCGCGCAGCGACCGACCCCGCGGTCACGGCTCGCCACGCCGCGACGATGGCGCGCGTCGCACAGGATCGGCTCGCGCGGCTCGAGCACGCGCTCGCCGAGCTCCCGGACGTCGCCGCGATCAAGATGAAGAGCGGCGCCAAGGACGCGACCCCACGGGTGTCCACCACCGATCCCGACGCCCGCGTCATGAAGCTGCCCGACGGTGGCTTCCGTCCGGCCTTCAACGTCCAGCTCGCCACCACCACGGACGTCGCTCGCGCGATCGTCGGCGTCCGCGTCACCAACCACGGCTCCGACCAAGGCCAAGCCACCCCCATGCTCGAGCAGATCGAGGCCCGCACCGGCGTCCGCCCCACCGAGCTGCTCGTCGATGGTGGCTACCCCAGTCACGACGCCATCGATCAGGCCACCGCCGCGGGCGTGACCCTGTACGCGCCGGTGCCCAAACCGCGCAGCAAGGCGTCCGAGCCGCCCGCCCCACCACCGATCGATCCTCATCTGCCCAAGCCTGGCGACCGCGACGCCGTGGCCGCCTGGCGCGTCCGCATGGGCACCGACGACGCCAAGCAGATCTACAAGCAGCGCGCAGCCACCGCCCAGACCGTGAACGCCGACGCAAAGGCCCATCGAGGCATGGCCGCCACCGCGCTGCGCGGCCTCGACCAGGTCACCGGCTGCGCCTGTCTCTTCGCTCTCACCTACAACATCCTGCGCTTCATCACCGTGAGCGTGTAGCGCCCTCGCGCTCACCGTCGACCGGCCGGCCCTACACCACTCCATCCCCCGGTCGCCAGCGACGAAAACGCTGCCCGGCGCGCGCGCAGCCAACTGCGGCGGCCGCCTCATCGCGTCGCCATCACGGCGGGCTTGCGGTCCCATGGGCCCGCGAACCGTGCCCAAGCTCTGAGCGCACGCCATCGGGGAATGCCCGATCCGGGCACGCCGGGCCGCGGTCACGCCGCGGACGCGCGCAGCCGCATCGTGATCACCGCGCCGCCGCCGGGCCGGGGCGCCAGCGTGACCTCGCCGCCGAGCGTGGCGGCGACCGAGCGGGCGACGCCGAGCCCGACGCCGATGCTCGCGCCGCGGGTCGACGAGCGGTAGAACGGGTCGAACGCGTGGTCGGCCTCCTCGGAGCCCAGCTCGCGGCCGTTGTCGGACACCTCGAGCACGACGTCGTCGTCGCGCTGCTCGACGCTGACCACGATCCGGTTGCTGATGTTGGTGGTCTCGCCGTCGAACCCCGAGCTCGCGAACAGCAGCATCGCGATCACGGCCTGGCCGATCCGCGACTCCTCGCCGGTGACCTTGCGGACCGGGAAGATCTGGCGGATCACGTGGGCGCGCTCCTCCAGCGTCGGCGCGGCGAGCCGGAGCGCGGCGGACACCACGGCGGCGAGGTCGATCGCCGCGGTCGCGCGCCGGCTCGCGAGGCTCTGCAGCGCGCTGACGTTGCTCGCGATGCGCTCGGCGCCGGTGGTGATGTCGTCGAGGCAGCGCAGCGCGGCGGGCTGGGAGGCCAGCGACATCCCGTTGTTGAGGTGGCGGCGCAGCAGGCGCAGGTTGAGCAGCACGGAGGTCAGCGGGTTGTTGATCTCGTGGGCGAACCCGGCGGACAGCGCGCCGACCAGGCCGATCCGGTCGGCCTCGAGCAGCGACAGCCGGCTCTGGGTGTGGGGGCCGTCGCGCAGCAGCGTGACGTAGGCGACGCCGTCGGGGATCCGGAACGAGCTCACCGCGAGCTCGAGCGTGATCCGCGTGCCGTCCTTGCGGACTGCGATGAACTCGAGCACGGGCGGCACCGGCTTGCCGGCGCGGTAGCCCGCCGACAGCTCGATGATCAGCGCGCGATGCTCGGGTGTGAACGTGTCGAGCACCGGACGCGCGCGGAACTCGTCCAGCGTGTAGCCGAGCACCGCGGCGGCCGCCTCGTTGACGTACACGCGCTCCATCCCCTCGCCGCGATCGGCGTACACCATGACGCCAGTGCCGACGTAGCTCAGCACGTCGAGCAGCGCCGGGAGCATCGCGCCGAGGTTGGGGATCGACATCATGCCTCGGCGACCTTCACGAAGGTCCGGCGCTCCGGGTCCTTGACCACGCCGGGGAACCGGAGGACCTGGTTGTGCATGGCGACGTAGACCCCGGGCGGGACGAGCTGGACCGCGAGCAGCGCCTCGGTCAGGTTCTGCAGCGCGTCGGTCGACCGCAGCTCGTACGGCCGCATCGCGCCGGTGAACACGATCGGCGCGGCCGGCGTGCCGACGAGCTCGACCACGCGCTGGCCGGACACCGCCAGCCGGTCGGTGCCGTGGACGACGACCACGCCGGCGTGGCTGTCGGCCAGCCGCACGGCGGTGCCGGCGATCAGCGTGTGATCCTCGGCAGACATGTCGAGGCTGTCCTTGTTCATCAGCGGCACGCGGTGGACCGCGACGCCGCGCAGCTCGAGCGACGCGAGCATGACGTCGAGCACCGAGATCTGGTTCTCGAGCACTCCGCGAAGCTCGTCGTAGGTCTTCTCGATCGTTCCACCGGTCGAGATCAGGGCAATGCGTCGGGTCATGTTGCTCGGCTCGCTGGCTTCCCCGTCACGCGCGCTCCGGTCAGGTCAGCTGGGAGAGGACGAAGTACACCGCAGCCGCGGCTACTGCAGCTGCGAGCACCACGAGGATCACTGCCGCGACCCGACTGTAGCGCCGGGTGCGGCCGGAGTTGTGGCCGGGGACGCGGTCCAAACGCGCGTCCGGCGGGGGGATCGGCTGCCGGGATGCGCGCTCGTCAAAGTCGCGCTGGAGCTGGGGCGAGGCCGCAGGCTCGTGGGTGGGCAGGGACGGACGGGGCGCGCCGAGCGGCGCCGCGTTGTGCGCCGGCATCGCGGGCATCGCCACCGGCGGGCCGACGGGCGCGGGCGGGGCGGCGAACGGGGGCTGCGACGGCGAGGCCGGGCGCGGCGGGGGTGGCCCGGCGAGCGGCAGGGTCCGCGACGGCCGGATGCCGTGGGCGGCGATCGGCCGGGGTGGCGACGGGGCGGCCGGGCGCGGCACGGGCTGGGCGGCGATCGGCGGGGGCTGCGACGGCGAGGCCGGGCGGGGCGCGGGCTGGGCGGCGATCGGCGGGGGCTGCGACGACGTGGCCGGGCGCACCGCCGGCTGGACCGCACTGGGCGGCCGTCGCGCGGGTGGGGCGGTCCCGGACGGTGCGCGCGCCGGGGTCGGGATCGACGCCGAGGCCCGCGCGATCGGCGGCATCACCGGGCGCGGCGCCGCCATCGGGCTGGAGCGATCGGCGCTCGCGGCGAGCCCGGCGGGCACCGGGTGCTGCGCCGGGACGTAGAGCGGGGTGCCGACCGGCGCCTTGGGCGGCGGCTGGGGAGCATCGTCGTTCATCCGCAGCGTGATCTGCTGGCTCTTCGCCGACAGGTCGACGGTCGGCTGCTGGATCGAGATGCTCGGCTCGTCGTCGAGCGGCTCGGCGTCGGTCTCGGTGTCGGGCTCGTGGCCGGGCCGCGCCCGACGCTTCTGGGTGAACGCCCAGTCCAGCCACTGCACGACCTGCGGGTTGCTCGCGACCAGGCCGAGCCGGCGGGTCAGCGTGGTCAGCGCGCTGCGCAGCGCGGTGGCGTGCTGCCAGCGGCGCTCGGGGTCGCGCGCCAGCGCGGTCATCACGATGTCGTCGATCTCGGGCGGCACCAGCGGGTTCTTCTTCGACGGCGGTGCGATCGGCATGTCGCGCACGCGGGTCAGCGTGTCGATGTCGTCGCGGCCCGAGAACAGCGGCTTGTTGGTCAACAGCTCGTGCGCGATCACGCCGACCGCGAACAGATCGGCGCGCGGGTCGATCTGCCCGGCGAGGTACTCGGGCGCCATGTAGGCAAACTTGCCCTTGAGCGTGCCGCTCATCGTCTGCATCCCGGCGGCCGACGCCTTCGCGATCCCGAAGTCGATCAGCTTGACCACGCCGGTGGTCGACACGATGACGTTGGACGGCGACACGTCGCGGTGGATGATGCCGAGCGGCGTGCCGGTCTCGTCGCACAGGTTGTGGGCGTAGTCGAGCGCGTCGCAGATCTGGTTCAGGATGTTGAGCGCGAACGGGACCGGCATCGGGCCGGTGGTCGCGCCGCAGTGGCGGAGCACCTCGCGCAGGTTGCGCCCGGTGATCAACTCCATCACGATGAAGTAGGTGTCGCCGACCCGGCCGAGGTCGTAGGTCTGCGCGACGTTCTGGTGGCGCAGGTAGCTGGCGAGCCGGGCCTCGCGAACGAACGACTTCACCATGTCCTCGCTGCCCGCGATGTGCGACAGCATTCGCTTGAGCGCCACCGGGTGCTGGACGTCGGAGTTCGCTGCCACGGCGCGATGGACCTGGGCCATGCCACCGATCCCGAGCTGCTCGTACACGATGTACGGCCCGAACCGCTCGGTAGGCGAGCCCTCGCTCACGCGAGCGATGGTATCAGGCTTCGATCACATCGAATCGGGAAACTTCCGTTGCCGGTCGGGTTGCCGGTCCGAGCGCCGGGGGGTTCGATCGACGACACGGGCCGCCGGGATGACCGCGCGGTGGACCAGCAGCAGCGCAGCGACCGGCATCACGAGCTGGACGGCCGACGGCAGGAGCTGGATGCCGGTCCAGATGCTCAGCTGGTGGCCCAGGGATGCGAGCACCGGGACCGCCGGACCGAGCGCGACCACCCCGGCGAATACCGCGTAGATCGTGGTGATCGCCCGGCGCTGGTCGCTCATCCGGATCAGCGCGGCCGCGGCGGCGAGCTCGAGCACGACCGACGCCACCGCGAGACCGGCGTCGATCAGCCACCACCGGCCGACCGCCAGCCCGCTGAGCACGAGCGCGTGGTCGGTCACCCGCCCGAGCTGGGGGCCGAGCCGGGGATGGCCGGTGAGCTGCAGGATCACGACGGCGGCGACCAGGGTGGCGTGGCCGGCGAGCAGCCAGCCCAGCGCGGTCAGTCCGGCATCGGGGGCGCGGCGGTGGGTCACCCGGTCGCCGGCCAGCAGCTCGGCGAACTGGCGCTGGCTGAAGTAGCGCTTGACGATCATCGGCCAGGTGATGAGCAGCCAGCACGCCACCGCGACGCTGAGGATCGCGTCCGGGGTCAGCCGCTCCGCCATCGCGAGCAGCACCAGGACGCCGCCGACGCAGAACGCGCTGATCACGCCGAACGCGGCGTAGCGCCCGGCGAGCTCGCAGGGGCGGTCGAACGAGCGCTGGAACGAGCTGTCGCGCAGGCCGGCGAGCCCGGCGCGGATCTGCAGCGACGAGCGCACCACGAGCAACGCGAACACCACGAGCAGCATCACGCCCCAGCCGTGCTGCACATGATGCGGCGACAGCGCGCCGAGCATCACGACGATCCCGCCGGTCGACACCACGCCGTAGGCGCCGAGCACGGTCATCAGGATCGAGGCGCCCTCCAGGCCGCGGTCCTCGCCGAGCGGCAGCCCGGCGCGCAGCGGCTCGACCCGGAGCGGCCGCGACCGGTACTCGACGTAGAAGATGACCGCGAGCGCGCACGGCCACAGCGAGAGCGCGGCGGTGATCCCGGCGGCGGCCGGCCACGGCTGGTCGAACACGCGTGCGGCGATCGCGCCGATCGCGACCGCCTGGCCGAGCGCGAGCACGCAGTAGGTGCGCGTCGCATCGAACGGATCGCCCTCGGTCCAGCGCCGGCCGTAGGCCAGATCGCGGCCGGCGACGCGGTGGAGCTGCGAGCGCGCGATGCACAGCGCGATCGCCAGCCCGAGCCAGGCGGTGTGCGATGCGCCGTACCGATCGAGCCGCCCGTCGAGCCAGGCGAGCGAGGCGAGCAGCGCGACGAGCGCCGCGGTGGTGCGGCCGGCGAGCTGCATCACCAGGCCGAGGCTGGCGAGGCCGTGGTCCGCCGGCAGGCCGGGGCTGGGCAGGTTCACGACCTCGGCCGGACCAGGGAGCGCTGCCGGCAATGGTGGCTGGGTCCGCGATTCAGGCGACGCGAACATGGTTGATCCATAGCATGCACCCGATCGGTCGCGTGGTGCGCCGAGTTCGCGATCGCGGGCTTGGCCGGCCGCGAAACGTTTGTTCATTGTGAACGTCACCGCATCGCCAGCGCGTGGCGGCGCAGCCGGTCGGCGAGCAGGTCCAGGCGGTCCTGACCCCACGCCACGAACTCGCCGCACCGCATCGACGGGACGCCCCACAGGCTGTAGACCGCGAGCTCGGTCGCGCTGGCCTGCGCGGCCTTCATGGCCTCGCCGACCGCCGCGGGCGCCAGCGCGTCGCGCGCGTCGTCCCATGCGATCCCGGCGCGCTCGACGACGGTGCGCAGGTCGACGTACTCGGTCATGTCGAGCGCCTCGGCCCAGATCCCGCGCATCGCCGAGCGCGCGAACGCCATCGCCCTGCCGTGCTGTGCGGCACGGTGGGCGATCGCGATGCAGTGGTCGATCCCCGGGCCCAGCGGATCGCACAGCTCGCCGAACGCGATGGCGTGGCGATCGGCCTCGCGCTTGGCGTCGCGCACGATGTACATCCGCTTGACGCCGGGCAGCGGCAGGCCGCGCGCCACCATCGGTGCGATCGGCTTGAGCACCAGCGGCACGCCGTACGGCGCGAGCACCGCCTCGATGCGCTCGAGCGCGAGGTAGCTGTACGGCGAGCGGAACGAGAACCACAGCTCGCAGACCAGCGGCTGGTCGGACAGCTTGAGCGGACCGCGCTCGGACGCGGGGCGCGGCGCGACCACCGGCGCGGCGGTCGTGGCGGTGGCCTCGGCGAGCGCGGCCTCGAGGTAGGGCAGCCGGTCGATCCCCCAGTACCAGGTGCCGTCGTAGGCCAGCATCGCGCCCTGGTAGTGGCCGGCCTTGCGCAGCTCGGCGTAGTTCATGTTGAGGATCGGCGCGACCGAGTTCGAGCTCTCGGTGCCGTGCGCCAGCACCAGCTCGCCGAGCCGCTTCTTGTCGCCGCGCCACATCGCGCCGGCGAGCTCGGTCGCCACGCGCAGCTGGTCGGCGGCCGGGCGGTCGCGGATCAGCGCGGTGCCGACCTCGCGGACCAGGCCGCTGTCGGCCTCGCGGTGGGCCGGGAACTCGACGTTCCAGTACTCGGCGACCAGCCGGGCGTCGCGCACCGCGTGCTTGACCCGCAGGTCCGGCGCGGGGTCGACGTCGGACGCCGGCGGCGTGATCACGTGCACGGCGAGCTCGACCGGATACGCCGCGACCAGCCGCGACACCGCCTGGGCGGTGAGATAGCTCATCGGATCGGCGATGTCGAAGTAGAAGTCGAGCCGGCGCGGGGCGCTGGTGATCCGCTGGCGCGCCCGGGACAGCGCGCGCCGCGCGGCGTCCCCGGTCGGCCCGAGCCAGGTCGCGATGGCTTTACCCTTGAGGCGCTTGGCGATGATCATTCCGCGCGTCAATATACGCCGCCGTGGACAAATCCAAGGTCCGTGACGCGATCGAGCTGCTCGAACGGCTGGGCGCCGACCTGCGGGCGCTGGCCGAGCTCGACGAGCCGCTTCGGATCCGCCTGGTCACCGCCGCGGGCCAGCTGTCGCGGCCCGATCGCTACAGCCGCAAGGCGCTGGGCAAGGTGCTCGCCCGCCAGCGCACCCAGGCCCGGCGCGACGCCGACCGGGCCCGGCTCGACCAGACCGGGATCCGCGTGCTGCGCAAGGATCCGGTGTACCGGACCCCGCTGCCGCGCCCGGCGATGCCGCTCGATGCGCCGGTGCGCGACGACGCCGAGCCCGATGCCTGGGCCGCGGCCGAGGCCCGGCGCGCCGAGCCGGGCGAGCCGACCGGCGACGGCGCGGACGCGATCCGCGTCGAGACCGCGCGGCTGTGCTACGTCTGCAAGACCGAGTTTCACGAGCTCCACCACTTCTACGACCAGATGTGCCCGCCGTGCGCGGCGCTCAACTTCGACAAGCGGCACCAGACGGCAGACCTGCGCGGCCGGGTCGCGCTGGTCACCGGCGGCCGGGTCAAGATCGGCTACCAGGCGGCGATCAAGCTGCTGCGCGCCGGCGCCGAGGTCATCGTCGCGACCCGGTTCCCGCGCGACGCCGCCCGGCGGTTTGCCCGCGAGCCCGACGCCGCCGACTGGATGGCGCGGCTGCACGTCTACGGCATCGACCTGCGCCACACGCCGAGCGTCGAGCGCTGGTGCGACCACCTGCTGGCGACCCTGCCGCGGCTCGACGCCCTGATCAACAACGCGTGCCAGACCGTGCGCCGACCGGCCGGCTGGTACGACCACGTCGCCGCCGGGGAGGTCGATGAGCGGCAGCTGCCGCCGGCCGAGCGGGCCGCGCTCGAGCGTAACCAGGCGCTCTGCCAGGGGATCGTCCGGGCCGACCGGAACGAGCTGCGCGCCGCCGGGCTCTGGAAGTCCGCGGTGCTCGCCCAGGTGCCGCTGCTCGCCGAGGACCTCGAGCGCGGCGGCCACCTGTACCCGGCCGGCCGGGTCGACGCCGACCTGCAGCAGGTCGATCTGCGAGATTTCAACAGCTGGCGGATGACGCTCGCCGAGGTGCCGACCGCCGAGCTGCTCGAGGTCCACCTGGTCAATGCGGTGGCGCCGTTCGTGCTGAACGCCCGGCTGCGGCCGCTGCTCGCCCGGGTCCCGACCCGCGACGCCCATGTGGTCAATGTCTCGGCGATGGAGGGCCAGTTTTACCGTCGCTGGAAGACCGACAAGCACCCGCACACCAACATGGCCAAGGCCGCCCTCAACATGATGACGCGGACCGCGGGGGCGGATTACGTCCGTGACGGAATCCACATGAACAGCGTCGATACCGGCTGGGTCACCGATGAAGATCCCGAGGTGCACGCGAAGCGCAAGACTCGCATTCATGGCTTCCACCCGCCGCTCGACATCGTCGATGGCGCGGCGCGGATCGTCGACCCGGTGTTCGACGGCGCAAACACCGGCAACCACCTGTGGGGGCTGTTCCTCAAGGACTACAAACCGGCACCGTGGTGATACCATTGGCAGATGACCGGGGTGAGCCGCGCGCCATGAAGGACGGCATCGCCGCCGTCGGCGACGTGCTCGCCGGCAAGTACCGGGTCGACAAGATCCTCGGCATCGGCGGCATGGGCATGGTCGTGGCCGCGACCCATCTCGAGCTCGACCAGCGGGTCGCGCTCAAGTTCATGCTGCCCAGCGCGGCGGAGTCGCCCGAGACCGCGGCCCGGTTCCTGCGCGAGGCCAGGGCCGCGGGCCGGCTCAACAGCGATCACGTGTGCCGGATGGTCGACCTCGGACGGCTCGACTCCGGCGCGCCGTACATCGTGATGGAGTACCTGCAGGGCGAGAGCCTCGCCGCGCTGCTGCGCCGGCACGGGGCGCTGCGGGTGCCCGACGCGGTCGATTACATCCTGCAGGCGATCGAGGGCCTCGCCGAGGCCCACGCGCACGGCATCGTCCACCGCGATCTCAAGCCCGACAACCTGTTCGTCCACCGGCGCAACGACGGCGGCAGCGTGCTCAAGGTCCTCGACTTCGGGATCTCGAAGATCTCGCTGCACGGCGTGTCGACCCGGACCGGCGACATCATGGGCTCGCCGGCCTACATGGCGCCCGAGCAGATGGAGTCGACCCGCAGCGTCGATGCGCGCGCCGACGTGTGGTCGCTCGGCGTGGTGCTCTACCAGCTGGTGACCGGCCGGCCGCCGTTTCACGGCGACACGCTGCCGCTCTTGTGCATGCACGTCGTCAACGACGATCCCGAGCCGATGTCGGCGATCCGCGGCGACCTGCCGGACGGCTTCGAGGACGCGGTGATGCGCTGCCTGCAGAAGGAGCCCGACCACCGCTACCCCGACGTCGGCGAGCTCGCGCGCGCGCTCGAACCGTTCGGGCTGACCAACGCCAGCACCAGCGCGTCGCGGATCCAGATCGTGCTGAGCCGGACCGGGCGGCACGACTCGGCCTCGGCGATCTCGACGGCCGGCATCCCGTCCGCCGGGGCGGCGCTCGACTCCGAGCGGACGCCGCCCAACACGCTGGTCGGGACGTCCGGTCAGTCGCTCGGCGGGCGCAGCGAGGGCCGATCCTGGGGCGTCGCCGGCGCGGTGCTGGCCGGCCTCGGGGTCGGCGCGCTGGTCGTCGTCATGCTGTGGCGGACCGGCTGGTTCGGCGACGCCGAGCTCCCCGGGGGGCCGGCGGTCGCCCGGCCGGCGCAGCCCGAGCCCGCGGGGCCCGGCGCGGGCCCGGCGTCCGCGGTCGAGCCGGCGCGTTCGCCGGGGCCGATCGTCGAGCCGATCGTCGAGGATCCGCCGCGCGCGGCCGCCGCGCCACCCGGCCCCGCGCAGCCGGCGGCTGCGCTGCCCGCGCCGGAGGTCGCGCCGCCGAGCCCGTCGACCGCGCCGGCCACCGCCGTGCACACCGCGCCGCCACCGCCGGATCGCCACCGCCATCCACCGCCTCGCACCCGGGCGCGCCCGCCGCGGGTCGGCGCCGGCTCGGGATCGGCCGGGCCTGGCTCGGCAGCGCCGGCGCAGGACGACGACGACAAGTGGATGCACATGACGCACGACGTGAAGCCGCAGCGATGAGCGGCAGGGGTGCGCGATGAGCCGCGCGATGAGCCGCGCGATGAGCCGCGCCGGGCTCGCGGTCGCCGTGCTGCTCGCGGCGGCCGTCGCGGCGCGCCCGGCCGCCGCGGACCCCGAGGCCGAGGCGGTCGCGCTGTTCGATCAGGGCATCAAGGACATGAAGGCGGGCCACCTCGAGAAGGCGTGCTCCGAGCTGCAGGCCAGCCTGCAGCTGGTCAAGGACAGCGGCACCAAGGGCGCGCTCGCGCGCTGCCACAGCCGGATCGGCCGGATCGCCTCGGCGTGGCTGCTGTGGCGCGAGCTGTCCGACACCGCGCCGACCGCGGAGCTGCGCGCCGATGCCGCGGCGCAGGCCGGCAAGCTGGAGCGGCGGCTGCCGAAGTACACGTTCAAGCTCGCCGGTCCGACCCCGGGGCTGGTCGTGCAGGTCAACGGGCGAGAGGTCGCCGTCGCCGTGCCGGTCGCCGTGCCGGTCGATCCGGGCACCGTTGCGGTCACGGCGGTCGGGCGCGACGGCGAGCGCGCGACGACGAAGACCTGGCGTCGCGAGTACACCGCCGTCGAGGGCCAGACCCTGGCGATCGAGATCCCGGCGCTGGAGCCGCTCCCGATCGTCCGGCCGCCCAGGGACGCAAGCCCGGCCCGACCGGCGCCGCCGGCGATCGATCCCGAGCTCGCTGCGAGCCGCCACCGCCGCCGCGTGTTCGCGCTGGTGCTCGGCGGCGTGGCGCTGGGTGCCGCCGGCGGAGGCACCGTGTTCGGCCTGCAGGCGCGCTCGCGCTACGACGACGCCAGGCGGCTGTGCGGCGGTGCGATCAACCCGTGCGATCATGCCCGGGTCGCAAGCGCACAGCACGGGGTCGACACCGCCCGGCGCTCGGCGCTGTACGCGGACATCGCGTTTGGCGCCGGGGGTGCAGCGGCGGTTGCCGCGGTGATCCTGTGGGCGACCGCGCCGTCGCTCGAGTCTGCCCCGGTCGCCATCGCGCCCAGCGTCACCGGCGGCTCGCTCGGCCTCTCGATCGGCGGCGCATTCTGATCGTGACGGATCGAGCGCCGCCGCGGCGGACTCCGGTTCGTGTCGACGCGGTGCACCAACTCGCTGCACTCCGGCCGCGCGGTCGACGTGTACGGTCGCGGCCCGCGGGCGTTGCTCGCAAGGTCCCATAGAAGGAGAACGACATGATTCGATCTTCCTGGCTGCTCGGTGCGGTGTTCCTGTTCGCGTGCAGCGTCGAGTCGACGCCGGTGGCCTCGCAATCCGCGGCCCTCACGGGCGATTCCGTGGCGTCCGGCGAGCGCGCGCAGCCTGCGAGCTCGGTGAACGCGCCTGGCCCGGCGCAAACCGCGGAGGAGGTGTGTATGCCGGGCTCGAGTCAGTTCTGCTGTCCGTTTCCACAGGGCTGTACCTGCCCCGGCGAGCAGTTCTGCGAAGCAGATGGGCAGTGGGATGAATGTTATGGTCCCAGCCCTGCGCCCTATCCCTGCCTGTAGCCCTGTGGCAGAACCACGAGCCGGCGATCAGGCCGCCGTCCAACCTGCCGCCTTGATCCTCCCGCCGCCGGCCCTTCCGCGCCGGCTCAGCACCGCCGAGACGGCGGCCGCGATGGCGCTGTGAGTGCGAGCTCGACGATGCGCGCGAAGGATCCGCGCGCGCTCAGCGCGCCGCGGCCTCGTAGGCGGCGGCCAGGCGCAGCACCGCGGCGTCGGCGCCCGGCGCGCCGATGATCTGCAGGCCGATCGGTAGCCCGGCGGCGGTGGTGCCGCACGGCACACTGATCCCCGCCGTGCCGAGCACGTCGAACATCCGTGTGTTTCGCATCAGGACCAGCTCGCGCGGGCGCAGCTCGTCGGGCCGAGCCGCGAGCTCGGCGATGGTCGGCGCCGGCACCACCGTGGTCGGCATGACGATCAGGTCGACGTCGGCGAACAGCGCCGGCGCCGCGCGCCGCATGCGCTGGAGGTCGCGCCAGCGGTCGACGTAGTCCGCGCCGGTCACCGGCTCACCGGTGCGGATCCGGCGCAGGGTCTCGGGCTGGTAGCGCTCGGAGGCCTTGTCGAGCCAGGGCCGGTGGTAGGCGTAGGTCTCGGCGCGGGCCACCGTGCGGTCCTCGTCGACGGCGATCTCGACGTCGCGCAGCGTGGCGCCCAGCCCGGCGAGCACGCCGAGCGCGCGCTCGACCGCGGCGGCGACCTCGGGGTCGAGATCCTCGAAGAAGTGCGACCGCGCGACGCCGAGCCGCGGCGGCGGCGTGCCGGCGGTGCCATCGACCGCGGCGACGTAGTCGGCGCCGGGAAATGCGATGCTGGTGATGTCGGCCGGGTCGTAGCCGGCGATCGCCTGGAGCACGAGCGCGGCGTCGCGCACGGTGCGCGTCATCGGTCCGACGTGATCGTACGACCACGCCAGCGGGATCACGCCGCGCAGGCTGACCAGCCCGTAGCTCGGCATGAAGCCGACGATGCCGCACAGCGCGGCCGGGATCCGGATCGAGCCCGCGGTGTCCGAGCCGATCGCCGCGTAGCACATCCCGGCGGCGACCGCGGCGCCCGAACCCGACGACGATCCGCCGCAGATGTGCGCCGGGTTGCGCGGGTTGCGGGTGATCGGGAAGTGGCCGATCATCCCGCTGGCCCCGTACGCCATCTCGTGCAGGTTGAGCTTGCCGAGCATCACGGCGCCCGCGTCGCGCAGCCGGCGCACGACCTCGGCGTCCTCGGAGGGCACCCGGTCCTCGAACAGCGCGCTGCCGCCGGTGGTGCGGACCCCGGCGGTGTCGACCAGGTCCTTGAGCGCGATCGGCACGCCGTGCAGGGGACCGCGGTCGCGGCCGCGGGCGAGCTCCGCCTGGGCCGCGCGCGCCTGGTCGAGCGCGAGCTCGCCGGTGACCGTGATGAACGCGTGGAGCTCGGGATCGAGCCGCGCGATCCGGTCGAGGCAGGCCCGGGTCGCGTCGACCGGCGACAGCTGCCGCGCGCGGTACGCCGCGCCGAGCTCGGTGAGGGTGAGCTGCGTCGGATCGCCGGAAGCATTGCTCATGGGCCGGAATCTACACCGCCCCGCCGCTGCGCTCCGGGTCAGGAGCGGAATCCTGGTCGCTCCCGGAGCTCCCTGTCAGCGAGGCTCGCGAGGATCGAGCACCCGATCGGAACCGATGCGCGGCGAGCCGCCGAAGGCGGCTGAAAGCAGGGAGCTCAGCCGGCGCGCTCAGCGGCGCCGAAATACGTCGCGAACGGTCCGCGCAGTCACGGCGGTCTCCAGCCACGCTTCGAGCCGTGAGGTGTCCGTCTCGCGCTCGATGCGGGCCCGCGTGGCCGAGGTCACCGAGAACGAACGCGCCGCGAGCACCTTGTAGAGGAGCAACCGAGCTTCTGTGGCCCGTCCCTTGCTCTCGCCCTCGGCCCGTCCCTCGGCCCGTCCCTTGGCCCGTCCCTTGCTCTCGCCTTCGGCCCGTCCTTCGGCCAATCCCTTGGTTCGCCCTTCGGCGCGTCCCAGCTCCTTCCAGTCGTTGATGAAGGCCTGAACGTTGGGATCCTTGTTGAGCCACTCCATGGGGAAGATCCTCCGGGCTGTATCACTTCCAAGCATAGCGGCCGTGACGACGACCAGCAACCTCATCGTGCTCTCTCGAGCGCGCTGGGTCATGCGGTGCGTGGTACGGACCTCGTCGGTGAGTTTCCGGACGAGTTCCTCGTCGATGCCGCGCATCGCAACGAGGAAGGGCGCAGCTTCGATGCCCAGCTCCGTGCGCATGCTGCGAGCATCGAGCTGCCACAATCGCACGACGTGATAACGAAACACGAACGCGTCGCCGCCGATACCCCGGATCCGGTGTGTGCCGGTGTCCTGCGGCGGGCGACCGCCGGGCCGCAGCAAGATCACGATGCTCCAGACCGGCAATCGGGTCCCGGTGACCGCGCTGCTCGCATAGTCGAATAACCGGGAGGGGAGATTCGGGCGCCACTTGCGCTCGATCTCGATGTGGACCGCGGCCTCGCCGGTGCGATCGCGGACGCGGATCAGCCCGTCGGAGGTACGCTGCCGCGGCCGATCGACGCTGGAGTCGAAGGTGCCGATCGCCTCCATCCGGTGACCTGGAAACGCCAGGGTGCAACAGCGGATACGGCAGCTCGCGCACGAGGTTCCGGAAGGTGATATCGACCTCGCCCATCGCACGGCGACGCTAGCGCTCGGATCTGGCGAGCGCAAGTTCATTTGTCCGGAATCCGGTCATGATGTCCGAATTCCGGACCAATCACCTGACACCGAGATCGGCTCACACTGCCGGCGCATCACCCGCGGATAGCGTCGTGTCGATCCTGTGCTCGATGCTGCTCGTCGGCCGGCCACGGCGGCGGGACGTACAGCTCGATCTGGCACCGCACGCGCCCGGGCTCGATGAAGGCACGCGTCGTCGGCGTCAGGCGCCTGCAGAGGCTGTCGGCGAGCCCAGCGGCGGCCGGCCGACAGATGGATCAGTTCGGTCGCGTGGCGAGCTCGGCGTCGCGGAAGGCGATGAAGGCGGCGCTCGCCGGCTCGGACTTCTTGACCAGCCGGCGCAGCGCGGACTCGAAGCGCGGCGGGGTGAACCGGGTCGGCCAGTCGGGCTGGTCGAGATCCTGCAATGAGATACCAGAGCTGAGGTTGGGTCCTGTGCTGCGAGTAGGGTCGAATGCTGGACGTCGTCCACGTGGTTGCCGTGGACCGGAAGCGAATCCTAATCGCTCCAGAACTCCCAGTCAGCAAGGCTCGCCAGGTCGAGCGCCCAGATCCGGAACCGATGACCGGCGAGCTCGCGCTCGGGAACATCGACCACGCGGCCGTGGAGGCGCAGATCGCCGGCCAGCCGGATCGGGTTGTGGTGGCTCTCGAACCGGACAATGTCGCCCGAGAGCCCGGTGGCCGTGATTGCGGCCTGAGCCTCGCGTTGAACGTAGGACAGGTAGTCGTCGTCACGACTGATCAGCGCGTCCCCATCGGCGAACCCATGCTTGCCGACCAGGGTGGACAGTGAGAACTCGACGCACCGGACGGCCTGCCTGTAATGGCCGTTGTTGGTGCGTGCCACGATGCTGCGGCTGATCGGTAGGATCGCGGGCGCCACGTGCTCATGGCCAGCGCGTTCATCGACGGTATGGGTCCAGTTGAGGTAGCCCACGACGTTACCGCTGTATGGACCCAGGTCCGCGAGTGCGCGCCGCGCTTCCGTAGGCATCAGCGGAGCCCCCTGATCGCGATCAAGAAAAGCGTAGAACCCGACCAAGTCGCCGCCGAGCTTGAGCTCGTCGCCATCCAGGTGGAGATTGTGGTCGGCAAGCTGCCGGCGGGTCCAGTCGCGATAGTCGGCACCGCCAAGTCGGCCGTCAGCGATCGCTGCGATGAACGTGTATGGCATGCGTGTCTCTCGCGGTTAGTGATGGCGATCGCCTGTCGGCGGCACTGCGGGGGGTGGCTGCCAGACCTCGGGTAGCCCTTCGATGAGCAACTGGCGCGCGAGGTGTTCGAGGGTCGTCTTGGCGAACGGCAGCATGCGATCGAATCCCTTGTCCGGCAATCCGCGGGTATGCTGGCCGATGTCCGCGAGGTTGGACAGATCGAACTCGCCCGTGCGCTGCGCGCCGAGCTCGTTCTTGCCGACGCGATCGAACATCTGGACGTCCGTCTTGCCGGCCGCGATCTCGCCCAGGCCGGCCATTGCTTTGCCGTTCTGCGCGACCGCGGCCGCGTGCGTGCTGCCGACCTTCGTCTGCTCGAGATCCACGATGCGCAGCTTGCCACTGGCGCCTTGCTCGACCACCATGTTGTCGACCTCGGTGATGCTCTGCCAGAGCCTGCCGCCAGCGGTGCGGAGGCGACCGATATCGGCCGGCCGACCGGCCGCCTGCTCGGCGGCTTTCCACTCGGCGATGGTCTTGAAGTCGGGAACCTCGCGCACGATCTCGATGTTCGATAGCACAACTTGACCGGGGGCGGCGCCCGATCGCAGGTTCTCGCGCGCGAGCGCCTCGCCGATTTCGCCGACCAGCTCGGTGATATCGTGTCCCAGGACCGTCCGGTTGAAGCCGGCCTCGTCGGTCGCGGTGATCCGATGCTCGGTTAACTGCTTGGCCAGCTCGGCGAGATCGACCTTGATCCGTGCCCGCAGGTGAGGGTCTTCATTGATCTTGAGCTCGATCAGCTTGGCGCGCGCGAGCTTGACCCGGGCCGCCTCCAGCTGGGCGCGCACCTCGGCTTTGGCCTGCGGGGTCATGCCTTTCTCGGTCAAGAAGCTCGCCAGGTCGTTGCCCTTGCCGAGTTCGGAGTCGACGGCCCGTCTGGCGTTGGCGTCACCGAGCTTCGCGCGGAAGTCCTTGAGGCCCTTGGCCGCCTCGGGCTTGCCACGCTCGGTGAGGAGGTCGGCCAGCGCGTCGAGTACTGCGGCATCCGCGGGTGGTGCCGTGCCGGTGCCCTGCGCTCGCGCGGTAGCCTGGTCCATGACCTTCAGCGCCTCGCCAGTCGCCCGCACCGGCACGCCGCTACCGGGTCTGGCTTCCGCGGTAGTGACCTCTCCGGTTGCGCGTGCGGTCGCCCGCTGGGCGCCGAGCTTGGATACCTTCGGCCCGGCGGCCTTCCCCATGCCCCACATCGCGATCGCCATCAAGATGTCGAAGCCGACCTGGCCGACCTTCTTGGGCGAACTTGTCGCCGGCGGCCTGTAGTGAGGTCACGGAGTTTGCCCCCGTACAGTCGCTCTGCAGAGCCATCCACGCCTTGGCCAGCCCGTAGATGTCCTCCCATGCAAACTGTGCGAGCAGCACGACGGTGAGTACACCGGCCGCGACCTTGGTGATCATCGTCGGTTCAGGTGTCAGCCACAGGCCGACATACACCGCGATGATCAGCACCAGCGTGATCAGGAAGCCTGGATCCGAGAACGCGCTCTTGGCCGCCTCCGCGACCTCGCCCGGCCAGCTCTGCCACGACAGCTTGAGCGCCATCGAGACCTTCATGTCCGTAGTCACGCGCGCGAAGTCGACCTTGCCATCAGCGACATCGGCCGGGTTCAGCTTGGCGTAGTCGATCAGCAGCCGACGATCTTCCTTGGACAGCTTCTGCCAGCCCGGGTCGTACTTGAACTTCTTGTCAAAATCATCCTGAGTCTCGAGCTTGTCCGGTTCCTCGTTGCCGGCGGGCTCGGCAGCAATGAACTTGCCGTACTCGCGGATGATCTGATCGATCTTGGCCTGCGTGAGGTGGCCTGGCGGATTGCCCTGGAGGATGCCTCGATCTTGTCCTTGTTCAGGTCGAGGAACTTGGCGAACTTGAGCCAGGACTGGCCCTTGCCATCCGAGAACTGGGGATCCTTGACCCGATCCTTGAACACCTGGAGTAGCCGCGACAGCTCGGCTGGGCTCTCGGTGGCATCGCCCGGTTTGGCGGTGGCTTGATCGAGCCTGCGATCCAGCTCGTCGATCCCGTCGGTCACGCCGTGCAGCTGGTACATGGCTCGATCCTTCGGATCGAGCTTCGCGAGCTTGCCGGCGACCAGCAGCGCTTTCTCGTAGTCCTTCGGTGGGATCGCCCCCTCGCCGCCGAGGACCGACTTGATCTCCGGAGGCAGCGACTTGAGCTTGTCGCGATGGGAGAGGACCTCGTCGCGGATCTCGAACCACAGCTTGGCCTGCTGGCGATCCTCTGGCGAGTCATCGAGCGGGTGACCGACCTTGTAGCCGGTGCGCGCCCAGAACTGGCGGTTGGCCTCCTGGTTGATCGAGGTTTGCTCGCCGGCCGGCAACCGCTGCATCGCGGTTTCGCGTACCGCGGCACCCTGCAGTCGCCCGCCGGCATCTCGGTCGCCGATCGGTTTGAGCTTGTCCTGGGTCTGGCGGTACTGGGCGGTCTCGAACACCACGTCGACGTACCCGACCTTCACGTCCGCGTCGCCCGGGCCAGACCAGCCGCCGTCCCAGTGCCAGCCCTCTTTGGCAATCAAGTCGCTCGCGCGCGCCGGGCTGACGGCGAACGCCTGCGCCAGCGTGATGACCAGGAACTTCTGCGGCGGGCGGCGAGCTCGGCGTCGCGGAAGGCGATGAAGGCGGCGCTCGCCGGCTCGGACTTCTTGACCAGCCGGCGCAGCGCGGACTCGAAGCGCGGCGGGGTGAACCGGGTCGGCCAGTCGGGCTGATCGAGATCGAAGATGGCGAGGGCCTTGGGGTTGGTCGAGCGGTGGCCCTCGTGGCACTCGCCGCAGTTGGCGGCGAGCGCGTCGTGCGCGGCCTGGCGGACCTGGGCGCGGGGATCGGGCGCGGGCTCACGTGCGGCGACCGCGGGGGCGAGCGCGGGCGCGGCGGCCGGGGCTGCGGCGGGGGCGGGGACGCGCGCGGGCTGAGCGATCGGCGAGTCGGCGCGCGTCGGCGCCGGGCCGCGGCGGGACTCGTCGCTGGCGCACGACAGCAGCAACACCACGAGCAGGAGCGGCCGCATGGCCGGACTGTAGCTCCCGCGGCGCGCGGCGCGCAGGCGTTTGCAGCGAGCGGTGCGCGGCGGCCGGGTCAGCGGCGGCGTCGCAGCCGGCGCGTGAGCGCCGCAGCTTCCGGGACGCCAGCGAGGCCGGTGGCGGCGAGGTAGACCGCGCCGAAGGCGGCGATCGCGGCGATCGCGGCGAGCCAGACCGGCGCGCCGGCGGCCGACGCGAGCTCGCCGGCGAGGTAGCCCAGGGCGCCCGCGGCGGCGGCGGCGGCGAGGGCGCCGAGGCCGAGGCGGACCGGGACGGGGACCGGGCCGATCCGCCGGGCGAGCCAGCGGCGCAGCAGCTCGAACTCGATCCAGGCGGCGGCGCCGGCGCTCGCGGTGAGGCCGAACGCGCCCCAGGCCGGGGAGTAGCCGAGGCGATCGCGCAGCGGCAGGGCGAACGCCCAGCCCAGCGCGGCGGTGATCGCGACCCGGACCAGCGCGGCGCGCAGCGGCGGCCGGGGGTCGCCGAGCGCGTAGAACGCCGAGCCGAGCAGGCGGCCCTGGGTGCCGGCGGACAGGCCGATCGCCGAGCCGGCGAGGATGATCCAGACGGTGGTGGTGTCGGCGTCGCTGAACCGGCCGGTCTGGAACAGCAGCGCGACGATCCAGCGGCCGATCGCGACGAACGCGACCGCCGACGGCACGACCAGGAACACGATGCGGCGCAGCGAGCCGCGCAGCCGGTTCTGGAGGTGCTCGGCGCGCACGGCGTCGCCGCCGGTCGCGCTCGACATCTCGGGCAGCTCGGCGGCCGACACCGCCATGCCGAACAGGCTGACCGGCAGGAGGTAGAGGATCTGCGCGCTGGAGATCGCGGCGAGGATGCCGGCGCCGAGGTAGCTGGCGAGCACCTGGTCGATGTAGCCGGACAGCTGGACCGAGCCGCGGCCGAGCAGGACCGGCACGAACGCGCGCAGGGTGGCGGCGACCCCGGGGTCGCGGACCGCGAGCGACGGCCGCAGCGAGCCGAGCAGGCGCACCACGGCCGGCAGCTGGACCCCGAACTGGGCCGCCGAGCCGATCACCGCGCCCCACGCGATCCACAGCGCGATGTCGTCGAGCGCGGCCGGGTCGCCGGGGCCGGCGAAGCGGCGCCCGGCGATCACCGCGGCGGCGATCATCGCGGCGTTCCACACGACGGGGGAGACATAGGACAGGAAGAACCTGCGGTGGCTGTTGAGCACGCCGAGGCACCACGCCGACATCACCAGCAGCGCCACGCCGGGGAACAGGATCTGGACCAGCGGGACGGTGATGTCGCGGGTGTAGCCCTGGAACCCGGGCGCGAGCAGGTCGACCAGCGGTCGCGCGGCGAGCACGCCGGCCAGGGCGAGCGCGCTGGCGACCAGGGCGAGCAGGCTGCCCACCGCGCGCGCGACCCGTGACGCGTCGTCATGGCGGCCCTCGGCGCGCAGCCGGGCGTAGACCGGGATGAACGAGGCCGATAGCACGCCCTCCCCGAGCAGGTTCTGGAGCAGGTTCGGGATCCGCAACGCCGCGCGGAACGCGCCGGCGGCCGGCGACAGGGCGAGGTAGTGAGCGAACGCACGCTCGCGCGCAAGGCCCGCGATCCGCGACAGGAAGATGCCGGCGCCGACCGCGAGCGCGCCGCCGAGGCGACGGGGCGGCGCGGGCGGGGACATCGCCGAATTGTCCTGCGAGGACGGGCGCATCGCAACCCACCGGGGGGCGGGGATGCAACGCGCCTCGTCCCCGAGGTATTCCGAGGTCGCCGCCGGCCCCTGCGCCAGCGTGCGGCGCGACCGGCGTGCGACGCCGCGGCGGTCTCATTCGCGGCGCGCAGTCGCGACTGCAAGTTTCATTCTGCGGTCGCTGGCTGTCTCAAGCCGTCGCAGTCTGGATCTTCACCCGATCAGCAGCCGCAGAACGAGGTCGTTGTACTGTTCCATTGCGTACAGGCATTCTGGGCGGAGTCGAAGCAGATCCGGAATGAGTTGAACGTGTCGACTTCCTTGGGCTCCGGCGGTTCACCGATGCAGTCCTTGATCGGCCGGCACAGGCAGAACGACGCGCCGCAGGTCGAGCTGCAGGTGGTCGGGGTCGACCAGCTGGTGCACGACGCGAACTGCGCCGGGCACGTCGTGGATGCCTGGCAAGTGCTGGCCGTGTTCGCGATCGCGTCGCGCATCGCGTCGGGATCGCCGGTCAGCGCCGCCTTCACCATCTCGGGCGTCGGCGGGATCATCGCCCGGTTGACGTACAGCGGCGTGTCGACGGCGGCCAGCTCGTCCGGTCCGGCGACCGAGGCGGTGGCGTCCGGCGCCCGGCCGGCCGGTGGGTCCTGGCCAGCCGCCTGGCATGCGCACACACTGCATGCGATCGCGATGATGACAGCTCGTGCTCGAATGGTCATGATGTCCTCCTCCGTGGTTCGACGCTCGCCCGATGGCGAGCATCGACACGCTAGGCGCGGTCGCCGGGGCCGCTGCCGCCAATCACGGGACCGATGCTGCCACTGCATGTCTCGACCAGGCCTGTGGTCAAATGCTGCGTGAGCGGATCGGCGCGACCGGCGTGCGACGCCGCGGTGGTCTCATTCGCGACGCCCGGCCGCGACTATGAGTTTCACTCCGCGGTCGCTGGCTGTCTCGAGCCGTCGCAGTCATGATCTTCCCCTGCCATGGATTGTTCATGGCAGTATGTGTCGAGGCCCAGTCGGGACTGTCCGGGTCAGCAGCCGCAGAACGTGGTCGTCGTGCTGGACCATTCCGTACAGCCGTTCGCATTCGAATCGAAGCAGACCCGGAACGCGTTGAACGTGTCCGTGCCGCGCGGCTCGGGTGGCTCGCCATCGCAGTCCCTGAGCGGCATGCAGCGACACAGCGGAACGCCGCAGGTCTCGTTGCACAGCGACGGTGTCGACCAGGTGCCGCACGATCCGAACTGTGCGGGGCAGGTGCTGGCCGCATGGCAGGTCGAGGCCGTGGCGACCACCGAGTCGCGCATCGCGTCGGGATCGCCGGTCAACGCGGCCCGCAGCATCTCCGGTGTCGGCGCGATCACCGCCCGGGGAATCGTCAGCGTCGTGTCGTCGTTCGGCGATTGCACTTCCATGCTGGATGCCGGCGCCGGGTCGGCCGGCGGGGCCTGGCTGGTCTGGCTGGCCGCCTCGCATGCGCACAGGCCGCATGTGATCGCGATGACAAGAGCTCGTGCTCGAATGGTCATGATGTCCGTCTCCGTGGTTTGACGCTCGCCTGATTGCGAGCACGGACACCCTAGGGCTGGCCGCGGGGACCGCTGCCGCCAATCACGGGACCGAAGCTGCCACTGCTTGTCCTGGCCAGCCCGGCGGTCGAATGCTGCGTGAGCAGATTCTTGCATGACTGCGCGTGCGCGTGCGCACTACGCGGTGAATCGTGATGACTGCATGATGTCGTCGGCCGCCGGGGACCGCCGCAGGCCCCCTGCCTCATTATGCGGCGCGACCGGCGTGCGGCGCCGCGGCGGTCTCATTCGCGGCGCGCAGTCGCGACTGCGCGTTTCACATCGCAGTCGCTGGCTGTCTCAAGCCGTCGCAGTCCGGATCTTCAGCCTGCCATGGATTGTGTATGGCAGTATGTCCGGGCCGGCAGCGCGCCTGTCGGATCAGCAGCCGCAGAACGTGCTCGTCGTGCTCAACCACTGCGTACAGGCATTCTGGTTCGAATCGAAGCAGATCCGGAACGAGTTGAAGGTGTCCCGCCCGCGCGGCTCGGGCGGGTCGTCGCCACACTGGGTGATCGGATGGCACAGACATACCCCTCCGCAGGTCTCGCTGCAAAGCGACGACGTCGACCAGCTGGTGCACGACGCGAACTGCGCCGGGCAGGTGGTGGACGCCTGGCAGCTGGTCGCCGCGGCCGCGATCGAGTCGCGCATCGCGTCGGGATCATTGCTCAGCGCTGCCCTCAGCATCGCGGGCGTCGGCGCGATCACCGCGCGCGTGGTGTACAGCGGGGTGTCGTCGGCGGCCGGCGCGGCCGGTTCGGCGGCCGGGGCGGTGGCCTCCGGCGCCGGGCTGGCCGGCGGGCCCTGGCCGGCGGCCTCGCAGGCGCACAGGCCGCATGCGATCGCGATCACGACAGCTCGTGCTCGAATGATCATGGTGTCCTCCTCCGTGTTCGACGCTCGCCGATTGCGAGCACACACACCCTAGGATCAATGACGGGGACTGCTGTCGCCAATCGCGGGACCGAGGCTGCCACTGCATGTTTCGGTGAGATCTGCAGTGAAATGCTGCGTGAGTGAATTCTTGCATTCCTGTGCATGTAAATAAGGCAGAATTCTGTGAATCAGGATGTCCGCATGATGTGATATATCAGTGCAGTGTCGACGAGGACGACGGAGTCGGTATTTGCCATACGCCGTCTGGTCAGCGCGGCGCGGGTGCGCGGGCTGGTGCTCGACGAGGGCCCGAGCGCGCGCGATCCGGCGTTCTACGCCCGGCTGAGCCTGGTGCGGGCCCAGGAGCTGCGCGAGCGCGCGGTCCGCGAGCTCGGTCCGGCGATGCCGCTCGCGGTCGCCGCCGGGATCGATGAGCACCACGCCCTGATCCACTTCGCGCTGATGTCGTGCCGGACGATGGCCGAGGTGCTGCAATCGACCGTGGTGCACTGGCGCTACGTGACCGATGCCTTCCCGGCGCGCGCGGTCCGCCACGGCGGCGATGTCCAGCTCCAGCTCGACGTTCCGCCGTCGCCCGCGCTCGGCGTCCGGGTCGGCGTGGAGTACCTGCTCGCGCTGATCGTGCGGGCGAGCCTCGAGCTGACCGGGGGCGCGTGGCGGCCGCGCGCCATCGTCCTCGGCCACCGCCCCCCGGTCTCGCTCAGCGCGTGGGAGGCGGTGTGCGGCGTGCCCGTGCACATCGGCGGCACGCCGGGGCTGGTGATCGCCGAGGACTCGCTGGCCCAGCCGGTGCAGTCCAGGCTGTCCCCCGGCGCGGGCCAGTTCTTCCGCGAGATGCTCGAGTGGTACACGCCGCGGCCGCCGCCGACGCTGGCCGAGCGGATCGCCGCGGCGCTCGAGCGCGATCTCGCGACCTCGGCGCCGACCGTCGAACAGATCGCGGCCGAGCTCGGGACCAGCGCGCGCTCGCTGCACCGCCAGCTCGCCGCCGAGGGCACGAGCTACCAGCGCGTGCTCGACGGGCTGCGCCGCGACCAGGCGATCCGGGCGGTCGGCGACGGCGATCCGTTCAAGGCGATCGCGGCCGCGGTCGGGTTCGCCGATCCCCGCGCGTTCCGCCGCGCGTTCAAGCGCTGGACCGGCGCGACGCCGCAGCAGTTCCGCGGGCGGAGCGATCCGGGGGGCCCGGGCGGCGGCTCACCGCAGCCGCAGCGTCCGGGTCAGCGGCCGGCCGCGGCGGGTACCCGACAGCTCGACGACGGTCAGCTCGTCCAGGCCGGCGTAGAGATCGAGCAGCTGCTGCGCGTTCTGGACCGGCGCGCCGTTGATCGCCATCACGACGTCGCCGCTCGCCAGGCCGATGGCGCCCGCCGGCGTGTCGGCGGTGGCGCCGAGCAGCCGGATCCCGGTGAGCGCGCCGTGGTCGAACGTCGGAATCAGCCGTAGGCTGCCGGGCCGGGTGACCCCGGTCACGAGCTCGCGCACCAGGCTGCGGTCGACCTCGTAGGTCTGCTCGTCGAGCTGGCGGATCCGTTCGCTCCAGGCGGCGGCCGCGCGCCCTGGCATTGCCGTGTCGGGGCCGCGGCCCGCCGCCGCATCGAGCAGGGACAGCCGGCCGCGGCGGCCGGCGCGATCGAGGATCTCGGCCCAGGTCGCGCCGACGCGGTCGAGCCGGCCGAGTCCGGGGATCGCCTCGCCGACGCCCCACGCGCCCTGCACCCCGGTGGCCGGGATCGCGACCGTGGCATGCGACTCGCGGCCCAGGCTGGTCGCGATCAGGATCGCCTGGGCCAGCGCCGGGTCGGTGGTCAGATCCGCCCCGCCGGGCACGCACTGCGAGCAGAACATGTTGCGCGCGACCAGCTGGCTGCCGTCGGGGCGCGGCGGCCGGGAGGGCGGGAGTGGCCGCGGCGCCGGGGCCAGCGCCGGGGAGGGTGGATCGGGGAGGTAGCGCGCCTCGACCAGGGAGGCGGTGGCGCGGGCCGCGAACCCCGCGCACACTCCGACGGTGAGCGCGGTGAACATCCAGGGCCGGCGCGCGAGCCCGACCGACCAGCGCCGGGTGGGGGCCCAGGGGGAGGAGGCCGAACGCGTGAACCGTGGCATCGTGTAAGGCGGCTTCATCAAGCGCTGTGCCACGCGGTAACCGCGCAGCTTTCCGCGGTCGACCGCGCCTGGCGTGTCAGGCGTGCGACGGTTGCCGACGGCGGCGCTGCCAACGTGTCAGCGGCCTCGACGATGTATAGTGCGGCGGTCGTGACGGCGCCCATGCCCAAGGCGATCGGGAGGTACCAGATCGTCGACCGGCTGGCGGTCGGCGGCATGGCGGAGCTGTTCAAGGCCACGCTGACCGGCGAGCACGGCTTCGCCAAGCTGGTCGCGATCAAGAAGATCCTGCCGCACCTGGCCACCGATCACTCGTTCGTCGAGATGTTCATCGACGAGGCGCGGATCACCGCGCAGCTCGACCACCGCCACATCGTCCAGGTGTTCGAGCTCGGCACCGACGCCGACACCCCGTACATCGCGATGCAGTACGTCGACGGGCTCGACGTGCTCGCGCTGCTCCGCGAGTGCGCGCGCAGCCAGATCCGCCTGCCGCCCGACCTCGCAGCGCTGATCGCCCGCGACGTGCTCGACGCGCTCGACTACGCCCACCACGCGCTCGACGCGTCGGGCCGGCCGCTCGGCATCATCCACCGCGACATCTCGCCCGGCAACGTGCTGCTGTCGTGGCGCGGCGACGTCAAGCTGACCGACTTCGGCATCGCGCGCGCCGCCGAGCGCCGGCACAAGACCGAGGCCGGCACGCTCAAGGGCAAGTACGGCTACATGTCGCCCGAGCAGGTCTCGGGCAGCGAGGTCGACGCGCGCTCCGACCTGTTCTCGGTCGGCATCCTGCTCGCCGAGATGGTGATGGCGCGCCGGCTGTTCACGTCGACCAACGATCTCGACATCCTGCTGATGGTGCGCGACGCGCGGCTCGACCGGCTGCACAAGTACGCCGCCGAGTTTCCGATCGAGCTCCGCGTGCTGACCACCAAGGCGCTGCAGCGCCGCGCCGAGGACCGCTGGCAGAGCGCCGCGCAGTTCCGCGACGCGCTCGACGAATGGCTGCGCCGCACCACCCGGGCGTCGGCGCGCCAGCTCGCCGCGCTGCTCGGCCAGGTGATCAACGCGCCGACCGTCGATCTGGACGGCTCGGGTGTGGTCGCCGTGGAGGACGACGACGCCGGCGCGCTGTCCGGGCCGCTGACCCGGATGAGCCAGGCCCAGGCCGAGGCCGAGGCGGCGCGGGCGCGCGCCGAGTTCATCGCCGGCGAGGCGATCCCGAGCGGCCTGAGCGATGCGACCGGCGACGTCGGCTCGAGCGGCGTCGTCCAGGTCACGCGCGACGAGGACGACGTCGCCCCCGAGGACGTCGACATCCCGTCGGGTTCGCGCGAGGTCGGCGAGATCGCACAGCACCCGGTGCTGCGCGCGGTGTACCAGCTCGCGCGGTCCAAGGGCACCGGCCTGCTCACGCTCGAGGGCCGGGCCGGCGTGCTCAAGGAGGCCTACCTGGTCGACGGCCAGCCCCAGTTCGTCAGCTCCAACGTCGAGAGCGAGCGGCTCGGCAACTACCTGATCCACCAGGGCGCGCTGACCCAGCCGGCGCTGCAGCGCGCGATGAGCGTGGTCCACCACTTCGGCGGCCGGCTCGCCGACACGCTGGTCGGCCTCGACATCCTCGAGCCGCTCGAGGCCTACCGCCTGCTCGCCAAGCAGGTCGCGGCCAAGCTGATGGAGGCGTTCTCGTGGCAGAAGGGTCGCTACACGTGGACCGCGCGCCACCCCAACCCGTGGAAGACGCGGTCGTTGCACCTCGACGCGTTCCGCGTGATCGGCGCGGGCGCGGCCCAGCTCGGCGAGCCGCTGATCGAGGACTGGCTGTCGGCCAACCTCAAGGGCTTCGTGGTCCGCGAGCCGATCCAGGACGACGAGCTGGCGCAGTTCGGCCTCGGCGACGCGCTGCTCCGGGTCTACAGCCTGCTCGATGGCCAGACCCGGCTCGGCGAGCTCGGCAACAAGGTGCGCTCGCCCGAGGCCCGGATGAACCTGCTGCGCCTGACCTACCTGCTCGTGCAGACTGACCTCGCCCGGCTGTCGTGACCGCGATCCTCACCGTCCAGGGGCTGGAGAAGCGGTTCGGCACCCGCCGTGTGCTCGCCGGCGCGTCGTTCGCGGTCCACGACCGCGACCGGATCGGCATGATCGGCGCCAACGGCGCGGGCAAGTCGACGCTGCTCGAGATCGTCGTGCACCGCGCGATGGGCGGCGACGATCCGACGCTCGCGCCCGACGCCGGCCTGGTGACCTGGAAGCGCGACCTCGCGCTCGAGTACGTCGCCCAGGAGCCGGTGCTCGACCCCGAGCTCGCGGTCGGCGCCGCGCTCGCGCGCGACGGCGTGCCCGATCACGAGGTCGCGACCATCGCCACCGCGCTCGAGCTGCCGCCGGCGGATCACCGGATCGCGACGCTGTCGCTCGGCGAGCGCCGCCGGGTCGCGCTGGCCCGCGCGCTGCTCGGCAAGGCCGACGTGCTCGCGCTCGACGAGCCGACCAACCACCTCGACGCCACCACCGTCGAGTGGCTCGAGACCCGGCTCGCCGGCTGGCCGGGGGCGCTGATCGTCGTGACCCACGACCGCTACTTCCTCGACCGGGTCGCGACCCGGATCCTCGAGGTCGATCGCGGCAAGGTCTACGGCTACGACGGCGACTACGCCGAGTTCATCCTGCACCAGGCGGAGCGGCTGTCCGCCGAGACCGAGGCCGAGTACCAGCGCGCGTCGTTCATCCGCCGCGAGATCGACTGGATCCGGCGCGGCCCGCCGGCCCGCACCACCAAGGCCAAGGCGCGGATCGACCGGTTCGACGCCGCGGTCGCCGCCGCGCCGACCGACGACGACCGCCGCGCCGAGGCGCCGGCGCTGCGCCTGCCGAGCGGCCCGCGGCTCGGCGGCACGATCGTCGAGCTCGACCGGGTCACCAAGTCGCTCGGCGGCAAGCTCCTGTTCCGCGATCTGACGCTGGTCATGAAGCCGGGCGACCGGATCGGCGTGGTCGGCCCCAACGGCGCCGGCAAGACCACGCTGATCCGGACCCTGCTCGGGCTGGTCCCCCCCGACGCCGGCAACGTCGTGCTCGGCGCCAACACCCGGCCGGCGTACCTCGAGCAGGGCCGCAGCGAGCTGCGCGACGAGCTGACCGTGCTCGACGAGGTCGGCGACGGCTACGACTTCGTCGAGCTGCCCGACGGCAAGGTCCACGTCCGCGGGTTCTTGCGCATGCTCGCGTTCCCCGACTCGGTCGCCGACACCAAGGTCGGCCAGCTGTCGGGCGGCGAGCGCAACCGGGTCCAGCTCGCGCGCCTGCTGCGCCGCGGCGGCAACCTGCTCGTGCTCGACGAGCCGACCAACGACCTCGACCTGCCGACCCTGGGCGCGCTCGAGGACGGCCTGATCCACTTCGCCGGCTGCGCGCTGATCGTGTCGCACGACCGCTGGTTCCTCGACCGGGTCGCCACCGCGATCCTCGCGTTCGAGGGCGACGGCCGGGTCGCGCTCTACGAGGGCAGCTACACGTTCTACGCCGAGCGCCGGCCCGCGCCGGCCGAGCGCACCGACCGCGGCGACCGCGCGCGCCGGGACTCGCGCGACGAGCGCGCGGCCGCCCGGGCCGCCGGCCCGCGCAAGCTCACGTTCAAGGAGGCCCGCGAGCTGGAAGGCATCGAGGCGGCGATCGCCGCCGCCGAGACCCGCGTCACCGCGCTCGAGGCCGAGCTGTCGGATCCGGGCGTGTTCAAGGACCGGCCGACCGCGGTCCCGGGGTTGATCGCCGGGCTCGATGCCGCGCGCGCCGAGGTCGAGCGGCTGTTCGCGCGCTGGCAGGAGCTCGACGCGATCCACCAGGCGAGCCCGCGGTGACCACGTCGTGACCCGGTCGCCTGCCATCCGCGCGCTGCGGCTGTACGTGATGATGCTCAGGCTTGCCGGTGCTTGCCGGTGCCGGCGTCCCAGACCCGCGCGGTGTTGTCCCAGCTCGCGGTGACGACGCGTGCGCCATCGTGACGCCGCACGTATCTGCGCGAGCGCCTGCCGCCGGGCGTTCCGCCGCCGATCGCGCTGCGCCGGATGCACACGGGGTCCTGCCGAGTGGGGGCATGGTCACGTGGCTGTCCGCGGCCGTGATCGCTGCGTTCGACGCCGAGGGCAACATCACCGGCCGTGACGTCGACGACGCCGCGGCGCAGCCGCACGTGATCCGCCTGCCTCACGATCGCAACCAGAGGACGATGTCGGCGTTCCGCGATGGCGGGCTGGTCATCGACTGGAAGGAGGGCGAGGATCGCCGGCGCATCGGCGTGCTCGCGCGCGACGGGCTGCGGGTGCTCGCCGAGCACGTGGCGTCCGTCGATTCCGGGATGGTCGCGGCGCCGTCGCAGCAGGCGGTGTACTTCACCAACCGGTACGGCGCGGTCAACGATCTGGTGCGCGCGCCGCGTGCCGGGGGCGAGCTACAGACGGTGGGCGGCGGCGTCTCGCCGAGCCACGGATTCGCGATCTCGGCCGACGGCCGCCGGCTGGCGTTCTCGACGTGCAAGCGCCCCTTGCAGCTGGTGCGCATCGAGGACAACGGCCGGCTGGTGCCGGTGCCGGTGATGGAGAGCGGCGACTGGGACGTGTACACCCCGGTCGCGGTGGACGATCGCCACCTGCTGTTCTCGTCCAACCGCACCGGCAGCCTGCAGCTGTTCGTGCTCGACGGCGGCAGCGGGAGGGTCCACGCGGTCGGTCCCCGGGGCGGCGGCGAGCTCGGCGGGGTATCCCAGGACCGCAGGTGGTTCGCGTACGTGGGCCGCGCGCCGGCTGGGATCTGGCTGGGGGCGATCGACGGGGCGACGCCGCCGCGCCGGCTCACCGACGACGCCAGCGACACCGAGCCGGTGTTCTCGCAGGATGATCGCCACGTGATCTTCGTGCGCTGGACGGGCGGTCGCGCCCATCTGTGGATCGTCCCCGCGGCCGGCGGCGCCGCGCGGCAGCTGACGGCGACGCCGTCGCGCATCCCGATGACCTCGGCGGCCGACAAGCGCATCTTCTTCCTCGAGCCTTCCGCGCTCGGCTATCGCCTGATGGTGACCGACGAGCGCGGCGGAGCTGCGGCGGGTGCGGCGCCGCCGATGCTGGCGCGCACTGAAGGCAACACCTGGGGCTTCGCGCGTTCGCGCGACGGGCGGCGCATCCTCATCGTGCGAGGCGGCTACGAGATCGTCGAGGTCGACGTCGACAGCGACCGTCCACCGCGGGTGAAGCATCGGCTGAACCAGTGGATCGTGGACGTGAACTACGCTGCGGATGACCAGCACGTCATCGCGGTGGTGAACCGCGGCGAGGGCAACATCTGGCTTGCCGAGGGCGAGTTTCCGTGACGCACGGACGCCGGCCCGCGCGCGATGCCGCTCGCGACGCGGTGGTCCGGTAAAACCGTTTCGATTCCAGTCTGTTGTGAAATCGCCCCGCGACTCCAGGCGCGCGGAAAGCCCTCTCCAGTAGGCGCGTGTTCGCGTGCCTGGATGCGGAGGCGATGATGTCGACTGCATCGACAAACACTCTCACTCGTTCTCGGGAGACACATTCATGATCACCTCTTGGACCAAGCGTCTTGCCGTGACTCCACGATCGCTGTCGGTTCCACAGCGGGAGGATTCTGTGAAGCTCAGTCGTCTGAAGATCGGTCTGCTGGCTGCCGCGGTCTGCACCACGGCGCTCTTCGTGGGTGCCCGCGTGGCCTCGGCCGACGCACACGGCTGCACCTTCGGGTCGTCCGACAACAACGTCTTGACCTGCATCACCATCACGAGTGCTGGTCACGGTGGCCTGTTCGTCAGCGAGATGGAGGCGACGGCGGAGGTCGTGGACTCGGCCCGAAAGCTCCAGGTGTGCATCCACGGTCCGGCCTCGGCCCTGCCGCGCTGCAGTGACTTCGAGGTCGTGCATCCCGGCGACCCCCCGCTCACCGTGCAATGGTTCCCCAACGGTGACGTGCCCGGAGGCGACTACTGCGCGCGGACCTGGCGGATGAACGACGATGGCTCGCACACCCTGATCGGCGAGGCGTGCGAGAACGTGCACTCGTAGCGTGCGATCCGGCGCCCGGGGTCACCGCATCGGCTGGAGCCGCCAGTAGACGATCGACCGCCACAGCCACTCGGCGGGGCCGAACCGGAACCAGCGCAGCCAGGCGTGCGCGACCACGGTCTGGACCGCGAAGATCGCGAGCCCGAGGCCGACGCACGCCGCGGGCGGTGGCGTGGTCCAGGCCAGCCCCCAGCCGTAGAACAGCGACGTGCAGATCAGGCTCTGCATCAGGTACGTGGTCAGCGGCATGCGGCCGACCGGCGCGATCACGACGAGCACGCGGCGCCACCCGGGCCGCTGCATGAGCAGCACGACGGCCGCGACGTACATCGCAACCTGCGCGAGCAGCGCCAGGCGCGACACGACGGTCAGGGCCATCGCCACCGCGAGCCCGTGGCCGGCCGGGTCGAACGCGTGCGCCGCGACGAGCGCCTCGGGCACCCAGCCGACCACCGTCCCGAGCGCGCCCGCGATGAGCACGTTGCGGAACACCGGGAGGTGGTCGGCGCCGTCGTGGTCGAACCAGCGCCGCGCGCCGGCGACCAGGCCGAGCAGGAACCGGGCGAGCATGAACGGCAGGTACCACACCCCGGTGCTGCCGAACGTCCACAGCAGCGCGATCGCCACGTGCGCGTGCACGATCGCGATCCGGTCGCCGCTGCGCGCCGCGGCGGCGAACTGATCGACGTAGGCGGCGCGCGGCTGATCGAACAGCAGCGCGTGGCACCACGGTGCGACCGCGGGGAACGCATAGACCAGCGCCGGGATGATCGTCAGCGCCGCCGCGGCGATCAGCCGGGTTCGATCGCTGGCCCGCACGAACGGGAGCAGGAACAGGGCGATGAGCGCATACCCCCAGGTCACGTCGACCCAGGACAGCAGCAGCACGTGCAGCCAGCCGATCGCGAACAGCGCGGCGATCCGCCGCAGGTAGATCGGCAGCACGGGCTGGCCGCGGTCCTGCGCCCGCAGCAGCTGCACCGCGAAGCCGAACCCGAACAGGAACGTCAGCATGGTCTGCGCCCGGCCGCGCACCGCCAGCGCCATGAACCAGCGCGCGGCCACGTCGGCGATCCGGTCGC
>DATAPF010000003.1:0-36469 GCA_036265355.1 Kofleriaceae bacterium | reverse complement strand
TCTTGAGCGCGATGTTGCGATCCAGCTCGGGATCGTAGGCCGTGTACACCGTCCCCATCCCGCCGCGACCGATCCGATCGAGCGCGACGAATCGCCCGACCATCGCGCCGAGCTGGAGCTCTGCGCCGTGGTCCGGGCGCTGGGCCGGATCCGTGGTGTGGTCCTCGGCGGCACTCGACGAGCGCGTGAGGGCGGCCGTCAGGTCGACGACGACCCGGCGGCAGCTCGCGCAGGCATCGAGGTGCGCCTCGATCTCCGCGCGCTGATCACCTGGAAGACCACCCTCCAGGAGACCCACGATCGTCGACTCGGACAGACAGGTCACGCGGGATCCCATGCCGCAGCCAGGGTCGGGTTTACCATGTCGCGTGCAACCGTGCCGGCAGACGATGGCAACGCACCGACCACACGGTGCCCCCGTGCCCGCACGCACATGGCGCAGACGGCAGCATCCGCGATCATCGCGCGACGGCTTGCGCAGCCTCGACGATCGGGATAGCGTGCGTCGCGAAGCGTGGCCCGGTGTCGAGCTCGACATTGCGATGTTCTCGGAGCTGGCCGCGAACCAGCTCAGGTGATCTGATACTCGCGCGCTGCGCGTCCTGACATTCGCTGATACGCTGCGCGCGGTGCGCGACATTGCGGTCTGGTCTGCGTACTGGCGCATCGACGATTCGGAGAATCCTGATGACCCACCCGAACGACCGCGCGCGACGCAGTGCTCCCCGGACCCTCGGCGACGTCGCCATCGTCGCGCTGCTCCACGTCGCGGCGCTGAGCCCGGCGGCGTGTAGCTCTCGAGCCGAGCGCCCCGTCACGACCGCCACCGCGCCCGCGGGTGCCGGGAACCGCGATGGCCCGCCGGGCGCCACAGCCGGTGACTGGCCCGGGTGGCAGAAGGACCTCCGCGGCACCCGGTACAACGCCGCCGAAACCGTGATCACCCCAGCGACGGTGGCCGGGCTGAAATTGAAGTGGAGCTTTGTGTTCCCGGACGTAGAAAACCTCCCGCATGGCAGCCAGCCGGCCGTGGTGGGCCACACCCTCTACGTCGGCTGGGGGGATGGCAAGATCTACGCGCTGGACGCCCGGACCGGGGAGACGCTGTGGGTGTCCGAGGCTGCAGCGAGCGCCGGCGCGTCCGTTTTCACCGGGCCGGCGGTCGCGGATGGCAAGGTGATCTTCGGTGACACCCGGGGATCGCTGTACGCGCTCGATGCCGGCACCGGGCGCCAGCTGTGGTCCGTGCGGGTGGGGGAGCACGAGACGGCCACGATCAGCAGCTCGCCGCTCGTGTTCGATGGGAACGTCTACGTGGGAGTCGCCAACAGTGAAGAGGCCGCGGCGACCGAGGCTGCGTACCCATGCTGCACGGCGCGCGGCCAGTTCGTCTCGGTCAGCCTGGCCACGGGCAACGTCCGCTGGCGACGGTACACGATGCCGCCGGCCGAGCGCGCCGGCAGCTGGCCCGACGGCGTGGCCAAGTATGCGCCCGCCGGTGCCGGGGTCTGGAGCAGCCCGGCGATCGACGCGGCGTCGCGGACCGTGTTCTATGGGACCGGGAACAGCTTCACCGGGACCAGCGGGCCCGGCCAGGACGACGACACGGTCATCGCGCTGAACATCGACACCGGCGCATTGCGCTGGAAGCAGCAGATCAACCATCCGGACGTCTGGACGGTCGGCTGCATCAGGCCGATCGAGCGCCACCTCCCCGTCGAGCATTGCGCCGGGATGGCCGACGGGACCAACATCGACTGGGACTTCGGCTCCTCGCCGAACGTGTTCACCGTCGGCGGCCGGACCGTCGTCGGCATCGGTCAGAAGAGCGGCGTCTACCACGTGTTCGACGCGACGACGGGACAGATCGTGTGGCAGCGCCAGACGTCGATCGCGCAACCCAACGGTGGATCGATGGGCATCCTGTGGGGTACAGCGTACGACGGTCGCCGGCTCTACGTGGCGACCTCGATGGCGAAGCCGGGCACGCTGTTCGGCCTCGACCCCGCGACCGGCGAGATCCTGTGGCGGACTCCCAACCCGGCCGACGGCTGCACCACCGGCGGGGCCGCGGCGCACGCCGATGCCTGTCACCTCGCGCACATGTCGGCGGTGACCGCCACGCCGGGGCTGGTCTACGAGGGCAGCATGGACGGAAAGCTGCGGATCTACCGGGCGGAGGACGGCGAGATCCTCTGGCAATACGACACGGTCCGCGAGTTCAGCGGCGTCAACCACGTGGCCGGACCGGGCGGCGCCCTGTCCGGCCACGGAGGCGCCGTCGTCGCGCACGGCATGCTCTACGTCCAGTCGGGGTATTACACCTGGTTCGGCATCCCGGGCCGGGTCCTCCTGGCGTTCGGGCTGTGACCCGGGCCGCCGCTCGCGCCTCGACGGTGGACGCCGAGCGGTGCGGTTCGAGCTCCTCCCGTTCTCGTACGAGCTCCGGACCAAGCCGGCCGCCACACCGTCTGGTGGCCCGAGTGTGCCGGTGTCGTCGCCGATGATCGCACCCAGGCGTGCACGCAGGTAGGGACCGGACTTCGGATACCGGCACGATCCTGCGCTGTGCTCTGTCCGGGTTCTGGCCGGATCTCGGATGACCTCCGACGAGCTTGAAACGACGTCGAGATGATCCAGCTGGATGAATCGGTAGCCAGCACGGTCGTCAGCGGAGCCGCTGGCGGTGCGGCGGCGTGAAGGATCGATCCTCCGACTCGACGTCCCACTCGGGCGCCAACCCGGCCCCCTTGCAGAGATAGAAGTCGAGCACATCCTCGACCGACGTCAGGTGATAGGTCTTGCCGTCGTGATCGAAGACGGTCAGCGGCGCCTCCGGTTTGAAGAGAATGGTGATGACCGGTTCGTCCGGGTGCAGCTTGATGTACTGCGCATAGGCGGCCTGACAGCCGTGCATGACGCGGTCGCGGTGCCCCCTGGGGGTCGGGGCCGCGGCCGCGTTGAGTGCTGCTCGGATCTCGAGATCGCGCGGCACCTCGCCAGGGATGCGCCGCCCGTCGGCTTCGAGCATGTCCATCATATCGTGGTCGCAGGTCACCGGCTGCCCGTCCTTGAGCGTCAGCTGCGGGTGGGAGACCTTCTCCCCGAGAGGAGGGTGCGCCATCAGGTTGGAGACCAAGCCTGCGAGGCCTTGGTCCTCCGGCAGCAGGTTGGACGCGTCCCATGTCTTCTGCAGGATGTCGTGCCCCTTGGACCGCACGCCCGACGCGAGGTGCGGCGCACACGCGGGGTTACTGTCCCGGAATGTGATCGTCACGTCGAGCTTCTTGACCGTGGCCCGGAACCCCTCGTAATCGGGGAGCAGCATCCCCGCGTCGGTGGCGCCCTGGGCGGCGTCCTTCATTTCCGTCGCAGTGAACCGCCGGCAGGCATCCTCCCTCGTGGCGGAGAGCTTGGCCTTGTCGACCACGATATTCGGTGCTCCCGCCGGCGGCGGCGGGCTCGATCGCTCCGCCGCTCGTGGCGCCGCGCAACCCGAGGCGAGCAGAATACCGGCAAGCAACGCGAGAGCAGCGACCCTCATCGGAGCCATTCTACAGGATCGAGGCCGGAGGAAGATCGAGCGCGACATGGTGGAGGGGCCATCGGTGGCCGAGTCGTGCGGCGCTTGCTCGAAGCCAGACTCGCCCTGGGCCGTAAGTGGGCGAGCTCGCAAGCCCCACAACCGCATCCGTTCGGCGTGTTCATCCCCCCACGGGCACAGCACACCTCACGCCTCGTCATCCGGACCTGCTGCATTCCGCGACGCATCGAGTCGACCGAGAATCCCGATCCAGGGTCACGAGCCGCGCAGCAAAGGCGAGTTGGCGAGTTGTCCAGCTTCTGCCGGATCGATGTCCCGGACAACGTGGTCAGTGCCAACAAGTGGACGGCCGGGACCCTGAGCAACTGCTTCTGAGCTTCGGGGTGCGCGGGTGTCGTGTCCATTCCGTCGGGGCCCTCGGTGAGCTGGGATCGAAACTCCTGCCTCACCGTGGCGCAGCGCGGTCCGGTCAGTTCCAGGACAGGCCGCGCAGCTGATCGAGGTTGAGGTTACCGCCGGACAGCACGACGGCGACCCGCGAGCCGGCCGGGAGCTTGATCAGGCCGTGGAGCAGCGCGGCGACCGGCGCCGCGGCGGCGCCCTCGACGACCAGCTTGCAGCGCTCCATGACCCAGATCATCGCCTCGAAGATGTCGCGATCGGGCAGCGCGACGATGTCGTCGACGAACCGCTGCACGACCGAGAACGTGATCTCGCCGACCCGGCGGACCCGCAGCCCGTCGATGATCGTGCCGCAGTCGATGGTCTCCAGCCGGCCGGCCGCGACGCTGCGCTGCATCGCGGGGCCGTCGGACGACTCGACGCCGATCGCCACCACGCCAGGGTGGCTGATCCGCGCCATCGCCTGTGCTTCGGCCAGGATCTGGGCGCGCGCGCGGTCCCCGGTCCGGGCCTGGCGATGCAGGATCTTGAGCGCGATGTTGCGATCCAGCTCGGGATCGTAGGCCGTGTACACCGTCCCCATCCGCCGCGACCGATCCGATCGAGCGCGACGAATCGCCCGACCATCGCGCCGAGCTGGAGCTCTGCGTCGTGGTCCGGGCGCTGGGCCGGATCCGTGGTGTGGTCCTCGGCGGCGCTCGACGAGCGCGTGAGCGCGGCCGTCACGTCGACGACCACCCGGCGGCAGCTCGCGCACGCATCGAGGTGCGCTCGACCTCCGCGCGCTGCTCGCCCGGCAGACCACGCTCCAGGAGACCGACGATCGTCGACTCGGATAGACAGGTCACGCGGGATCCCATGCCGCAGCCAGGGTCAGATCTACCACGTCGCGGGAAACATGACCGGCAGACGATGGCAACGCGCCGGGCACACGGTGCTCCGTGCCCGCGCGCGCATGGCGCAGGCTGCTGCACACGCGATCGCCGCGCGCCGACTTGTGCAGACTCGACGATCGGGATAGCGTGTGTTGTGGGTGCCATGGTGATAGGGGTCGAACACGAGCTGTGCACACTCCATGCACGTGGCCGCGAAGCGTGGCCCGGTGTCGAGCTCGACATTGCGACATTCTCGGAGCTGGCCGCGAACCAGCTCGATGGCGGCCCGTTCGACGACGTGCGCGCGGACGAGCTGTACCTCGCGATCGCCTGCGCCGCGCGGGTCGAACAGGCAATCATCGCATTCGACAAGCACTACCTGGCCGAGCTCGCGTCCGCGCTGATCCGGCAGGGGCGGGACCGTGCGGCCGCTGCCGATGCCGTGCAAGCCGTGCGCGTGCGGTTTCTCGTCGGCGACCCAGACCGCGGGCCGAAGATCGCCGAATACAACGGGCGCGGCTCGCTCGCCGGCTGGCTCCGCGTGGCGGCGAGCCGCGCCGCCGTGACCGCATTCCGCAAGCACCACCGAGAAACCGCGATCGATGATCTCGCGATCGTGGCCAGATCGTGTAACCCGGAACTCGGCCTGCTCGGCAGACAGCTCGGCAGCGAGCTCGAGGCCGCCTTCCGCTCCGCGTTCGCGGCGCTCGCTCCGCGCGAGCGCAACCTGCTGCGCTACCAGGTGATCGACCGGCTCGGAATCGACCGCATCGGGGCGCTCCACGGCGTACATCGTGCCACCGCGGCCCGCTGGATCGCGCACGCGCGCAAGGCGCTGATCGAAGGTGTGCGGCGCCAGTTGCAGGACCGGCTCGGGATCGACCGCACGGAGCTCGACAGCACGCTCGGGCAGCTCGCGAGCCGGATCGAGCTCAGCCTGCGCTGGCTGCTGACGCCGATGCCGACCTCGGCGTGACGAGACGCCCGCCTCGCGTCGCGCGCAGCCCCGCAATCACAGTGCATGGTGAGGTCAGTTCCAGGACAGGCCGCGCAGCGGATCGAGGTTGAGGTTGCCGCCGGACAGCACGACGGCGACGCGCGAGCCGGCCGGGAGCTTGACGAGGCCGTGGAGCAGCGCGGCGACCGGGGCGGCGGCGGCGCCCTCGACGACCAGCTTGCAGCGCTCCATGACCCAGATCATCGCCTCGAAGATGTCGCGATCGGGCAGCGCGACGATGTCGTCGACGAAGCGCTGCACGACCGAGAACGTGATCTCGCCGACCCGGCGGACCCGCAGCCCGTCGATGATCGTGCCGCAGTCGATGGTCTCCAGGCGGCCGGCCGCGATGCTGCGCTGCATCGCGGGGCCGTCGGACGACTCGACGCCGATCACCTTGGCTCTGGGGTTGTGCGACTTGATCGCCATCGACACGCCGGAGATCAGGCCGCCGCCGCCGATCGGGACGATGACGGCGTCGACCTCGGGCCAGTCCTGGACGATCTCGAGGCCGAGCGTGCCCTGGCCGGCGATCAGCTGCTCGTCGTCGAACGGGTGGACGTAGGTCAGGCCCTGGGTCCGCACCAGCTCCTTGGCCTTCTCGTTGGCCTCGTCCCAGATGCTGCCGTGCGACACGACCTCGGCGCCGTAGCCGCGGGTGGCGGCGACCTTGGCGGGCGTGGCATTGGTGGCCATGCAGACGACGGCGCGGATGCCGTGGACCCGGGCGGCGAGCGCGACGCCCTGGGCGTGGTTGCCGGCCGACGAGCAGACCACGCCGCGCCGCTTCTGGTCGTCGGGCATCAGCGCGAACTTGTTGAGCGGGCCGCGGATCTTGTAGGAGCCGACGCGCTGGAACATCTCGGCCTTGACCCGGACGTCGAACCCCGAGCGCTCGCTGAGCTGGCGCGAGGTCAAGAGCGGGGTGTGCTTGATGTGCGGTGCGATCCGCGCGCGGACCTCGCGGAAGTCGTCGAGCTGGAGCGCAAACTTGGCTGGATCACTCACGGGGTGCCTCCGGAAGTCGCCCGCGCGAGGCCGGCGAGGGCGGCCAGGCTAGCACGGCGCGTCCGGCGCCGGTCACCACGCGACCGGCCGGTCAGCCGCGGCGGTCAGGCGAAGCCGGCGCGACGAACATGGGCGAGCAGATCCTGGGTCTCGGGGGCATCGAGCGGCGCGCTCTGGCGGATCGCCTGATCGATCACGATCCGCGAGCCGGCCGCGGGCTGGTGCGGGTCCTTGGCCAGCACGAGCAGGCGGGTGCCGACGTAGACCGCCTCCTCGAGGTTGTGGGTGACCAGCACGATCGTGGTCTCCTGGCCGTGGAACGCGCCGACGATCGAGCGCTGCAGCGACTCGCGGGTCGCCGGGTCGAGCGCGCCGAACGGCTCGTCCATCAGCAGGATGCGCGGCTTCATGATCAGGGCCTGCGCGATCGCGACGCGCTGCTGCATGCCGCCCGACAGCTGGTGCGGGTACTTGCCGGCGTGCTCGTGCAGCTTGACCTGCTCGAGGTGGTGCATCGCCTCGTCGCGGAACCGCCGGTGCTCGCGCGTGCGGTACCACGGCCAGGTCAGCCACTTCTGCACCAGGTAGGTGCGGGACAGCTCGAGGCCGAACATCACGTTCTGGAGCACGGTGCGGTGCGGGAACAGCGAGTACTTCTGGAACACGATGCCGCGGGTGCGGTCGGGGTGGGTGATCGGCTCGCCGCACGAGCGCAGCGTGCCTTTCCACGGCCGCTCCGAGCCGAGCACCAGACGCAGCAGCGTCGACTTGCCGCAGCCGCTCGCCCCGATCACGCTGACGAACTGGTGGCCGTCGATCGCGAGGTCGAGGCCGTCGAACACGACCTGGTGGCCGCCGCGCACGCGGTAGCGCTGCGCGAGCCGCTTGCACTCCAGCACGGGGTGGTTGGGCGACATCGGGTCAGTCCTCCTTGCGCGCTGCGGCCCACGGCGCGACCACGCGCGATGCCGCGTGGAACGCGAGGTCGATCGCGGTCCCGAGCAGCGCGAGCCAGATCACGTAGACCAGGATGTGGTCGATCCGGACCATGCGCATGCTGAGCACGATGCCGTGGCCGATGCCCTCGCTGGCGTTGACGTACTCGGCGGCGATCAGGTAGATCCACGCCGGACCGACCGCGAGCCGGATCATCTCGACGATCTGCGGGACGATCTGCGGCAGGATGCCCTTGGCGACGACCGCGGCGGTCGACGCGCCGAGCGAGTACGCCTTGACGATCATGTTGCTCGGGACCGCGCGCGCGACCATGGCGATCCCCAGGGTCAAGGTCGGCGAGATGCCGAACGCGATCAGCGCGATCTTGAAGCCGTCGCCGGTCGCGCCGAACACCACGATGAACAGCGCGATCAGCGCGGTCGGCGGGACCTTGGCGATCGCGGTCACGATCGGCGAGCCCATCGCGTGCACCGACGACAGCACGCCCATCGCGATGCCGAGCGTCGCGGAGATCGCGATGCCGATGCCGAGCCCGCGCGCGAGGATCCACAGCGACGCGAAGGTGTCGGTCCAGAACGGCACCTTGCCGGTGCGCGGATCGACGTCGGTGAGCTCGCCGAGCGCCGTCCACAGCTGGCCGAGCCCCGGGCTGAACCGCGGGTTGCCGCCGCCGAGCTCGTGGCGGTGGACATACCCGCTGTACGCGGCGATCACCAGCACGACGCCGGCCGCGCCGAGCAGCACGCGCGTCGCCGGCGCGAGCGGCGAGCCGATGATCGATCGGAACCGCGGCTCGATCGTCACCGGGCGTCACCGACCATCACCGGGCCGCCGCGTACGACGCGTCGAACCGCAGCTTCTCGGTCGCCTTCGGGCCGTAGCCGATCGCGAAGTGGGTGTCCTTGACCAGGCCGTGGTCGATCGAGAACTGCTTGATCTTCTCCATCGTCGCCTTCGTGGCGTCGGCCTCGAGGAACGCCGCGCCGCGCGCGCGGTCGGTGTACAGGTCGGTGCCGGCCATCATCTTCTTGAACTCGTCGACCGAGGCGTGCGCGGCCGCCGCCATGATCGCGATCGAGTCCTCGCGCGTCGCCGGGTCCTCGATCGCCCGCATCGCGTCGTACCAGGCCTCGGTCAGCACCGTGGCGAGCCGGGGCGCCTCGTCGAGCGCCTTGTGGTTGACCACGAGCAGGTCGATGATCTCGCCGGGGATCTGCTTGCTCGAGAAGATCACCTTGCCCTTGCCGGCCTCGATGGCCTGGAACAGGTGCGGGTTCCAGGTCGTCACCGCCTCGACCCTGGGATCGGCGATGAACGCCTTGCCGGCCTCGTCGCCATCCGTGTTCTTGATCTTGACGTCGGACTCCTTCATCCCGACCGAATCGAGGCCGCGGATCAGCAGGTAGTGGCTGACGCTGAGCTCGGCGAGCAGGATCTCCTTGCCGCGCAGGCCCCGGAGGTCGTCGATGCCGCGGACCAGCACGCCGTCGCCCCCGCTGGAGGTGTCGTTGACGACGATCGCGACGGTGTCGACCCCTGCCGCGGCGGGCTGCAGCGCCTCCATCGCCGTGAGCGCACAGCCGTCGAGCTTGCCGGCGGCGAACGCGGTGACCGAGTCCATGTAGGCCGGGAACTCGACGAGCTTGACCGAGATCCCCTGGTCGGCGGCGCGCCGGGCGAGGAACCCCTTGGCCTCCATCAGCTTGAACGGCATCCAGCCGGTCCACACCGACCACGCGATCTGGAACTCACGGCCCGCAGCCGCTGGCTTCGCCTCGCTGGGCTTGGCCGCGATCTGCGGCGCGGCGCCGCCCGGCGCCGGCGCACCGCCGTCGGACTTCTTGCCACTACACGATACCGAGACCACACCGGCGATCAGGCCGGCGAGCCATGCGCGGGACGCATTCATGATCTTGGCCTCGTACATAAGGGCATCCCGATGCGATATGCAATCTGTTTTCTGCGCCGCGAAAGGCCGCAGACTGCGCGATTGCGTGCCGCAGAACGATGCGGATTTCAGACATGTTTCGCGAGTATTTCCTCGGCACGGAATCCTGTCCGTGAAACCACATGTCTGATGACCACTGCGTGTTCGCGACTCCCGAACTCCCGCGCTCCCGGCACTCCCGCCCGGCGGCGCGGGCCGCGCGGCGCAGTCACGCGAACCGCTGGATCAGCTCGTCGGGGATCGCCGCGTCGATCGCGCTGACCGCGCCGTCCGGCGATCGCTCCGGCGCGCCGAGCTCGTCGAACACCGCCGCGAAGAACGCGCTGCGCCGGACGTCCTGGCCCTGGAGCCGGCTGGCGAGCACATCGGCGGCGACCAGGCCGCGGCTCAGCGTGACGAGGCCGGGGTTCGCGATCAGGTCGTAGTTGCCGAACCGGCTCCGGTACAGGCCGCTGCGGTTCCACCGCACGGCGCTGTGGAGCGCCTCGACGAGGCCGTACGGCCGGAGCAGCGCGCCGTACAGCCGGGCAACGTCGCAGCACACCCGCGCGAAGTGGTCGATCGTCGGGCCGTGGAACCGGCTGCGCAGCGGCGGCGGCAGCAGGCCGAAGCAATTCGAGATCCCCAGCCGGGTCGGGCCCTTGAACCGGGCGAACGACACGAACGGCGCGCCGAGGTGCTCGATCACGATCGCCGGCACGAAGTCCGCGAGCGCCTCGTCGGCCAGCCGCACGCCGCGCTCGGCGAGCAGGCCGAGCACCTGATCGCGCGGCGCGCACGCGCCGTCCCAGTACGCCTCGGTGACGTTGACGTAGTGCGCGCGGTGGCGGGCGAGCACGTCGTGCAGGCCGGTGCGGCGCAGGAACTCGGCCTCCTGATCGCGCAGCCAGCCGCGGTGCGCGCGCGCGTCGGTCTCCCAGTGCAGCGGCCCGCCGCCGAGGTTGCGCCCGGTCGAGTGGCCCTCGAGCACGATCGCCCGGCCGGGCAGCGCGGACAGCAGGCGATCGAGCGCGGCGGCGTCGGTGAACGTCCCGGTGGCGTAGCCGTGCCAGGTGACCTTGACGAACACGTACTCGGCGGTGAGCTCGAAGTGGCGGACCAGGCGCGCGAGCCCGTCGGTGTCGACGATCTCGGCGATCACACCGGCGCCGTAGGCGAGATCGGGGCCGAGCGGGCTGGGCAGGATGTCCATCGTGCAGCTCGCCTCGGGCCCGATCACACAGCTCTCGCGGGTGTGGGACGCGTGGATCAGCGACGGCGCCCGGGCGCTCGCGCGATCGCGGTGGGCGCGGAACAGCGCGAGCAGCCGCTCGACCAGCCAGGCGCGGACGTGCGGGCTGCCGCCGATGGTCGCCGCCAGGCCGGGCCCCGCCGCCTCGGGGTGCGCGCGCGAAAAGTCGTCGAACAGCACCTCGGCGTAGCCGTGGATCGCGTCCGGCCACAGCATCATCGGCGCGGCGATCCAGTGCAGCGGCGAGGCGGCGCAGCGCGCGAGCGCCTCGGGGACGCCCGGCCGGGGGTGGCGGACGAACGCGACGTCGCCGTGCGCGACCGCGAGCTGCTCCCACAGCAGGCGCATCACCGCGTAGGCCGCCGCCCGGCCGCGCGCGTCGCCCTGCCCGCCCGCGACCACCAGCACGCCGATCCGCTGCGGCGGCAGGCCGCTGCCGGCGAGGCCGTCCCACAGCGCCTCGGCGAACGCCTGGATCAGGTGGCGGTGACACGGGTCGACGTCGTCGTGGTGGATCGCGAGCGACGGCGCGCGGCGCTGCGACTCGCGGATCAGCTCGACCAGCGCCTCGCGCTCGAACATGCCGAGCTCGAGGAGCGCCGGCAGCACGAACGCGAGCGTCCGGCCGGCCGCGGCCTGCTCGGCGAGCACCCCCGCGAGCGTGTCGGGCTGCGCCGCGCCGGGCTCGGTCCCGCCGCCCAGGCTCGCGACCCGGACCTCGGGCGCGAAGCCCAGGATCGGCGCCGCGGCGTCGGCCACCGCCTGGGCGTCGGCCACCGCGCGCGGCCACGCGCCCTCGTGCGGCAACAGATCGGTGACGATCAGGAACAGCGGGGCCACGCGGACATCCGCTCCGGCTCAGGCGGTCGGCGCGGTCAGCCGCCCGCCGATCCGGTCGTGCTTCACCATCGTCGCCAGGACATCGACCATCGCGCGCACCGCGAGCAGCGCGGTGATGTCGGAGTGGTCGTACGGCGGCGAGACCTCGACGACCTCCATGCCGGCGACGCCCTCCCTGGCGACCCCGCGCAGGATCGCGAGCGCCTCGCGCGGCAGGAACCCGCCGGGCTCCGGCCAGCCGGTCCCGGGCACGAACCCGGCGTCGACCGAGTCGATGTCGAACGACAGGAACACCGCGCTGGCGCCCTTCCACGCGACCTCCAGCGCGATCTCGATCGTCTTGTCGATGCCGATCTTCTCGACGTCGTCGATCGTCAGGATCGTCGAGCGCATCGCGCGGCCCTGGCGCACGCCGAGCCGCGGCACCTGCCAGCCACCGATCCCGATCTGGACCAGGTTGGCCGGCGGACAGTTCGCGATCTGCGTCGCGTGGAACCACGGGCAGGTATGCATGATCTCGTCCATGTCCTTGTCCTGGGTATCGACATGGCGATCGAGATGGATGATGCCGATCTTGCCCTCGACGCACTGGGCGACGCCGCGCAGGGTGGGATAGCCGATCGAGTGATCGCCGCCCATGATCATCGGCAGCGTGCCCTGCGCCAGGATATGGGCGATTCCCTTGCTGATCTGATCGTGGCCCTTGGTGATGTTCGCCGGACAGAAGATATCGCCGACGTCGCACATCCTGAGCGACTCGCGCAGATCGACGCCGAGCTCGAAGTTGTACGCGGTGTACAGCGACGAGATCCGGCGGATCGCCTGGGGGCCGAACCGCGTCCCCGAGCGATAGGTCGTGCCGATGTCGAACGGCGCGCCGACGAACGCGACGTCGTAGTCGCCGACCTTCCGGACGTCCTCGAGATACGGCATCTTGAGGAACGTGTTGATCCCCGACCAGTGCGGCAGCTCGCCGCGCTGGAAGCAGCTGATCTCGGTCTTGTCCTCGATCGAATCGGCGCACGGCAGCCCGAGCTCCTGGCCGCGCCGGACCTCCGCCTCCCACTGCGTGGTGGGCAGTGCCGCCTCCAGGTCCTGCGCCTTCCAGCCGGCGAACCCGGAGTGATCGGCGAGCGCGCGCTGGTGCTCGCGGTGATTCGGCGCGTGGCGCTTGTAGAACGTCATCGTTCGATCTCCATTCGATCTTCGGTCGATCTCCGGTCGCTCTACGATCGCGGCCGCCGGCGCATGCTAGGCGACACCGGATCGACGGTCAATGGCACTCCGGAGCCAAGCCGCGCATTAACATGTACGGCGAGCTAATGAATCGGGCCGCCGTTGGACCACTGGGTCTGGACGATCTTCCAGCCGCGGTCCTCCTTGATCAGCACCGCGAGCACGCGGAACGTCTGGGTCACCTCGGTCGCGGCGCGGGTCCGGGTCGTGTAATCGACGTTGAGCGCGGCCCAGCCGATCCGGGGCGCATCCTTCTGCGCCGGATCCCACGCGTCGCCGGTCACGACCCGCGCACCGTCGTGGATCCGGATCTGGGCCTTGAGCTTGCTGAAGATCCGCTGGATCGCCGCGCCGCCGCCCGCGCGCTCGCCGCCGCTGCCGAAGTTGAACGCGTCCGCGCGCTCGCTGTGGGCCTCGGCGAACGCGGCGCGGCTGGCGAACGCGGCGCGCACCGCCCGGTCGAGCTCGCCGCTGGCGTCGCGGCGGTCCGCGACCCGCGCGGGCACCGGCAGCCGGCTCAGGATCGCGAGCCGCTGGGCGGTCGCGTCGGCGACCGGCGTGGCCCAGTGCAGCGCGACGATCCGCCAGCTGCCGTCGATCACCGCGGCGAGCTCGCTGACCGCGAAGCTGCGCAGCTCGCGCCCGGCGGTGACCTCGAGCTGCTCGGCGATCCACGCGTGGCCCGGGGCCTCGCCGATCGCGATCGCCTTCGACTCGACGGTGAAGCCGCCGGCCGGCGGCTCGCCGAGATCGTGGACGAGCTGGGCCACCACCGCGTCGCGGCCGTCGGCGATCTCGTCCGCGCCGGTCCCGAACCCGAACGCGCCGGCGGCGAGCAGGCCGGCGAGCGCCTTGCGATCCAGCCGGGCGATCGCGGCGCGCTGCGCGAGCACGAGGTCCTGCACCGAGCCGGCCGGCTTGACCGTCGCCGCGCCGCGCGGATCGTCCGCGGGGCCGCCAGCCTTGCGCGGCGGGGTCTCCGGCGCGCGCGGTCCCCCCGACGCGATCGCCGGACCGGTGGTCCCCGCAGCGGCGATCGATCCACTCCCCTGCCCGCTGCCCGGGCCACTGCCCTGCCCGCTGCCCGGGCCACCGCCGCGGGCGCCGCCCTGGCCACTGCCCCGCCCGCTGCCAGGACCGGCGGCGGCGATCCGCGCGCCAGAGCCGCTGCCCGCGCCGGTGGCGACCGCGGTCTCGCGCACCGGCTCGGCGCTCCGCATCGACGTCACCAGCACGCCGATCGCCACGCCGACGCAGACCGCGATGCCGCCGAGCACGATGTACACCCGGCGGCGAAACTCCGGCTGGTCCTCGGCCGGGATGATGAAGGCGGAGCTGCGGACCGGAACCGGCGGCGGCGGAAACCCCCGCGCGGTCGACATCGCGCTGCGGGACGCCGCCGCGTCGCGAAACCACCGCGCGTAGCGGATGCCCTGCGGCAGCGCGGCCAGGCAGATCACGCCGGCGCCGATCATCACGAACCCGGCGATGCCGAGCGCGTCGTGGATCGCGGTGACGTCCGACGGACGCAGGATCTTGAGCAGCCGGCGCAGGCTGTCGTGCTCGAACGAGACCAGCACGATGCCGAACCCGGCGTCGATCGCGGCCGCGATCAGCATGCTGACCAGTCCGCCGCGATAGATCAACCCGCCGAACACCAGGCCCGCCATCGCGGTGACCAGCCAGGCGATGGCCGGCGCGAGGCCGCCGGTCCGGTTCTGCTCGACCAGCACCAGGCCGATCGTGCCGATCAGCAGGCACGCCCCGCAGGTCAGCTGGGTCAACGCGCCGGCGACGCGCAGCAGCGCTCGCCCCGGCGGACGCGGCGTCAGTGCAGGACCCGGAACTGCCACCGAGGCGATCGTACTCCGGGGCTCGGGCCCGGCCGCGGGATTCTGGCCGAGCCCGGGGTCCGAGCCGGTCTGCAGCCACGGACCGGTCGGGGGGAAGCCACCGCGCGGCGACGATCCTGGCCTCGGCGAGGGCGCCGGCCAGGGCCTTGGCGAGGGCCTCGGGGCGGGCCCCGGCGACGGCCGCTGGGCGGCCGCGGGATCGGGGACGCCACCCCACGAGGTGGTGATCCGACGCGGACGGGTTCCGACGGTGCCCACGAACGGTGCAACGCGCGAAGCGCCCACGCGTATTCATACGCGCCTGGATGGGGTTCGGTCGCCCGGCGGCCCGTCCGCGGTGTACGTCCGTCACGTTCGACGGGTTGGACCGTGCGGACGTGCGCAGCCATACAACCGCCAACCGGGCTGATCCGCCCACGCGGGCGGCTCGCCGCGATCCGATCGACGTCAGATCGACATCATCGCGGAGGTTCCCGGGAAGGTCAGTCCACGGGGGGTGGCGGCGGCGGCTCGTCCCCGCGCCGCGGCCGGACCCGCAGCGGCACGAGCGGCGCGCCACCCGAGCGGTTCGCGAGCTGGCCACAGGCGGCGTCGATGTCGTCGCCGCGCGGCGTGCGCAGGTAGACCGGCAGGCCGAGCCGCCGGCACTCGTCCTGGAACGCGGTGACCGCGGCGTGCGACGGCCGCGCGTACGGCGCCTCGGGGTGCGGGTTGAACGGGATCAGGTTGACCTTGCAGCGGATGCCGCGCAGCAGCCGCGCGAGCTGGGCGGCGTCGGCGAGCGAATCGTTGACCCCGGCGAGCAGGACGTACTCGAACGTGATCCGACGGCGCTGCTCGAGCGGATAGCCGCGCAGCGCGCCGAGCAGCTTGGCGATGTTCCACTTGCGGTTGATCGGCATGATCGCGTCGCGGATCGCGTCGCTGGGCGCGTTGAGCGACACCGCGAGGTTGGGCCGGACGTCCTCGCCGCCGAGCCGCTCGAGCTTGGGCACCAGGCCCGAGGTCGACACCGTGATCCGGCGCTGCGACAGGCCGGCGCCCTTGTCGTGGGTCAGGATGCGAAGCGAGCGCACGACGTTGTCGTAGTTGTGGAGCGGCTCGCCCATGCCCATGTAGACCAGGTTGGAGATCCGCCGGCCGGGCTCGACCTCGGCGAGCAGCCGGCGCGCGAGGTACACCTGATCGACGATCTCGCCGGCGTCGAGGTTGCGGACCAGCCCGAGCTTGGCGGTCGCACAGAACTGGCAGTCGACCGCGCAGCCGACCTGCGACGAGATGCACTGCGTGGTCTTGTCGCCGTCCGGGATGATCACGCTCTCGATCGACTGCCCGTCGCGGGTGACCAGCCGCAGCTTGCGGGTGCCGTCGTGCGAGGTCTGGACCTCGGCGATCTCGAGCCCGCCGAGCACGGCGGTCTCGGCGAGCCGCGCCCGGGTGGCGCGGCCGAGGTTGGTCATGTCGTCGAAGCTGCGCGCGCCCTGGTCGTGGACCCAGCGCCAGATCTGCTCGCCGCGGAACCGCGGCCAGCCCTGCGCCACGGCGAACCGCTCGGCCTCGTCGAGCGTCGCCGTCCGCAGATCGAGCTTTCCGTCCACGCCCCTGGCTACCACAGCTCGCGGCGTCCGCGTAGCGGCCGGCCGGCGGTCGATCGACAGGGGACTGATTTCCCGTCGGCTGGCGGCTGGCCCGGCAAAGCCGGGCCATTCACCCCTCCGCGCGTCGCGTCGCACGGCTCGTCACTTGATGGTGATCGCCAGCTTCGTGGTGAACGCGTCGCTGAGCCTCAGGCCCTTGATCGCCGGCTCGACGACCTGGCGGACGCAGGCGTCCGCCGCCGCCTCGGGGCCGCCCGCCGGCGCCGCCGGGTCGAGCCGGATCGCGACCGTGCCGGGCTCGTCCTCGTACTCCGACGGCGTGTAGACCGACTTGACCCCGATCGTCACGGTCAGCGCGTCGCGGTGGGTCGCCGCGCTGTAGGCCTCCCAGCACGCGACCAGCGCCGGGCGCAGCTCCGCCGAGCCCAGCCTGTCCGGGATCTGCGGAAAGCTCTTGCCGGCCGGCACCGGCGCCGGCACGACCGAGATCGTGAGCTTGTCGGCGGCGGGCCGCTGCGGGGCCCGGGTCAGGTAGCGGTCGGCGAGCTTGCCGGCGCCGAGCAGCACGGGATCGAGGCCGACCTCGCCGAGCTGCGCGAGCTCGCCGAGCGCCTGCTCGCGCAGCCGGCTGCCGGCCGGGACCGCGAGCACGCAGCGGTGCAGCACGCGCGCGGCGAGCTCGGCGTGGTCCTTGTTCGCGCGCGCCGCCGCCAGCGCCGCGCCGTACGCGCAGTCGAGGTCGGGCGGGACGCCGAGCTTGTCGGCGTCGTAGTGCGCGACCGCCTGGGCGTAGCTCGCGATCGCGGCCTCCGGATCGCCCCGGCCGCGCGCATAGGCACCGGCCGCGGCGTAGTAGTCGCCCACCGTCGAGCGCGCCGTGCGCCGGCAGGTGTGGTCGAAGCAGCGCAGCTCGTCCTGGCACTGCGCGCTCGCAGCGCAGCTCTCGTACTCGCGCGACTTCTGATCGCTCCGGCCGGGGTCCGAGGCGGTCGCGCGCGTATCGCAACCGGCCGCCCAGCAGGCGACGACCGCAGTGGCATGCAGGGCCCTCATCGCGGCGAGGATATCATTCCGGGCGGCGCGCGACCGCCGGCGGCACGTCGACCGGCGGCCGATCGACCAGCTCGCCCCGCCACATCACCGCCCCGAGCAGCAGCCCCCCGGAGCTCGCCACCGACAGGTACACGCCGATCAGCGCGCCCTCGTCGAGGCACCACAGCCCGAACCACAGCACGGACACCACGGCGGCTGCGATCGCCGCCGCCGCGACGCGCGACTCGGTCGTCCGCCACAGCCCGATCACCGCCAGCAGCCCGACCCCGAGGACCAGCTCCGGGATCCCGATCTCCGGGACGGCCGGCGTCACCACGATGCCCGCGGCCGCCGTGATCAGCGACACGGCGCGCAGCGCGGCGATGCCGCTGCGCAGCCCGCGCTCGGTCTGCGCGATCGCGATCAGCGCGAACACCAGCCCGAGCACGTAGGGCGGCACCACCGGCGGCAGCTCGTAGGGCATCACCGGCCCGCACGCGTCGACCGCGGGCAGGAACATGCACGCGAACAGCAGGATCCCCGACAGCGCGATCACCCGCCGGTGGCGGCGCCGATGCACGATGACGGTCCCGGGCGCGATCCGCACGAGCGGCGGTTCGACCGCGGTCGTCGCCGGGAGGTCGTCCATCCGCGGCCATCGTCGCACGGCCGCGGCGGCGCGCGCAATGGTCGCGACGGCGATCAGGCCGCCGAGCCGGCGCGCCGGTCCTCCGACCGCTGGCGCAGCCGGCCGCCGAGCGCGCCGAGCGGTGCGCCCATCACGGCGTACACCACCGCCATCGCGGGCAGCGGCAGCGGCAGCGGCACGAGCGCCGGCCGCGCGCGCAGGCTGAACCAGACCAGCAGCGCCGCGGCGAACAGCACGCCACCCACGATGCCGCGCCGCGCACCGTCGCGCGCACCGAGGTGCTCGAACCCGGCGCCGATCCCGCCGATGCCGGCGAGCAGCATCATCCCGTTGAACCACGGCTGCGAGGCGCCGAGCAGGTAGCCACACAGCGCGCCGAACGCGAGCGGCGCGATCAGCCCGAGCATGACCTGCACGGCGCGCGGTCGGTCGCGAAACAGGGGGGGAAGCTTCACGCGCCGAATCTACGCCTCCCGGACCGCCGCCGGGGATCGATCGGGCCACGCCGGCGGCTGCGCGCCGGTCAGGGCGCCGTCGCCGCGTCGACCACCGCGAGCTGGACGCGGAGCTCGTAGTGCTCGAGGCCGTGCGCGAACGGTTCGCCGGTCCACGCCTCGAACACCGGCTGGTGATCGGGGACCAGGCCGCTGCGCGGCAGCCAGGTCCGGTACAGCCAGTCGAGCGCGCGCAGCTCGAGCTCGATCGAGCCGGCGATCGCGAGCTCCGCGACCGTCATCGCCGGGAACACCGCGACGTTGACATCGGCGTCCACCGCCGCGGCGCCCGGGAGCTCGAGCCCGACGTCGTAGCGGCAGCGCTCGAGCGGCACGATCTCCGGATCGTCCCACTGGGTGCCGAGCCACTGGCCGCCGGCGAGCCCGCGCTCGCGCGCCCACGCCACCAGCCGCGCCGCCGCCGCCGGCACGCCGCCGCTGTACGGCTGCAGCACCCGGAGGTACGCGATCCGGCGCGCCGGCAGCTCGCGCAGCTGCACGGCAAACTGGTCCGGGTTGTCGCCGGCCGGCAGCCGGTCGAGCCGGTGGTCGCCGCCCGGCGCGAGCGCTTCCTGCATCCGATCGCGCCGCGTCCGGCGCAGCTGCTCGACGTCGAACACGCTCGGCGGCACGCCGTGGTGGCTGCGAAAGCTGCGCGAGAAGTCGGAGCTCGATGCGAACCCGCACGCCAGCGCGATCTCGGTCAGCGACGCCCCGCCGCCGTGCGAGATCAGGTGCAGCGCGCGCTCCAGCCGCGCCCGCTTGACGAACGCATGCAGGGTCTCGCCGACCAGCGAGCGGAAGATCCGGTGGAAGTGATACGGCGAGAAGCACGCGACGCGCGCCACCTCGTCGAGCGGCAGCGGGTCGGCGAGGTGGCTGGTGACGTGGTCGATCGCCCGGTTGACGCGGTGGACGTAGTCGAGATTCGCAAGATCTGGCAAGCCGGCCATGCGCGCCCGCGCGTACGGTAGCAGCCATGCAGCCAACCCACACGACATCGCTTGGAAACTTCTCGATCAGCCTCGCGGTCAAGGACCTCGCGGCGTCCCGCGCGTTCTACGAGAAGCTCGGCTTCAAGGCGTTCGCCGGAGACGGCAAGCGCTGGCTGATCCTGCAGAACGGCGGCGCCACGCTCGGCCTGCACCAGGGCGTGTTCGAGCGCAACATGCTCACCTTCAACCCGGGCTGGGACAGCGCGTGCAGCAAGCTCGCCGAGTTCACCGACGTGCGCGAGCTCCAGCGCCGGCTGCGCGCCCAGGGCGTCGAGCCGGTGTCCGCCGCCGACGAGTCGACCACGGGCCCGGCCAGCTTCATCGTGATCGACCCCGACGGCAACCCGGTCCTCGTCGATCAGCACGTGTGACACTCCCCCGCTCACGGCACACCCGCCGCGAGTGACTCACGGACTCATCGACGGCTCGCGCAACTCAAGCGCAGGTCTCGAAGATGTTCGAGCAGGTGTTGGGACACTGGCTGACGATGCAGCTGGCCTGGGTGAATGGGACGGGGATCGGTCTGGGCATGGGGGTGGGGATCGCGGCAGCTCCCAGCACCAGCTCGCGCAACGTCTCCTTGTCGAGCTTCAGCTTCCGGACCTTCAGCGGCTTCACGGTCTTCTTCATGCTCGGCTCCTGTTCTCGCGCGGCGCGCGGGGGGCGCACATGCTACTGCGCGCCCCGAGCAGGTTGGCGAGCGGCCCCCGCGAATGCGGCGCGGCTCACGCAGCGGCATGTGGGCGAGACGCGGGCACCTACCTCGGGTCGGCGCCGCGCTCCTCACACCGCTATGCGTCGAGCACGACCGGATCCCCCACCCCGAGAGCGGCGACCGCGCTCCGCAGGGCGGAGATCGATGCCGACCGCAGGTAGACCACCGGAGCGCCGTCGGCGACGAGCGCCTGCACCTGATCGCGGAGCGCGTGGGAGACCATGCCGACCATGATGAAGACGGCCGCGACCCGACCGGCGATGCGGCGCATCCCGTTGGGCACGCGGCGCTCGAAGTGCCGCAGCTCCAGCCCGCGCTCCGCGACGACCGCTCGGTAGCGCTCCGACATGCCGCCGCTGCCACCGACGACGATCACCGCGCCCTTCATCCTGGCGTCTGCCAGGTTGGCGTCGCCGCGCCCCGGCGCGACCATGGACTTGCTTGCCATGGTCGGAACACCAGCAAGCGCCGAGCCAGCGAGTCACCGATGCGAAAGCCAGCGGTTGCGCTGCCGCCGGCATCCGATCGCTGCAAAGTTGGCAAACCGAGCTCGGCGCGCCGGGTCGTATGGACAAAGCGCCAACCTCGGGGGTTCCTGTCGAGCCGGATGCTACGGCGCGTCGAGCTGGTGCAGCAGCAGCGAGTTTCCCTCGCTGTCGAGGCATACCGCCATCTGGCAGTGCGGCCCGCGGATCACGCGCTTGTCGCCGTAGAACCAGCCGCCGAAGCCGAGCACGGTCTCGTAGGTGCCGCGGCCGATGACGATCGCGTCGACCGTGCGGATGAACTCGTCGTAGCCATTGGGCTCCTGGTCCAGCGCATGGATGCTCAGCCAGTCGATGTTGCCATCGGCCCGGGCGATGAACCCGTCGAGGCTGGCGGCGATGAAGACCGAGAACCGGGGGCGCATCTCGCGATTGTCTCACGTTGCGATCCGGGCCACATGGGCCGGCATCTCGCCGCCGGCCTCCAGGCTCCACGTGGATGCGAGTGGACCTTGTCGCCGGTGGAACAAGCGCGGTGTCGCCGGCGTTGCCACGGCTGAATTTCATGACCCCGATACGGTGGCGCGCCAACGAACCGCCGGCGTGCTCGTGCGCCGATCGCCACCGCGCAGCGAGCGCTCACTCCGCGAGCGGAGCCGATCTCGCGGCCGCCGGCGCGCTCCGCAATCGCACGCGGCAGTGGTTGCGCGAGTATCGGTGGTGACATGCAGAGTTCGGTAATCCGTGGCATCGCGTTCGTGAGATTGCAACGATATCGTGTCGGCGCATGTCACGCAAGGTGACCCATTGTGGTCGACGAGGAGTAATATGAAAGTCAGTCATGGTTTGTGTTTGATTGTCTCTGTCATCGGTACTGCGTGTGGCGAATCCGCCGAAACGATGAATGCCAATCCGGGTAGCGACCGCGAGGTGACGGTCGAGGCGGCGCTCGACGTCGTGCGTCCCACCTTGACCGTCGCGACCTACGGCGACGGCCGCGGCAGCGTGGCGACGGCACCGGCGGCCGCGAGCTGCTCGGGCAGCTGCGCCGTCACCGTGGAGAACGGCGCGCGGGTCGCGCTGACCGCGGTCCCCGAGGACGGCTCGGAGTTTGTCGGCTGGAGCGGGCCGGACTGTGAGAAGGCGCAATGCACGGTGACGGTCACCGCCGACCAGCGCGTCACGGCGGTGTTCGGACGCCATCGCTCGCTGGTGGTGATCAAGGCCGGGTCCGGCGACGGGACGGTGGCGTCGTCGCCACCCGGGATCTCGTGCGGCAACGACTGCAGCCAGGTGTACAGGACCGGCACGGTCGTCGCGTTGACCGCGACGCCGGCGGCCGGGTCGCGCTTCGTGGGCTGGCGAGGGGGCGGATGCAGCGGCGACGGCACGTGCGTCGTCCCGCTCGAGGCGGCGACCCTGGTGGAGGCGCGGTTCAGCCGGATGTGCCGGCTCACCGTGGGGCATCTCGGCGAGGGTGATGGCCGGGTGACCTCGGATCCGCGCGGGATCTCGTGTGGCCGCGACTGCACCGAGGTGTTCGCGTGCGGCACGCGGGTCCAGCTGACCGCGGTCCCGGTTCGCTCGACGTTCGGGGGGTGGTCAGGTGCGTGCAGTGGTACCGGCCCGTGCACGGTCACGCTGGTCGATGCGTCGACCCGGGTCGACGCGGCGTTCACCGTGTGCGGCAACGGCGTGGTCGAGCCCGGCGAGCAGTGCGACGACGGCAACCAGCGCGACGGCGACGGCTGTGACAGCACCTGCAGGCTCCCGCGGTGTGGCAACGGCGTGCTCGACCCCGGCGAGCAGTGCGACGACGGCAACCAGATCGGCGGCGACGGCTGCTCCCCGGCGTGTCGCCTCGAGGTGTGCGGCAACGGCGTGCTCGACCCCGGCGAGCAGTGTGACGCCGGCGGCCAGAGCGCCTTCTGCGACAGCGACTGTACCGTGCCGGTATGCGGCGACGGGCTGGTCAATCCTGCTGCCGGCGAGCAGTGCGACGACGGCAACGCGGTCAGCGGCGACGGCTGCTCCGCGCAGTGTCAGCTCGAGGTCTGTGGCAATGGCATCGTCGACCCCGGCGAGCAGTGCGACTTCGGCGGGGAAACCGCCTTCTGCGACAGCGACTGTACCTTCCCGGGATGCGGCGACGCGCTGGTCAACCTGGCGGCCGGCGAGCAATGCGACGACGGTGCATTCAACGGCATGCCGGGCGATCGATGTTCGGCGACCTGCACCCTCCAGTGACCCGGAACATCGAGGCTGACAACCACGGCGCCGCGGCTGCAACGCCGTCGCGGCGATCAGGTCCTCAGCCAGCGGTATGCCAGCGCGAACGCCACGAGCGCGGCGAGGATCGCGAACACCACGGGCAGCGCCGAGCGGAGCGAACGCCGGCCGAGCCGGACCACCTGCGTGTTGCGCGCGCGTGCGCGCCTCGACGCGGCGCCCCCTGACCGGAGCGACGCCGGGACGACCACGACACCGGTCGTGGGCGGCGTGTTCCTGGCGGTACCGGCCACCTGGATCGCCGGCGTGGACGGAGACGCCGCGGGAAGGCCGACGCTCGCGCGCGGCGCCCCGGGCGTTCGAGCGGTCGCGGTGCCGGCGATGGTCGACGCCGGCGTCGACGCTCGGCCGGCGGTGGGCCTCGCGGTTGCCTGCGGCGGTTCGGGCGTCCGCACCGCCGCGGGGTGGGCGGCTCGTATCGCCTCGGACGTTCGAGCCGCGGCTGCGGCGCGCGCCGCGGAGCCGTTCGTCGACCGATTCGGCGGCACGTCCCGCTCGGCGCCGACCGCCAGGGTGCCGCGCAGGCGCTCGGCCTTGCGCAGGCCCCGCGGAACGGTATGGGCGAGCTTTCGCCGCAGCGGCTCCTTCTCGATCGCGGTGCCCGCGGCCGGCCGGCGACGCAGCGCGCCCGATCGCTGGAACCGCCGGGTCAGCTCGCGGGTGAACGGCGTCGCCAGCGGCAGGTGGTGGACCGACGGCAGGCGAGCCCAGCGCGCGCGGCGGGCCGGAGCCGGCGCGGCGGACCTCGGGCCGGGCGGGCGCAGCTTGGTCGGGGCGTCCTGGAAGGCGTTGCCGCACCCGGACCCGGCAGGTGGGATGACCGCGAGCGGCGTCGTCGCGTGGGGGCGTACGCGCTGCGAGAACGCCCACCTGATCCAGCCCGCGATCTGCGGTGGGCCGATGTGAACGGCCATGCCCCGGGCGATCTCCGACAGCGCCGACCGCATCTCGGCGGCGGTCTGCCAGCGTCGATCGGGATCGCGCTGCAGCGCCGTCATGATGATATCCTGGAGCGCGTGCGGCACGGGCCCGTCGCGGGTCAGCGGTGGGATCGGCATGTCGCGCACCCGACCCAGCTCATCCCCGCTCCCGGCGAACAGCGGCTGATTGGCGATCAGCTCGTGGCCGATCACGCCGAGCGAGAACAGGTCGCTGCGCGCGTCGAGCTTGCCGTGCGCGTACTCCGGGGCGACGTAGGCGAGCCGGCGGCGCAGCATGCCGGTCTCGACGAGCAGCTGCGAGCTCGCGGCCCGCGAGATGCCGAAGTCGATCAGCTTCACGAAGCCGGTGCTCGAGAGGATGACGTTGGTCGGTGACACGTCGCAGTGCGCCAGATCCAGCGGCTGGCCGAGCGGATCGCGCGCGGTGCGGATGTAGTCGAAGGCGTCGCAGAGCTGGATCAGGATCCCGACGACGATCCCCAGCGGGACCGGCCCGGCGGCGCTCGCGCACTGCCGCGCGAGCTGGGCGAGCGTCGGCCCGCGCACGAGCTCCATTGCGAGGAAGTACGCGCCGTCGACGCTTCCGAAGTCGAAGGTCTGCGCGAGGTTGGCATGCCGGAGGTAGCTGCCGAGACGGGCTTCGCGCGCGAACAGCTCCACCACCTCGGGGATCTTCGCGAGATGAGGATGCAGCTGCTTCAGCGCGACCGCGCGGCGAAAGCCGGCGGTCCCGCACAGCACACCGCGCCGCACCGATGCCATGGCCCCGCTGCCAAGCGACTCGTAGAGCAGGTACTGCCCGAACAGCTCGGGCGCATCGATCTCGCCCTGCGAGGGCTCGCCCTGCGAGGACACGCCCTGCGAGGGCACGCCGTGCGAGGGGCCGGGGACCGGGCGCGTGCCTTCCGTCGGCGTATCCACGCGGTCAATCCCTCCCACCGCGCGCGACGCCGGAGCCGGTCGCGCCGATCGACAGCAGTCGGGAAACCCACCGAGCGAGTGCCATGGGACAGCCTTCTTGGCTCACGGTCGGCATCTCTCGCCGGGCACGTCGGACCACGGCGATGGGAGGCGCGACCCGCCGCGGATTGTGCTGCAGGCCGCATGCCGCGCGCCGAGCGCGGGGAACCGGCCACTTGCATCGCCATGGCGGGGAGCCGAGTCTCCAGTCCTGACGGGGCTTCCGGTCTCCGGCTACGCAGCACCAGCGCGGTCGCACGGCAGCGGGAACACGAGTGCGGCGAGCTCGTCGAGGCTCCGGGCGCGGCCGCGCCAGTCCGGGATGCGGAGCTGCGCGTCGAGGTCGCTGTGGCGATGCAGGAGCAGCAGCGCCATCAGCCGATCGCGCAGCGCAGGCACCAGCTCGCCCGGCGAGTGCCCGCGGGCGGCGAGCAGCGCGCCGAGGCGGACCGGATCGCCCGCGGCGAGGAACGTCGCAGGTCCGAGCAGATCGTAGTCAGCGGCGCCGCACCACACGTCTCCGAAGTCGATCAGACCGCTGAGCTCCCAGCGATCGGCGCGGCGCGTGACGATCAGGTTCGCCGGCGTGTACTCGCCGGTCAGGATCACCGGCGCGACGAGGCGCGGGATCGCCGGCGTGACTCGATCGAGGTAGACATCGAGCTCGGCGAGCAGCCGAGCCGGCAGCCCGAGCCGGCGGTGGCGCGCTACGCAACCGTCGCGCTGCGCGGCGAGGAAGTCGTCCCAGCGCGGGCCGATCGCCGCGATCGGGCCGGGATCGAGCGCGTGGACCTGCGCGATCAGCGCGCCGATCTGCCCGAGCAGTTCGACCTGCTCGGCGGCGGTGACCTCCGGCCACGCGTCCTCGAGCGAAGCGCCGTCGAGCCGCGTCATGACCAGGTACGGCCAGCCGTCGATCTCGCCCTCGTGCACGAGCTCCGGCGTGACCACCGACGCGAGCGCGCCGTCCAGGACCGCGAGAGCCGCGCGCTCGCTGTCCCACTGGTAGCGCAGGAACGGCGGGAACAGCTTGACGACCCGCGCGTCGCCGACCGAGGCGACCAGGTTGGACCCACCGAGCGGCCGCACCGGCCCTGCACCCAGCCCATGCCGCGCGGCGATCCTGGCGATCGCGTCGTGCCAGCGCCGCGGATCGCCGCGCAGCGCACGGTATTCCTCGCGCGAGATCGCGGGGTCCATCCGGGCGCATCATAGCCGTTCACACGCGTCGTCGTCGTCGTCATCGGTCGTGAATCGCATCGACAGGGGGTAGGTCTCCCCTGCCCCGTGACCGGCGACGGTGCAGACGCGCTGCTCGGCGCCATGAAATGCACATTACCAATCTCGCGTAGTCGGGACGCCGATTGTCACCACGACTACCAAGTGATGAAAGCGTCGCTTGCACTCCAGGATCCAAGCTCATCTCCATGAGTCCGTGAAGTCTTGCAAACATAAGACTGGCCGACTATGGTGCAGATCAGGATGGTGTCGTTGCTTCATGAAGGTGTGATCGAGCTGGTTCGTGACCACCCGGCGTTTGCTGCTGATTTGCTGGATCGACTGCTCGGCTTGGAGGTCCCTGCGTTCACCGAGGCGCGGCTCGCCGAGGCCACACTCAACAAGCTGGTGCCCGTGGAATATCGTGCCGATGCAGTGGTCGTGTTTACCGAGCGAAAACCCGTGTTCGGCGCCATCATCGAGGCGCAACTCCAGCGCGATGACGACAAGCTCTACACGTGGCCGCTGTACGCGGTCGGCGCGCGCGAGCGGCACCGGTGCCCGTTTGTCGTGATCGTCGTGACGCCCGATCCAGCGACCGCGACCTGGGCAGCCAGGACCATCGACATCGGCGGTGGAGTTCGCTTTTGGCCGCTTGTCGTCGGGCCGGAGGGCATCCCCAAGATGACGGACCACGAGCAGGCTCGACGTGAACCGCAGCTGGCCGTGCTCTCGGTGATGGCGCACGGTCAGGGCGACGTCGAGACCGCCACGGCGATCGCGGATGCCGCGACGACGGCGATCTCGCAGCTCCCCAAGGACCAGCGGCTGCTATACTCTCTTCTGATCCAGTCGAACCTGAGCACAGCGGCACGAAAGGCCATCGAGATGCATCCCCGGCTCGAGAAGTTCCTCACGGAGACACAGCGCCAGCAACTCCAGCAGTCACGAGCCGAAGGCAGAGCCGAGGGTGAGGCGGCCGCGCTGCTGAAGATCCTGACGCGGCGCGGACTCGAGCTGACGCCCGAGCAGCGGCGTCGCATCACGGAGTGTACGGAGCTCGCGGTGCTGGAGCGCTGGATCGATCGCTCCTTGTCGGCAGGTTCGATCGACGAGGTCCTCGCGTAGAGAGCGGGACCGGCTCGAATCTCCCAAAGCTCGTGCGCCAGGCGCCGAGGTTACGCAACTCGCGCTCGCCCGGTGGGCGGGGCCCATCCCGCGGCTGCCGCCGCGCTTCGCGATCACAAGCAGCAGTGATTGCGATCGGTGGCCGCGACGTGACGGCCGCGGCCTGCCGATGTCAGCGCGCTGGCGGTCCGCCCCTGGCTACCGCTCGTGCGCTGGCTCGTTGGACGCTGAGCACGCGAGGACCCATCCGCTCGGTGAAGAACGCGGCAGCCATTTGCAGGAGAGCGCTCATGGGTGCCCGCCGATGCTACTCGAGCGCTTTCCCCGCGTAGCTGGACACGCAATTCTCCTGAAAACTCGAGCCCTTTGGGTACCATAACACCGCCCTCCGGTGCTGCCGCAAAGCGAGGCATCTGATGCTGGTTACCGTGCGGATGGCTAAGGGCCCGCGAGTGGGTGAGTCGATCGAGTCGCGCTCGGAAATGGATCGCGAGGGATCGACACGACGCCGCCTGGCGTGATCTACCTGAGGGGTGGTGGATGCGGAGCGGACGGTTCGCGACAAGTGGCGCCTGTTGAAGGCGACCATGGACGAGCGGACGCGTCGCCTGTGGGCCGGTGCCGAGGCGGGCGCGATCGGCTACGGCGGCGTGATCGCGGTCGCGCGTGCGACTGGCATGGCGATCAGCACCGTGCGCAAGGGCCGCGATGAGGTCCGCGCCGGGGCCAAGCTCGAGGACGTCGTCAACGTTCGACGTAGCCCCGGCCCCCGACCGTACGACGTGGTGCATCCGGAGGTCTGGCCGAAGCTGGAGCGACTGGTGGACCCGGTCACAAGCCACGGCCTACTCGCCGATCCTCGACTAGAAGCACTTCGCCCTGCCCATCGCGCCTCAGCGGCCGGATGATTCGCCAGTCCCCGATCGTCACATCCAAGCTACCTGTCGGTGCAGCAGATGATGATTGCGAATGCAGCGATCGACGCTCTTCTACCCGCGCAACCAAGCTCTCGACGATAGCCTTGGCAGTTCTGATGCCGCTTATGACCGAGCGAAGCCGCTCACGCTCCGTCATGTCCAGGGCGAATGCACCAGTCCAGAAATGGAGGTGCTCGTGTTCCTGGAATTCGTGCGAGCCTACGCCAAATACGTCGCGGATATCGCTGACGAGGTTGCGTTCAGCGATCGCGATCCGCGGGTCGTCCGGGTCCTTGAGGTCAGCAAGGCCATTGATTTCGGCGACGCGCTTACTCAGGATTGCGATCGCGGCTTGCGGGTTCGCCTCAATCAAAGGTGATCCAACATTAGTCGACCTGGAAGAGCTTCGCGCCTTCGCCACGTTGCTCTGAAGGCTACTGCAAAGGGGTGACGATGAGACATGCGCGAGGTTCTCCCTTGCAGATAAACCGAACGAGTTCAACCCGTTAAGTCGTGGAAGCGGCGTGACTCGATCCGCGGCGCGGCTCAGTGCCGGCGCAGCAGGTCGCCGAGGGTGTCGCGGACGGCGGGGTTGGTCTCGATCTCGTGGTGCTGGCGAAGGATCGGGAGCACGTCGGCGTTGTCCATCTGGGTGAGTGCGGCATAGGCGGCCTCGCGCAGGCTGCCGGTCTCCTGGCGCAGCACCATGACGAGGAACTCGCCGGCCTCGACGGTCTGGATCTTGCCGATCGACTGCAGCGCGGAGGCGCGGACCCGCGGATCGCTGGTCTCGCGATAGATCCGCGCGAGCGGGTTGAAGGCGTGCGGAAAGTGCAGGCCGGCGATCGCGACCAGGGCGGCCTCGCGGACCTGGGCGTCGGGATCGGTGAGCGCCCTGCGGACGATGACGAACGAGCGCTTGAAGTAGAGGTAGCGCAGCGCGCGGACGGCGGCGCGCCGGATCACCGCGTCGCCGCTGCCGAACAGCTTCTCGAGCGGGGACAGCGCGGCGTAGGACTGGAGCTCGCCGAGCAGCTCGGCGACGTGGACCAGGGTCTCGGGCTCGGTCTGGGCGCGGCGGGACTGGGCGTCGGCCAGGGTGAGCAGGACGACGAGGGCGCGGCGGCGGATGCCGTTGGGGTAGCGCAGGTCGCCGACGATCGAGGCCGCGACGGCGTAGGGGTCGCCGTCCATCTCCCACTCGAGCAGATCGACGAACCAGATGTCGGCGTACGCGTGCTGCTGCTTGAGGTAGTCGGGCAGACCGGGCAGCTCGACCGGCGGCGCGGCGAGGCCGCGGTAGCGCTGGGCGATGACGGAGAACCGCTTCCTGGCGCGCTCGGGGAGCTCGAGGCCGGCGAGCTTGTCGAAGCACTCGCGCACCGCGGGGTAGTCGCCGACCGCCGAGTGCTGCGACGCGGCCGCGAGCAGGGCGTTCTCGACCATCTGGACCGGCACGCCGGTCTCGACGAACTTGTCGGCGCACTTCATCCAGGTCAGCGCCGACTTGTGCTGGTAGTGGCGGTCGTAGGGCAGCCCGGCGCGCGCGGCGAACGCGGCGGCCTCCTGGTAGAGCGTCGCGGCGGCGTGGAGCTCGCCGCGCTCGAGCGCGAGCTTGATGAAGTCCTCGTAGTACTGCAGGACGTAGAACTTGAGGTTGTCGTCGCGCAGCACCCGGATGCAGTTGACGTAGCCCTCGGCGAGGTTCTCGAACTGCGCCGACTCCTTGCCGAGCTTGAGCAGGATCTGGAAGCAGTCGAACGCGCGCTCGAGCTCGCCGACCTGCTCGAAGTCGTCGGCGACCTGCTCGAGCTTGCGCTGGCTCTCGATCAGCGCGCGGCGGGCCTCGGCCGAGCCCGGATCGAGCCGGACGGCGGCGAGGCCGTAGTTGAAGTGGACGAGCGCGGCCTCGTATGCGCGGCTGCCCGCGCCGGCGTGGCTGGCGTGGCTGGCGTGCGGCCCCGCACCGTTGCCGCCCGCGCCGGCCGAGCCCGCCATGCCCGCCACGCCCGCCAGGCCGGGATGGTGGAGCAGCGCCTTCCACGCGGCGACGGCCTCGGGGTACTGCTTGGCCTTCTCGAACGCGACCGCGGCGTGGACCCGCAGGCCGGACTGGAGGTAGAGCTGGGCCGCGTCGGTCCACTTCTTCTCGATCTCGGCGAGCCGGGCGCGCAGCGCCGACACCTCGCTGATCGCGCCGTGCGCCGGCTCGCCGCGCGCGTCGCCGGCGAGCTGGGCGCGCGCCATGTCGAAGTAGTGCAGGTAGAGGTAGACGAACGCGGCCTCGCGCGCCCGGCCGAGGTGGCGATAGATCTCGCCGAGCCGGCGCAGCCAGTCGTCGTACTCGTAGTTGATGACGTGGGTCTGGCCGATCAGCTCGCGGTAGTGGCGCTCGGCGTCGACCCACCGGCCCTGCTGGACCATGGCCTCGGCCTCGACCGCGGTCGACTCGATCGAGTTGAACTTGCGGGCCACTAGGTCGCCTTCGGCCGCTCGGTGGCGGGGCGCAGGTCGTCGCCGGTGGCGCGCTGCATCCGCCGGCTCTGCTGCGGGTCGCTCGGCACCGCGGCGACCGGCGGGACGTTGCGCGGCGCGGCGCGGGTCGCGTCACCGACGATGTCGAGCGCGCGGCGCTGGCGCTCGGCGCGGTTGGTCAGGACCTCGCCCGAGACGACCTGCGAGCGATCGAGCAGCGGCACGAACTCCGGGAGGTGATCGCTCGACGGCAGCACGACGACGCCATACAGGAACGCCTGCTGCTTGAGCGCGGTCACCAGCTCGGGCTCGATGTGGCACTGGCCGTGGGTGATCGTGTAGAGCACGACCCGGCGCTTCTGCTCGCGGCGCAGCCGGGTGACCTCGACCAGGAGCTGGCGGAACACCTTGCTGTAGTTGCGGCCGCGCTCGCTGCGAAACGACAGCAGGTAGGGCACCGGGACCTGGCCGGACCGGCCGATCTTGATCGTCTCGTGCAGCCGCGAGTCGAAGAACCGGACCCAGATCTCGTCGCCCTCCAGCGTCAGCTTCTTGATCAGCGCGAGCGCCAGGCCGCGGGCGAACACCTGGCGCTGGCCGCGCATCGACGCCGAGCAGTCGATCAGCAGGTACTGCAGCCGGCGCTCGTCCTCGCGCTGCTTGTCGCGGCCGTAGTACAAGAGCTCGGCATCGACCACCTTCTGCTCGAAGATCTCGCGGTCGTAGGCGAGCTCGGACAGCACCAGCGAGTCGATGTTGCCCTTGCGCTCGATCGACGCGTAGCCGTCGACCGCGAAGGTCTGCGCGCCGGTCGACCGCCGGGTCTCCAGCACGCTGGGCAACAGGTCGAGCGAGAAGTTGGCGACGTCGTTGGCCTCGGGCGAGCCCAGCGCGGCGAACAGGTCGACCAGATCGATCGCGCCGCCGAGCGCCTCGGAGCCCGACGCGCTGTCCTCCTTGAACAGGCCGAGCAGCCGCACGGTGTCGAGGTCGATCAGCTCGACCTGGGTGTAGATGTGCATCGACTGCGCGACCAGGTGCTCGACGAACCCCCACAGCCCGCGCGGGTCGAAGTCGCGGAAGTGATCGGCGTAATCGATCTCGCCCAGGATGCCGAGGTCGAGCGGCAGCGGCTCGGCGCCGGCGGCCTTGCTGCGATCGCGCCAGCGGTTGTAGGTGTCGCCGAGGATCCGCGACAGCAGCACGGCGACCATCTCGTCGCGCAGCCGTAGCCCGGCGAGCCGCTCGGTGACCTCGCTGGCGGCGACGTTCTCGAGCAGCCGGCGGTACTGATCGAGCTGCGGCTTGGCGCCCGGCGGCACGCTGATCCGCGCCAGCTGGGCCTCGCGCGGCCGCAGCGCGTAGCCGCCGGTGCCGCGCGACATCGACAGCATGACCCCGACGTCGTGGATCAGGAACAGCGGCAGGTGGACGCCCATCCGCATCAGCGAGTTCGACCACGCCGCGGCGCGGACCAGCGCCATCGGCGTGTCGACCTGGACGTGCGACAGCGCCATCGTGGCGACCTGGCGCGCCAGGAAGCTGCGACGCCGCTCGGCGGGGACCGGCACGCGGTCAAGCTACCATGCTGCGCCCGCAGGAGCGGCGCCCGCGCCGCGCCGCGACCCACCCGATCGGGGGATCGGGAGCACCGGCGGCTGCGAGCGCTTTGCGCTAGCGTCGGGGCCATGAACCTGTACGACGCAACCGTTCCGGTGTTCACCAAGCTGCTGTCCAACGTCGAGAAGTGGATCGACAAGGCCGCCGCGCACGCCGACGCCAAGAAGTTCGATGTCGACGTGCTCGCCGGCGCGCGGCTCGCGCCCGATCAGTACGCGTTCGTGCGCCAGATCCAGGCCGCCTGCGATCAGGCGAAGTACACGGTCGCCAAGCTCACCGGCAAGGAGCCGCCGTCGCACGCCGACACCGAGAAGACGATGGCCGAGATCCGGCAGCGGATCCGGACCGTGGTGGCGTACCTCGGCAGCTTCCAGCGCGAGGACTTCCAGGGCGCCGAGGAGCGCGCGTGCAGCCATTCCTGGATGGGCGGCAAGTCAGTGCGCGGCGGCGACTACCTCGATCACTTCGCCCTGCCCAACTTCCACTTCCACCTGACCACAGCGTATGACATCCTCCGACACAACGGGGTGGGTCTGGGCAAGATGGATTACATCGTGGACCTGCCGTTCCGGTCGTGATCGCGTAGATCCAAGCGGTTGGATCTTGTAAGGAAGCTTCGTACCCGGACGCCTGTAGCATCATCACATGCGGGTCGCCTGGATCGTTCTGATCGCAGGATGCGGGTTTCAAGCGCACGCACCGGCGGACGAGCAGGCCGCTGCGGTCCCCGACGCCGCGAGCTGCCCGGCGAGCTATGACCTCGTGTTTCCGGCTCCGTCGAGCTCGCGGTACCGGCTGATCACGGCCGGCCACCCGGCCTGGACGCAGAGCGACGCGTGCGCCGCCGACCTGTCGGGCGCGACGCACCTGGTCGTGCTGGACTCGCAGGACGAGCTCGACCGCGTGGTGGCGCTGGTCGCGGCGGCGACGACGCCGGTCAGCTCGATCTGGGTCGGCGCGGTGCAGCAGATCACCGCGACGCTGCCCGCCGCCGGGTGGCTGTGGTTCGATGACTCGCCGGTGACCGGCGGGTGGGGCGGGGTCGAGCCCAACGACCGCGACGGCCGCGAGAACCAGGAGGAGCAGTTCGCCCGGATCGAGAAGACCAAGCTCTACCTGCAGGATTCGGGCGGCAACACCAGCGCCGGCGCGCTGTGCGAGTGCGACGGCAAGCCGATCGCGCCGGCGGCCGCGGCTGCGATCGGCGCCAGCCGGCCGCCGAGCTGAGCCACGCACGGTTTGCGCGGAGCGACGCCGCAGTCCTGATAGCAGCTGTGACCTCGCACCGCACCTGGGCTCACATTGGACCAGGCTGGATCGCTACACTGGATCGTCGAACGCGTGTCTACCGTCCCAGGAGTGGCGACGCCGAGCGATCCGGAGGTGGTCGCGGATCGATACCGCCTCGTGCGGTGCCTGGGGCACGGGGCGGGCTGCGAGGTCCACGAGGCGATCGACCTCGCGCTCGGTTCGACCGTCGCGCTCAAGCGGTTCCGCGCGCCGTCGCTCGACGCGGTGACCCGGATCAAGGCGGAGTTCCGCGCGCTCGCCGGCATCCACGCGCCCGGGCTGGTCCGGTTCTTCGACCTCACGGTCGACGGCGGCGTGGCGTTCTTCACGATGGAGCTGGTGCGCGGCGTGAGCCTCGACGACTACGCGCGCGGCGCCGGCGGCGAGGCGCTGCGCGGCGTGCTCGGACGGGTCGCGGCCGCCGTCGGCGAGCTGCACGCGCGCGGCGTGCTGCACCGCGATCTCAAGCCGGCGAACGTCCTGGTGACGCGCGACGGCGACGTGCGGGTGGTCGACTTCGGGCTCGCCGCGCTGGCCGCCGGCTCGGCCGGGACGCTGGCCTACACCGCGCCCGAGCTGTTCGACGGCCTGCCGCCGAGCCCCGCGTCGGACTGGTACAGCTTCGGCGCCATGCTCTACGAGCTGCTCACCGGCCGGGTGCCGGCGAGCGGGCGCGACGTCGCCGAGATCCTGCTGCGCAAGAAGCTGCGGCGGTTCCCGGCGGTGCGCGAGCTCGCGCCGGTGGCGGGCGAGCTCGGCGATCTGGCGTGGCGCCTGCTCGATCCCGATCCCGGCCGGCGCCCCGCGAGGCGGGTGATCGCCGCGGCGCTGGCAGGCGAGCCGGCGGGCGACGCGATCGCGGACCGCGCGCGGGTCGAGCTGCTCGGCCGCGACGCCGAGCTCGCCCGGCTCGCCGGGGCGCTGGCGCGTGCGCTCGACGGCCGACCGGCGGTCGTGGTCGTCGAGGGCGAGTCCGGGATCGGCAAGTCGTCGCTGGTGCGCGCGTTCCTGGCCGAGCGCGCGGCCGGCTGCTGCGTGTTCCGCAGCGCGGCGCGGCCGCACGAGTCGGTGCCGCTGCGCGCGATCGACGCGCTGGTCGACGATCTCGCAGCCGCGATCGCGCAGCTGCCCGACGGCGATCGTGCGGCGGTCGCGGGCGGCGTGCCCTGCGCGCTGGTCCGGGCGTTTCCCGTGCTCGGCGCGCTGGTCCCGGCGGGCGACGCGGGCGAGCCGCCCGGCGACGGCATGGAGGCGCGCCGCGCGGCCCAGCTCGGGCTGGCCGCCGTGCTGCGCCGGCTGTCCGGGATCCGGCCGGTCGTGCTGTGGATCGACGACCTGCAGTGGGCCGATCACGACAGCCTGGGGTTCCTGGAAGCGGCGATCGCCGGCGCGGGCGCCGCGCGGCTGTGTGTCGTGCTCGGCCGCCGGCCGACGGCGCTGGCGTGGCCCGAGCGCGAGGCGTGGCTCGCCGGCTTCGATCGGATCGCGCTGGGGCCGCTCGACGGCGCCGCCGCCCGCGCGCTGATCGCCAGCTGCGCCGCGCCGTGCGCGCTGACCGACGCGGCGATCGCGCGCGCGCTGCACGAGGGGCGCGGCAATCCGTTCCTGCTCGAGTTCCTCGCGCGTCACGCGCTGCGCGATCGATCGGGCGCCGCCACCTTCGAGGTCGGCTCGGCGCTGCGCGCCGCGCTGGCCGGCCTGGCGCCCGACGCGCGCGTCCTGTTCGAGTGCCTCGCGCTCACCCACCACCCGGTGCCGCTCGGCAGCCTCGGCCGCGTGCTGGCGGACCGCAGCGAGCTGCGCGGCCACACCGCGCAGCTGGTCGCCGAGGGGCTGATCTCGCTCGACGAGCACGACCGCGCGCGGCCGTATCACGACGCGCTGGGCGAGCGCGCCCGCGCGGCGCTCGACGCGGCGACCCGCCGGTCGCGCCACGCGTCGCTGGCGGTCGCGCTCGGCGACGCCGGCGCGCCGATCGAGTGGCAGATCCCCCACCTCGAGGGCTCGGGGCAGCTCGACGCCGCCGCGCGCGCCAGCATCACCGCCGGCCACGCCGCCGCCGCGCGCTACGCGTTCGAGATCGCAGCGGCATGCTTCGCGCGGGCGCTGGAGCTCGCCGCGCTGGAGCCGCCGACCCGCGCGCGGGTGCTCGAGGCGCTCGCCGATAGCCTCGCCGCGGCCGGCGACGGGCGTGCCGCCGCACAGTGGTATGACCGGGCCGCTGCACTGCTGGAAGCCGCTGAGCCGCGCGCGGCGCTGGCGATCCGCCACAAGGCGGCGATCGCGCTGCTCCGCGCCGGCGAGGCCGAGGCCGGGCGCGCCGCGCTGGCCGCCGCGCTGCGCGGGCTCGGCGAGCGCGTGCCGCATCGCCCGGTGCTCGCCTGCGGCTACGAGGCAGCGCGGCTCGCGATCGCGCCCGGCTCGCCGGCCCGCGCGCAGCTCGCGCCGAACGACGAGCTGCGGCTCGACGCGCTGTGGACCTCCGCGACCGCGCTGTCGACCCACGATCCGTTCGCGGCCCACGCGCTGACCCTGCGGCTGGTCCGCCGGGCGCGCGCCGCCGGGCCGCACTGGAGGGTCCGGGCGCTCGCGCTGCACGCGGCGCTGCTCGCGGCGCTCGGCGGTCGGCTCCGGGCGCGCGCCGAGCGTGCGATGGCCGAGCTGCGCGATCTGGCAGCGGCGATCGAACCGGGGTCGGAGCAGGCGTGGCTCGCGATCGCCGAGGCCCAGACCGCGTGGCTGTCGGGCGACGTCCGGCGCTGCCACGCGTGG
>DATAPF010000002.1:0-22327 GCA_036265355.1 Kofleriaceae bacterium | reverse complement strand
GCTCAAGAGCGCGGTCAGCGGCTGCGTCCGCGAGTGCGCCGAGGCGCGGAGCAAGGACTTCGGCCTGATCGCGACCGAGCGGGGCTGGAACATCTACGTGTGCGGCAACGGCGGCGCACAGCCGCGCCACGCCGAGCTGCTGGTCGGCGATGTCGATGACGACACCGCGATCCGCTACGTCGACCGCTTCATCATGTTCTACATCCGGACCGCCGATCGCCTGACCCGCACGTCGGCATGGCTCGAGCGGCTCGACGGCGGCATCGACCACCTGCGCGACGTGATCGTCCACGACTGCCTCGGGATCGCCGGTGATCTCGAGCGCCAGATCCAGGCGCTGGTCGACAGCTACGCGTGCGAGTGGCGCGGTGTGCTCGAGGATCCGGTCAAGCGTGCCCAGTTCCGCCACTTCGCAAACGATGCGGCGGGCGACGCCACGGTGACCCGCGTCGTGGAGCGCGGTCAGCATCGCCCCGGTGACCGGCCGGTGGTCCGGCTGCCGGTCGTGCAGCACCGCGCGGTGCCGCGGCGCGGGCGGTTCGTGCGCGTCGCGCGGGCGTGCGACGTCCCCGCCGACGGAGGCATCGCGGTCAAGTGCGGCGACGCGCAGCTCGCGATCTTCCAGCTGCACGGCGCGTGGTACGCCACGCAGAACGCGTGTCCTCACAGCCGCGCCATGGTGCTGGCGCGCGGCATCGTCGGCGACGAGCAGGGAACGCCCAAGGTCGCGTGCCCGCTGCACAAGCGGACGTTCGACCTGACGTCGGGGCGATGCCTGTCCAACGACGCACCGGCGATCGCGACCTATCCGGTCCGGGTCGACGACGGCGAGGTCTGGGTCGAGCTGCCGGAGCGCGCTGCGGCCCAGGACCGCGAGCTGGCGAGCTGACCATGGCGGCCCCTGTCCCCCGGCTTCACCTGCCGGTGCTCGACGACTACCTGCGCGAGCAGCACCAGCTCACCGCCGTCGAGCGGTTCGCGCACGGCGCGGCGAGCCGCCCCGCGGGCGAGCGCCGCTACCGCGAGCGGCTGCCCGCGCGGCCGCCCGCCGACGGGCAGCAGTACGCGTTCGAGGTCGACCTCGATGCGTGCACCGGCTGCAAGGCATGCGTGACGGCGTGCCACAACCTCAACGGGCTCGAGGACGGGGAGACCTGGCGCGCGGTCGGCGTCCTGCACGGCGGCACCGCGGTCGCAGCGGTGAAGCTGACCGTGAGCACGGCGTGCCATCACTGCCTCGACCCGGCGTGCCTGTCGGGCTGTCCGGTCGGCGCCTACGAGAAGGATCCGGTCACCGGCATCGTCGCGCACCTCGACGACCAGTGCATCGGCTGCCAGTACTGCACGTTCACCTGCCCGTACGAGGTCCCGCAGTTCAGCGCCCGCCTGGGGATCGTGCGCAAGTGCGACATGTGCCGCGATCGGCTGGTCGCCGGGGAGGCGCCGGCCTGCGTGCAGGGTTGTCCCAATGGCGCGATCGCGATCACCGTCGTCGACGTGCGCCAGGTCCTCGAGGACGTGCAGGGCGATGCGTTCCTGCCGGGTGCGCCGTCGCCGGCGATCACGGTACCGACGACGGTGTACCGCACGCGCCGCGCCCAGCCGCGCAACCTGTTGCCGGCCGACTACTTCCGGATCGCGCCCGCCCCGCGCCACACGCCGCTCGTGGTGATGCTGGTGCTGAGCCAGCTGTCGGTCGGGACGTTCGCGTGCGGCGCGATCGCGAGCCAGTGCCTGCCCGGGGTGCGCGCCGCGCTGCAGCCGGCGCAGCCGCTCGCCGCGCTGGCGGTGGCGCTGGTCGCGATGGCGGCGAGCGTGTGCCACCTCGGCCGGCCGCGCTACGCGTTCCGGGCCGTGATCGGGCTCGCGACGTCGTGGGTGAGCCGCGAGATCCTTGCGTTCGGCGCGTTCGCCGGCCTGGGCGTGGCGTATGCCGGGTGGTCGCTGTGGCGGCTGCCCGGCGCGGCGGTCCTCGACGCGCTGGGCTGGACGGTTGCCGCGCTCGGGTTGATCGGCGTGGCGTGCTCGGTGATGGTCTATCACGCGACGCGCAGGGCATGGTGGAGCGCGACGATCATCGGCGCGAAGTTCTTCGCGACGACCGCGCTGCTCGGGCTCACCGGCATGCGGGTCACCGTGGCGATCGCCGGGGTCGAGCTGCCGCGCGGTGCGCGGACCGCGCTCGTCGCGCTGGCGTTCGCCGCCGCCGCGGTCAAGGCGGCCAGCGAGCTCGTGCCGCTCGCTCACCTGCGCGACCGTCGCTACACCGGGCTCCGGCGCAGTGCGGTGCTGATGACGCGCGACCTCCGGCGCTGGCTGATCGCGCGGTTCGCCGCGCTCGCGGTCGGCCTGGTGCTGCTCGCCGTCGCGCAGAGCGTGGCCGCGACGGTCGCGTGCTACCTCGCCCTCGTCGCCGGCGAGTTGCTCGAGCGCACGCTGTTCTTCGCCGCGGCGACCGCCGACCGCATGCCGGGGGCGTTCCGATGACGGCGCGGTTCGGACTGGGCGCGCTGCGCCGGCGCGAGGGACCGCTCACCGCCGAGCTCGCGCGCCGGGCCGGCGGGTTCGGCCTCGGCCAGCTGCCGGCGCGGCTCGCGCCCGACGCCGTCCAGCGCATGATCTGCGGGTTCTGCTCGACCGGCTGCTCGCTCGACATTCACCTGCGCGCGGGCGTCGCGGTCAACGTGTCGCCCAGCCACGACCACCCGGTCAACCGCGGAGCCGCGTGTCCCAAGGGCTGGGAGGCGCTCGCGCCGCTGGGCGCCTCCGATCGCGCCACCACGCCGCTGCTCCGCAGCGCGGGCCGGCTCGAACCGGCGGACTGGCAGACCGCGATCGCGACGCTGGTCGCGCGCGGCAAGGCGATCCAGGCCCGGCACGGCGCCGAGTCGCTCGCGTTCCTGGGCACCGGCCAGTTGCCGTCGGAGGAGCTGGCGCTGTTCGGCGCGCTCGCCAAGTTCGGCATGGGCATGGTCCACGGCGACGGCAATACCCGCCAGTGCATGGCGACCGCCGTCGTCGCGTACCGCCAGGCGTTCGGATTCGACGCGCCGCCCTACACGTACGCCGACCTCGAGGCCTCGGACGTGCTGATCTTCGTGGGCGCCAACCCGTGCGTCGCGCATCCCGTGCTGTGGGGCCGCGCGTGGCGCAATCCCAACCGCCCCGCGATCGTCGTCATCGATCCGCGGCGCACCGAGACCGCGATGGCCGCGACCCATCACCTCGCGCTGCGCCCCAAGTCGGACCTCGTGCTGTTCCATGGTCTGGCGAACCTGCTGATCGAGCGCGGCTGGATCGACCGGGCGTTCATCGCCGCGCACACGGTCGGGTTCGACGAGCTCGCCGCCCACGTCGCGCGGTTCTCGCTCGCCCAGGTGGCCGAGGCGACCGGGGTGCCATGCGCCGAGATCGAGCAGCTCGCCGAGCTCATCCATCGCGGCCGGCGCGTGTCACTGTGGTGGACGATGGGCGTCAACCAGAGCCACGAAGGCGTGCGTGTCGCGCAGGCGATCATCAACATCGCCCTGTTGACCGGCAACATCGGCCGGCCCGGCACCGGCGCCAACTCGATCACGGGGCAGTGCAACGCGATGGGCTCGCGGCTGTTCGCCAACACCACCAACCTGCTCGGCGGCCATGACTTCACCAGCGCCGATCATCGCGCGAAGGTCGCCGCGATCCTCGGCATCGATCCGGCCCGGATCCCGGCGCGCAATGGCCTGGCGTACGATCAGATCCTGCAGGGGATCGCGAGAGGCACGATCCGCGGGCTGTGGATCGTCGGGACCAACTCCGCGCATTCCTGGATCAATCAGAGCGACGCGCGCGACCTGCTGGCGCGCCTCGACCTCTTGATCGTGCAGGACATGTACGCCACCACGGAGACGGCGCAGCTCGCGCACATCGTGCTGCCGGCGGCTGGCTGGGCCGAGAAGGACGGGACGTTCATCAACTCCGAGCGCCGCCTCGGGCTGATCAAGCGGGTCGCCCATGCGCCCGGCCAGGCGCTCGCCGACTTCTACATCTTCAAGCTCATCGCCGAGGCGTGGGGCTGCGGCGGGCTGTTCGCGCGCTGGTCGTCGCCCGAGGCGGTGTTCCGGCTGCTCGCCGACCTCACCCGCGGTCAGCCGTGCGATATCTCGGGCATCGCCGGCTACGACGAGATCGAGCGCTGCGGCGGGATCCAGTGGCCGCTTCCGTCCGGGGTCGATCCGGCTCCCGACGCCGAGCGCCGGCTGTTCGAGGACGGCCGGTTCTTTCACCCCGATGGCAAGGCCCGCCTGATCGCGGGCGAGCCGCAGCGCGTGCCGGAGCCGACCGACGCCCGGTTCCCGTTCACGTTGCTCACCGGGCGCGGCAGCGCGAGCGAGTGGCACACCCTCACGCGCAGCGCCAAGTCCGCCGTGCTGGACAAGCTCGGCGCCGGCGAGCCGTACGTCGAGCTCAGCCCGATCGATGCCGCGCGGCTCGGCGTCGCATCCGGCGAGCGCGTCGTGGTCGAGTCGCGGCGGGGCCAGATGGCCGCGCGCGCATTCGTCACCCACGCCGTGCAGCCCGGCCAGGTGTTCGTGTCGATGCACCACCCCGGGACCAACCGGCTGACCTTCGCGGCGTTCGATCCGAGCTCCCGGCAGCCCGCGTACAAGGCCTGCGCGGTCGCGATCCACCGCGCGCGCGACGGCGAACCCGGCTGAGCCGGGTCACGACCGCACGACGTGAGGCGTGAACCGCGCGGTGTTGCCGGTGACGTAGCCGGGGGTCTCGCGGATCCCGATCCCGGCGGCGCAGTCGCCGATCAGCCACGAGCCGATCACGGGCCGCATCCCGTCGTGCTCGCCGAGCTCGGCGTAGGCCTGGTAGACGAACCCGGTGTCGGCGTAGGGCCCGGCGCAGTCGACCTCGATCCCGGGCGCGCGGATCGACACGTTGGCGCCCTCGCGGCCGAGCCGCGGCTTTCTCACCCACGCGCCGGGCAGCGGCTCGCCCGCCGCCGGCAACAGGTTGGGGTGGTCGGGGAACAGCTGCCACAAAATCGGCAAGATCGCCTTGTTCGACAGGATCATCTTCCATGCCGGTTCGAACCACATCGTCGGGATGACCGGCAGCAGCGCGCCGAGCTCGTCGGCGACCAGCCCCTCCCACGGGTAGAGCTTGAACAGCGCCGCGATCGGCGCGCCGTCGAGATCGACCAGCGCGCCGGCGGTGGGGTCCCAGCCGAGATCCTCGACCAGGATGCCGCGCGTCGCGATCCCGGCCTGCTCGGCGGTGTCGCGCAGGTAGCCGACGGTCATCGCGTCCTCGAGGTCGTCGACCGCCGCGAAGTACGCGGGCGCGGGGAGCCGCGGCGCGAGCGCGCGCCAGGTCGCGATCAGCTGATCGTGGATCGCGTTGAACTGGTCGCGCGCCGGGAACCGCTCCATCAGCCAGGTCCACTGGATCACGCCGGCCTCGAGCAGGCTGGTCGGCGTGTCGGCGTTGTACTCCAGCAGCCGGGGCACGCCGTCGCCGAACGCCAGGTCCATGCGGCCGTACAGCGACGGCGCGCGCTCGCGCCAGCTGCGCTCGACCAGCGGCGCGATCGACGGCGCGATGCCGAGCTCGGCGTAGCGGCCGCGCTCGACCACGTGCGCGACCGCGTCGAGGCAGCGCCGGTGGAGCTCGATCGTCGCGGCCTCGATCGCGTCGGCCTCGCGCTCGGTCAGCTCGTAGTAGACGTCCTCGCCCCAGTACACCCCGTGCTCGGCGGTGGTGTGGAACACCATGCCCTGGGCCTCGATTCGGGCCTGCCAGTCGGGCCGCGGATCGATCGGGCGGCGCTGCATCAGCTGCCGGATGACCAGAAGTAGTGGCCGAAGCCGCCCCGGAACACGCCCTGATAGTGGTGATAGTGGTGACGGTGGTGGCGGCCGTGGATCGGGCCCCCGAAGATGCCGTGCGCGTAGCCACCGTACCCCTCGGCCTCGGGGGACTCCTCCTCCGGCGGACAGGGCGGATCGCCGGGATCGGTCTGGCACTCGTCGAGCAGCGGACAGCGCGGATCATCCGGGTCGACGCTGCACTCGTCGATCGCCGGCGTCAGCCCGGGCGGCGCCAGCATCGGCTCGGTGGCGCCCGGCGGCTGCAGCGGCGGTTCGTCGCTGGGGGCGGGCTGCGCTGCAGCCGCCGCCGAGGCCAGCATCGGCAGCAGCGTGAGCTTGACGGCCAGCGATCGGCGCACCGCGATAGCGTAGCAACGAGTCACGCGCGGCAGTGGGTTAAGTGGATGTGAATGATGCAACCGTGGCCGTGGCCGATGAAATCGGCCTGAATGAAATGACCGGAGAACGTCGGCCGTCACAGGGGCGTGCCGCAGCTTGCCGCACGATCTCGCCGAGCGCGCAACGCGGACGGTGCTGGGGGTTCCGCACCCGAGGTGCTTGCGGAGCGTGCTCTGCCGCCGTCCCGGCCCCCACGTGGGGGCCGTTGGACCGGTCACGGCACGTCGCGTGATCCAGAGCGACCGCGCGGCCGTCGTCTGCCGCCTGGCTTCGCCGTCATCTCGGTGGGGCATGCGGCGCCGACGATGCCGGCACCGCGCAGCACCGGAGTGCCTCGCGGACGAGCTGCTCCAGCGTTGCCTCGGCCCCCACGTGGGGGCGAGCTCGAGCCACGGCGGCGCGCGCCTCGCACAGCTTGAACCCGGCGGTGATCAGTGCCGTGCAGGCGTCGGTCTCGAGACCAGCGGTCCCTGTGTCGTCATGGACCATGCCGGGTGCGCCGGGTGCGCCGGGTGCGGGCCGAGGCGGAGCCTGGCATGGCCCGGCTGCCGGAGCATGGCCATCCTGTGCGGTGTCCTCGGCCTGTGCGTGCGCCGGGGATGGACCGCTGCGGCCGGTGCTGGAACCGGCGTCCCGCGCCGGTGTTGACTGCAGCGTGGGCTCGGGAGCCGCGCTGCGCAGACCCGCGCCCTGGGATGACCGGGTCGCGCCCTGTGCAGCGTCACCGCCCACTTCCGCCGCGGCGCACTCCGGCGCCTCGCGCCACGAGAACTCGAGCGCATGCGGTGCTTCGCCACGGACGATCAACTGGCCCGCGTGGAGCAGCGCGTGGTGGCCCGAGCACATGGTCAGAAGGTTGGAAAGCTCGTTTCCACCGCCGTCGCTGCGAAACTGGATGTGATGCACATCGAGGTTACGCGCCGATCTGCAGCCAGGAATGGTGCAAGCATGGTGGTCGCGCGCGAGCACCTGGCGGCGAACCCGCGGCGTGACGGTGGACGTCATGCGCGCCGGTTCATCCGCGTCGAGTGAGCCGATCAGCTCGGCGTCGCACCGCGCGCGGTCGAGCACCTCGGCGCCGACCTCGATCTCGCGCCCGGCGCCGTTCTGCCAGCCGCGGCGGCACGATTCGCACACGGTGAACGCGATCTGATACGCGGGACGCTCGGCGCCGGCCCCGGCTTCGAGCGCGCGCCGGCACAGCTCCTCGATCAGCGCGCTGTCATCGAGCCGGCCGCCATGCTCGTCGGCCAGGACCGCCTGGACTTGACGAAATGCCGCGAACGCGGAGGGCCGGAGCTCCAGGCGCAAGATCCGGGTCACCAGCTCCGGCCGCGCCGGGTCCTCGGGGCGGTCGCCCGGCTTCTTGCCTGAGACCATCGCTTCGATCTGTCTCAGGTTCTTGCCGTACGCGGCCTCGAGCCAGGCCTGCTCGGTGTCGGGCTGTGCCACGCGGGTCAGCTCGCGCACGGCGGAGAATGACAGCACGCCCTCGCCGAGGCTTGCCTCGATCCGAGGGAGCTGCGCCAGCGCCTCGGCGACGCGGACGCGCTCGATACCTGCCTGGGGGGCGTATCCGAGCTCGTGCTCCAGGTACTCGTTCAGGTGGACATAACCGAGCCGCCTCCACAGCCGGACCGCGATGGCCTCGCGCAGACACCGCGCCTCCTCGGCATCGAGCGCCGCGCGTCGCTTCGAGATCCCGCACAGACGCTGGTGCAGCACACGCCATGGTTCGCCATTCGTCACCGAGGCCATTGCAATTCTCCTGACTGATGCACGCGCCCCCTCAACGCGTGTGCGCGACGAATACACCCCCCCTGTGACAGTCGTTCCGTATCCACCCGCTTGTGACGCGGTCCGCGCCCGATCAGGGCTGACACGGCGCTCGACAGAGTCGAGCTCGGGCGGGTCGAGATGGCTCGCGGGTACTCGCGTGATGCGCGGGCTGCTGCATGGACGACGCGCGGTGTGCAACGCGCGCGGGGCTCACGGGCCGCTGCGCTCCTGCTGCAGCCGGCGCTGCAGGTCGGACTCGCAGTCGGCGAGGTACTTGCGGTAGCCGGCGTGGTCGACCAGCGGGTTGGGCACGTCGCCGGCGCGCAGGCGAGCGACCTTGCCGGCGAAGATCTCCTCGGGGTGACCGTCGAGATAGATGTCGGGGCTCAGCGCCTTCAGCACGCGCAGCGAGCGCGCCAGGTCGTCGGCCAGGGTCGGCTGCTGCTTGCTGCCGAGCAGCTTGACGCCAGCGGCCGCCTGCGGGACGCAGATGAAGACGACCGAGTACGACCGGCCGCTGTCCCGGGCGGTGGTGGTCCAGGTCGTGCAACCCGCGGTGTGGCCGGCGGTGAGCAGGGCGTGCATCGTGACGTCGCCGAGGACGACATCGTCGCCGTCGTGCAGCACGCGATCGATGGCGACCGGCTCCCAGCCGATGTCGCCGGTGGCGGACAGATCCTTGCCGGACGACAGGGCCGGCACCTCCTCCGCGATCGCCATCACCCGCGCGCCGGTCGCGCGCTTCATCGCGGCGTGGCCCTCGACATGATCCCAGTGTGCGTGGCTGGTCAGCAGGATCTTGACGTCCTGGAGCTGGAAGCCGAGCTTGACGATGCTCGACTGGACCATCGGCAGCATCTCGCGCGTCCCGGTGTCGAGCAAGATCAGCCCCTGCGAGGTCGCGATCAGATAGGACGCGATGTTGGTCGCACCCACGTAGTAGATGTTGCCGGCGATGCGGAACGGCTCGATCGGCTGGCCCAGCTCGGTGCGCCACTTGCGGGTGGCCGGCGTATCGGCGGCGGCGTGCGCCTCGGCGTAGTGCTGGCGGAGCAGATCGACGGCGAAGTCGCCGCCGGCGGGGTCGCGCACGTGCCAGACGGTGTGGACGTGATTCGCGCCGGCCTGGGTGTTGTCGAGCTCGTAGAGGAAGCTCGGGCCGGCGACGCGGTAGTAGTGAGGCTGACCGGCCGAGCCGCCGCCCGCCCAGGTGAAGAGGACGTCGGCCGGGGCGCTGGCGGCGACCCGCGCGCGCGCAGGCTCGGCGAGCTCGCGCGGCAGGTTGCCGGTCACCTCATCGAGCAGCGCGTCGAGCAGCTGGCGCTGCGCCGGCGTCATCCGCGCCGCCGGCAGCCCCGGCAGCGGGGTCAGCCTGGCGCCCGGTCCGGTCAGGATGTCGGCGGGGGCTGCAACCTGATACACGGCCGCCTTGCGCTGCGCGTCGTCGAGGCTGGCGAGCAGGCGAAACCCGAGGTCCTCCTCGCGGCCGAGCACACGGGTGCCGGCGAGCACGCCCCCGTCGACCCGCGACGGGGCGGCGCCGAAGAACGCGGGCGCCTCGACCGGCCGCACGCCGTCGACCAGGGTCAGGTTGAGCGACAGGTGGTGGCCTTCGATCCGGAAGCCCCAGGTCGACGAGGTCGACGGCTCGCCGAACACCGACAGGAAGTACGCGCCGGGGTCGCGGATCGCATTGTTCTCGCGTCGCCGCAGCACCTCCTCGAGCGCCATGATCGCGCTCGCCTTGACGAAGCCGCGCCGGCTGAGCGCGGTGCTCAGCAAGCCGAACGCCAGCGCGCGCTGTGCGTCGGTCAGCTCCTTGAACGCGATCCCCGGCCGCGGCTGTGGCACGTAGTGCCAGCGCAGCCGCTCGTCGGCCGCGACCGGGAACACCGCCCGCGCACGCTGCGCCGGGGTCAGCGCCGACAGCAGCCGCCGCGCCGCGTCCGCCATGTCCGCCGACAGGTGGATCTCGGCGGTCACCGCGCTCGGGGCGCGCTGCGCCAGCGCGACGGTGGCGGCGATTCCGACGAGCAACGCGACGACCAGGACCGGAGGGAACCGCTTGAACATGCTGGATGCTCCTGGCCGCCCGTTGCGGCGCGAACCTAGCTTGGCCGCGCGCCGCGCCTCCGTCCAATCGAGATCGACTGCGCGACCGCGGCTACAGCGCCTGGCCGGGCCGGCGTGGCTCGACCAGCTCGATCAGCCGGCGGCTGCGCCGGAACACGAACGCGATCCGGCGCTCGAACGCTGCGGCGATCACCGGCTCGCACACCACGCGCGCGCCGTGCGCGAGCTCGGCGGCGACCCGGTCCTCCAGCGAGCCATCGCCGGCCTCGAGCTCGTAGCACACGTGATCGAGCCCGCCGCCGCGCGCGAGCCGGCTGGCGAGCGGCGACGCCGCCGGATCGCCGAGCGGCACGATCAGCTCCCACAGCTCGCCGGTCGCCGGCTCGCGCAGGAACTGGACGGTGACGCGCTGGATCGGATCGTCGATCGCGGGCGACGCGAGCTCGGCTCCGTCGCGCTCGAACGCCGCCCGCATCCGCGCCAGGTCATGGCCGACCCAGCCCAGGTGGTGGAGCCTCATCCGCCGGCCTCCGGCGGCAGCGTCATCACCGCGGGCGTGTCGCGCGGCTCGATCCAGCGCCGCGTCCGGCCGCCGCTCTCCCACGCCAGCACCCGCGCCCCCGGCACTGACAGCGCCACCAGCGTGCCGAGCAGCGCGAAGCCGAACCGCTCGTGCAGCGAGATCGAGGCCGCGTTGGCCGCCTTGACCCGGCAGCGCACGCGGGCGGCGCCGCGGTCGACGAGCAGCTCGCGCAGCGCGGTCTGGAACAGCTTGACGAACACGCCCGATGCGCGCGCCTCGGGCAGGGTGAACGCGTTGTAGCTCCAGAATGCGTCGGCGGGGACGTCCCAGCGCGGCAGCAGCGGGCGGTCCTCGTTGAACGGCTCGGGGCCGCGATGGAACCACGAGTGCGCCAGCAGCCTGCCGTCGTGCTCGGCGACGTAGACCAGGTCGCCGCGGTCGAGCCGCTCGGCGATCCGCCAGCCCGGCGTGCCGTCGAGCGCGGTCATCGCGGCGGTGTCGTCGGGCGTGCCGAGCCGGATCCGCAGGTCGCGCAGCCCGCGGAACTGCCGGGGCGCCCCGGTCAGCTCGTAGAACCGCTCGTGGCTGACCGACACCGCCGGCCACAGCCCCGCCGCCATCAGCGATCGCTCGGCGATGTGCAGCGCGCGGCTGGTGGCATCGATGTCGCCGCGCACCAGTTGATCGCGCAGCTTCTCGATCTTGCGGCGAACCCGGTCGCGGATGGTCACCGCACGGGCCCCGCGCCGGACGCGCGGCCGTGATCAACGCCTTGATCGAGGTGCACCGCGATGTGGTCGTCGTCGAACGGCGGCCCCGGCAGCGGTTGCTTGACGAACACCTCGCCGGGGCCGTCACCGCGGGCAATGCCCGGGGCAATCATGAACCCATGGCGCGGCAGGAAGTCGCGCACCGGCGCGTTCTTCTTGGTCGGGATCATCCGGGCGGTCAGCCGGCGCGCGCCGGCCTCGATCAGATCCGCGGTGACCATCCGGAGCAGCGCACTCTCGACGCCGCGGCCGAGCACGCGGCACGACAGCAGCACCGTGTCGAGGTCCCAGGTCGCGTCGTCGACCCGGTGCGCGAACACCAGGCCGGTCGTGCCGTAGTCGCCGAACCGATCGGTGACGTCGAGCGCGTACAGCCGCCACGCCGGATCGCGGCGCATCGCCTCGACGTCCGCCTCGCTGCGCCGCACGGTGGTCAGGTTGAACTGGTTGGTCTTCTGGGTCAGCTGGGCGGCGCGCGCGACGTCGTCGTCGCCGATCCGGCGGACCCGGACGACCAGCTCCAGCGAGCGCAGGTGGGCGCGCAGCGCGTCGGGGTCGCCCTCGGCGGCGGCGCGCGCGACGGTCCGCGCCTTCTCGGCGGCGTAGGCCGCGGCGCGCATGCGGTCCTCGTCGGTCAGCGCCATGCGATCGAGCTGGGGCACCGCGCGCAGCGCGTCGACGTAGCGCGCCGGATCGGGCGGCAGCCGGACCACGGTGACCTCGGGCAGCACGCGCGCGACCTCGGCGCACTCGGTCGGGCTGTCGTCGACGAACACGAAGCTGTCGACCCCGAGCGACAGCTCGCCCGCGAGCTCGCGCAGCGACTCGGACTTGGACTGCCACGAGATCCGGTGCGCGGCGAGGTGCTCGCGCCGGAGCCGCATGCCGGGGTGGTGGTCGAACACCTCGAACGCGTCGGCCTCGTTGTTCTTGCTCGCGACCGCCAGCAGCACGCCCTGGGCGCGCAGCGCGAGCAGCGCGTCCTGGAACGCGGCGAACGCCGCGCCGAGCCCGCTCGGGCCGATCGCGATCCCGCCGGGGCCATCCTCGCCGACGATGCCGCCCCACAGCGTGTTGTCGAGATCGACCACGACGACCTTGGCGGCGGGCAGCACCAGCGCCGCGATCGAGCGCGCGAGGTGCGCCGCGACGTGGCGCAGCCCGGCGGTCGACCACGGGCAGCCGGCGACGATCGCCATCCGCGGGTCCCAGGCCCGGGCCGCGCCGAGTTCGGCGACCACCTGGTCGACGTCGACCAGCCGCAGCCGCCGCCGCTTCTGCGCGGCGCTCCACAGCGCGACGTTGCACTCGCGGGCGAGCTGGACCAGCGACGCCGGGTGGCTGGCGTCGAGCACGCCGAGCGGCGTGGTCGGCGGCGCCGGCAGCGTGCCGACCAGCAGCGTGCCGGGGGTCGCCGCCTCGAACGCCGCGAGCGCGCCGCACAGCCGGTCGACCTCGGCGGCTGCGTCGGCCCGCGCCTGGCCGACCTGCACCGGATCGAGGCGTGCGAGCTCACCGAGCGGCCGCGCACACAGGTCCTCGAGCCGGGCCAGCACCAGCGTCGCGTCGGCCCGCGCCGCGCGGACCTCGCCGTCCGCGTCGAGCAGGCTCTGGTAGATCTGGCCGAACGGCGCCACCGTGAACCGGGCGAACAGCCCACGCTCGGCCAGCAGGCACCCGAGGTAGGGCAGCAGGGTGTCGACCGTGTAGCTCGCGGTGATCGCGATCGACACCGGACGCAGCGCCCCGGGCGACGCCGACAGCTCGCGCCAGCGGCGCTGGAACGCACCGACCGGCGACTCCCGGGTCAGCGGCTCGCCGCCGGCAGCCACGGTCACCGGGCTCCGGTCCTGGCCGCCACCAGCCGCACCATGTCGCCGAGCGACTTGATGGTCATCGACTCGGCCGTGGTGATCGCGACTCCGAGCTCGTCCTCGACCGCCGCGATGAATGCCAGCGTCGCGACCGAGTCCCACCCGGGTGTGACGCCGGGCGCCGACTGGGGGCCGAGCGAGCTCACCGGGGCGCCGGTGGCATCGGCAAGCAGCGCCGCGAGCTGCTCCTGGAGGCCATTCTGCATGTCAAATCGTACGCTAGGCGTCCCCGAAACGTCCGTCAACTGCTGCCTCCCGGCTCGGCCGGCGTGTTACGGTCGCGTGGTGGTTGGGAGGATCTCGGTCGTCATCCCCTACTACAACCGGGCGTGCTTCATCGACGATTGCCTGGCGTCGGTGTGGGCCCAGCGCCGCACGGCCGACGAGGTGATCGTCGTGGACGACGGCTCGGAGCCCGATCAGCGCCGCCACCTCGATCGCTTCCTGCCCCGGATCCGGATCGTGGACCAGCGGCGCAACCTCGGGGTCTCCGCCGCGCGCAACGCCGGCATGCGCGCTGCGAGCGGCGAATGGATCGCCTTCAACGACAGCGACGATCTGTGGGTGCCCGACAAGCTGGCGATCCAGGCCGACCACCTCGACGCGAACCCCGGCTGCGACGGCGTGCACACCGCGATCCGCGCGTTCTATGACGACGGGCGCACCGCGGTGTCGGACCCGATCGCACCACGGCTCACCCTGGAGGATGCGCTGCACGACAACATGATCCGGGTCCAGAGCCTGGTGATCCGCAGCGCCGTGCTGCGCACGATCGGCGGGTTCGACGAGAGCCTGCGGTGCTGCGAGGACGACGACCTCGGGATCCGGCTCGCCGCCGCGGGCTACCGGATCGACTACCTCGCCGAGCCGCTCACCCACATGCGGCGCGGTAACCACGGCCACCTGTTCAGCAGCTGGCGCCGCGTGCTGCGCGGCAAGGCCACGGTGGCGATCCGGCACCGCGCGCTGCTCGAGCGCACGCTCGGTCCGGGCGCGACCCGCCGCCGGATCGCGCGCGCGGCGCGCAAGGTGGGCGACATGCGCGGCGGCGTGGTCGGCCGCGTGCTGTTCGCCGGCGGCTGGCTGGCCGGCGGATTTGACCGGGCGACGGACTGATTGGCGACGGAGCTATGACGGTCGATCTGGTCACGATCCCCAGGGCCGAGCGCAGCCGGATCCGCGACGCGTGGTGCGCGCTGGAGGCCGCGTCGCCGCCGCCGTACTTCCTGTCGTGGGCGTGGGTCGAGACCTGGCTCGACAGCCTGCCGGCGTCCGCCGAGCTCGCGCTGTGCGTCGCGCGCCGCGCCGGGGCGCCGGTCGCCGCGTTCTTCCTCGGGGCGCGGACCCGGTGGCGCCACCGCGTGGTGCGCAGCCGCGAGCTCCACTGGAACATGACCGGCCACGACGCCTACGACGAGATCTGCATCGAGTACAACGGCATGGTGCACGACGGCGCGCCGCCGCCGCTCGCCGAGATCGTGGCGCGCCTGCCCGGCGACTGGGACGAGGTCTACCTGCCGGCGCTCGACGCCGACGGCCCGATCGCGCGCGCGCTCACCGGGCTGGCCGCGGACCTCGACCCGCTGCGGGTGCGCAACGACGGCCGCGTGCCGGCGCCGACCGTCGACCTCGCCAAGGTGCGCGACGCCCGCGACTACCTCAAGCTGCTCGGGGGCAGCACCCGGTCGCAGATCCGCCGCTCGCAGAAGCTGTACGGCGCGCGCGGCAAGCTCGTGCTGGAGGTCGCGGCGTCGCCGGACCAGGCGCGCGCGGTGTTCGACGAGCTGGTCGCACTGCATCGCCAGGCGTGGCGCGACCGCGGCGAGTCCGGCGCGTTCCTGCCGTTCGTCCACGCGTTCCACCTCCGCCTGATCGAGCGCCGGTTCGCCGCCGGCGAGATCCAGCTGCTGCGGGTGCGCGCCGGCGATACCACCGTCGGCTGCCTCTACAACTTCGTGTCGCGCGGCGACGTGTCGTTCTACCAGAGCGGCCTGGCCTACGAGACCGACGGCAAGCTCAAGCCCGGCCTGGTGTGCCATGCGCTCGCGATCGACCACGCCGCGCGCGCCGGCCACCGCTGGTATGACTTCCTCGCCGGCCAGTCGCGCTACAAGCAGAGCCTGGCCACCGATGCCCGCGCGCTGGTCTGGGCCCGGATCCAGAAGCCGCGCCTGCGGTTCGCGCTGGAGGACCTGGCGCGCAGCCTGCGCAACCACGTGCGCGCGCGTCGCGCGGCCGCTCAGCCCGCTGCAGAGAGCCCCGCGCCGGCCGACGAGGCGTGAGCCGGGAGCGGGAGTGGCGTCCGTTCGATCGCGGTCCGCCGTGTGCGATGCTGTGTGCTCCCCGGCCAGCGTGCGAGCGGGTATCACGCGGACCCGGTGATCGCCTGCCTGGATCCCGGCTTCCACACCGCCGATGTGCGCCAGGACTGCCGCGTGAAGCCCGTGGCCTGACCGCAGCTCGCGCTGCGGCGGGTTGTCGCGCCCGGCGCCGCCCCGGGGTTGCGCCGGCCGGCGCGCGCGCGGCATCCAACGACCATGCTCGCCGTCCCCCGCGCCCGTGCCCGCGTTCCGTGGTCGATCGCCTGCGCGGCCGCGCTCGCGGCGATCTACGCCGCGGTGTTCGCGATCGTCCGCTCGGCGACGTTCGCTCGCGCGCCGGACTGGATCGCGCTGGGCGCGACCTTCGATCTGACGGTGACCGCGACGCTGGTCGTGTGGTGGCTCGGCGTTCGCCGCGGCGCCGTGCCGTGGTGGTTCGCGGTGGCGACGCTGTCGTGGGGCGTCGCGCTCGCGCGCGCGTACGTGCCGCACGCGCCGCTCGGTGCGCTGGTCGCGGCCGGCGGCGCGCTGGAGCTCGTCACGGCCGGCTGGCTGCTGGTCCGGATCCGGCGGGTGATCCGCGGCGCACGGGCGGCGCAGGGCGCCGGGCCGATCGCCGCGCTCGAGGCCGGCCTCGTCGCCGCCCGGATCCCGGCGCGGGTCGCCGCGATCTTCGCGAGCGAGCTCGGCGCCGTCTGGCTCGCTGTGACCGGGTGGTTCCGCCGGCCGCGCCCCGGCTTCGCGATGCGCAGCACCGGGTGGCTGTTGTACGCCGGCGTGCTCGGCTTCCTGGTCGTGGTCGAGACCGCGGCGGCCCACCTCGCGCTCGCGATGTGGAAGCCGGTGATCGCGTGGATCTCCACGATCAGCTCGGCCTACGCGCTGGTCTGGCTGGCCGGCGACGCCCACGCGATCCGGCTGTACCCGGTGGCGATCGCCGGCGACACCCTGCGCGTGACGGTCGGCGTGCGCTGGCGCACCGCGATCCCGCTCGCCGACATCACTGCGGTGACCGAGGTCCACACTGCGCCCGACGGGGCGCTCAGCCTCGCGCTGGTCGCGCCGACCGTGCTGGTCACCCTGCGCGCTCCGGTCGAGGTCGTCGGCCTGCTCGGCCGGCGCAAGCGCGCCGATCGGATCGTGCTCACGATCGACGACCCGCGGGCGTTCATCGCCGCCGTGACCGCCGGCCGCGGGGCTTGACAGGCACGCCTCTCCGCGCAAGCTTCACCGCGGCGGTGGAGTTCGCCGTAACCGTCGCGACCCGGTCCGGGGGCGACCAATGACTCCTGCGGTTCCTTCCCCGAGGTGACCATGGAGCGCTTCATCAACGTGTGTGTCGTGTGCGCCGGCAGTGCCCTCGGCGGCGGCGCGCGTTACCTGGTCTCGCTGTGGGTGGCGGCGCGCGGCTGGACCGCGTTCCCGTGGGCCACGCTGATCGTCAACGTCGCCGGCTGCTTCCTGATCATGCTGATCGCGACGATCGCCGCGGCGACCACGCTGTCGACCAACCTGCGGCTGTTCCTCACCACCGGCATCATGGGCGGGCTCACGACGTACTCGACGTTCGACTTCGAGACCACCCGGTTCCTCCAGGACGGTGCGCCGGTGTCCGCGCTGCTCTACGTCGGTGCCACGCTGGTCGCCTGCTTCGTCGCCGGTCTGCTCGGCATCGTCGTGGCGCGGCTGTTCGTCGGCTCATGAGCCAATGCACCTACCCTCCAGATAATCGTAAGTATAATTACGCGAACTGAATCAGTAGAAGACCTGAACCGTCCTGCTGAGTTCATCGTGAGACGCGTGTTGCGAAGCAGCGTCTCTCGGACGACGCACGACATCGCATGGAAATCGCGATGCGCTGTCGCATCGGGCATGGATGCGACGCCAAATGGCGACATGGACAAGCCGAAGAAGCGGATCCTGTTCCTGGCCGCAAACCCGACGGGGATCACGGAGCTCAGGCTCGACGAGGAAGCACGCGCGATCCAGGACGAGATCCAGCGCGGGAACCAGCGAGACGCGTTCGAGTTCGTGGCCCGCCTGGCGGCCCGGCCTTTCGATTTGCTACGCGCATTGCGCGAGGTCAAGCCGGCCATTGTCCACTTTGCAGGTCACGCAAGAACCGACGGCATCTATTTCGTCAACGACGATCGGCTACCCAGCCGGGTGACCCGCGACACGCTACTTGCGACGTTCGATGCTGCCGCCTCGTCGGTCCAGATCGTCGTGTTGAACGGCTGCATGACCGATCAACTGGCGCAAGCACTGTGCGAGCTCGTGCCCATCTGCGTGGGAACGACTGCAGCAATCGAAGACAGTGCGGCACGCATGTTCAGCGCCGGCTTCTACGGGGCCCTGGCGTGCGGCGAATCGGCAGCACGGGCTTTCAAGCATGGCAAGGCGGCCATGCGCCTTGGTGCAGATGATCATCAGATCCCGCATCTTCATCACCGGCGTGACGTGGTCCCGGACGCGCTGGTCGCCTGCTCCGAGCCGGCCGTGCCCACCTGCGCAGGAGTCTCACCGGCGGCCCTGTTTCAGCAGCCGGTGGCCAGGCTTGCATATGGAGCAGAAGTGTCGGCGGCGCCCGCTGTCAATCGCAGTGTCGCCGGTACGGACATGATCGGGCCGCTCGTGCTCTTACAGCTCTCGGACCTGCACTTCGGTGCACACGGTCGATTTGCTGACTGCGACCCCAGGTCCATTGCCGCACGGTGCCGCTGCGCGCTTGACGAGGCGCGTGACAGTCTCGCGTGGCGAGAAAGCATCGGTCTGGTGCTGGTGACCGGGGATATCGCCGAAGCAGCGCGGCCACCTGAATACGCGACGGCCGCGACGTTCTTCCGTACGCTGGCCGACCAGCTCGAGTTGCCGCCGCAACGTTTCATCTTTGTGCCGGGCAATCACGATGTTTCCTGGAACAAGTGCCGCGAGGTAGAAGGCCAGCTCGACGACGGTGTGTTTTCAGCGAGCGAACTGCGAGCCCGGTTGAACGACGTCAAGCTTGTCCACTTCGAGAAGTTCATCCGCGATATTCACGGCGGGCGACCATGCCACGAGGCTCCGGGTGTCACGACCACACCGCTGCCCCACGGGGCAGTCATCCATGACTTCCTCGATCTGGGTGTCTCGGTCGCTGCGCTCAATTCGTGTGAGCGCGAGTCACATCGCAGGGAGGATCATGTCGGTGCGCTCGGTGCCGAACAGGTCCATGCGGTGCTCGCCTACTGGCGCGGAGCACCAGCTCATTTGCTTCGCATCGCGATCTTGCATCACAACCCAGCGGTGATGATGTCGCCTGCGATCGAGCAGTGGCTCAGCTTTCTGCGCAACTCGAAGAACCAACTCGCTGCAGATGTCATCGAGCGCATTGCAAACGACTTTGCAGATTTCGATGGTCGCGAACACCTGCGTGACCTGGCTGACCAGGCTCAGGTATCTTTGGTCGTCCATGGTCATCATCATGGGCCGACCTCACAACCGGTGTGGCCCTGGCGAGGGCACGACTCCGGAAGCGTCGGTGAGACCCGTATTCTGTCAACCGGGAGCTGGGGCATGTCACCAGACCCTGGCAAGCTCCCCAAGCACCAACCGTTGGCCATGCAACTCGTCCGTCTCGCGCCAACTATTCCCGAGCTACAGTCTACGCGTGTCACGTATGATCCCGACGGCAGTGGCCTTGGTGAGCCTGGTGCAGGTCGATTTCTACTCGACATGCAGGCCGAGCGCGGTCGACGAGTCGGTCTTTCGATACCAACGGCCATGCGAGGTCGCTTCCGGTCAGATTCTGCTCGAGATGGCACGATCGAGCGACACACATCGACGCAGATGCCCGAGATCACCCGTATCGTCGAGGCGTACCGTGCGCGCAAGGCCGGCTCGTTCGAGCGTTGGGACCTTCGCGCGACCGGACCGATACCGACCGTGAATAACCGTCCGGCTGAGATCACGCTCGATGAAATGTATATTACACTCAGATTCGCTACCCGGCTGGACCCCTCGGAGCCTGACCGTGGCGCACCCATCACTCCGGATGACCTGCTCCGCCTCGGGCGGCAAGTCATCGTTGGGGGGGCGGGTAGCGGGAAAACTACGTGGATGAGATGGACATTTCGCCGCCTGATCCAGTGCGCGGATGCGATCCCGTTCTTCCTGGAGCTCCGGGCGATTGCCGCCGCATGGAACCCCCAGGACGCGGGGCGTCCGATCGAGAGCTATCTGGCCGGTGAGCTGGCTGGATGTGGTGTCCTGGATCCAGCCATCGTGGTGACCACGATCCTCACCAATGATTCTGCTCCCAAGCCGGTGATCTTGATCGATGGATGGGATGAACTGGGCGGTCATGGCGAGCGCCTGCGTGAACGTTTGCTGGAGTTCTGCTCGGCATTTCCACGAGCTGTCGTTGTTGTGTCGAGCCGGCCGTACGGGGACACACGGCCGGCCGGAGCCGAGGCATTTCAGAGTACGCACATCCAGCCTCTGTCGGACTATGATATACGACATCTGGCGAGACGCTTTCTCCGCCGCATCCACGGTCTCGATGACTCTGCTGGTACGCGAGCGCTCCGAGAATTCATGGCTACGCTCACCGCAGTCCCCGATGCGCGTTCGCTCGCTGATACTGCGCTGCTCTTGACAATGATGCTGTTGCTCAGCCGGGAGGGGCCCCTGCCCGATCGGCGCCACAAGCTATACACCGCTTGCTTGCGCAACATGCTACTTCACCGTGTGACGCAGCGCGAATACGACCGTGCGTTGGTCGATCTCGATCAATGGCGTCCCGACGACAGCGAGGAAAGGCTGCGGATCGTGGCGGAGCTGGCGTATCGCATGCAAACCGATGGCTACAAGAATTTACGCCGCGCGCCCATGATCCGCTCGTGGGACGAAGCCATGGGGCTACTCAAGGCAGAATGGACCCAGGAGCAGCGCGATCGATTTCTGCGCTGGTTGGTTGCGAGCGCAGGCGTCCTGGTCGACAGGACGGATGGCTCGGTCCATTTTACCCATTTGAGCTTCCAGGAGCATCTGGCCGCATACTATCTGTTTATCACGCGAGAGGGTGAAGATCGCATTGCTGTGGTGCGCGCCCATATGAGGGATCGAAACTGGTGGGAAAGCCTCCGCCTGCTGGCCGGGTTGATCGGCGATCACTGTCCTGACAAGCTCACGTCGGTGTTCGCCATGCTTCGAGAGGATATCAGCGGCTACTGGTTGGCCGGTATGATCTTTGCGGATGGCACGGGTCAGGCGGCTGACTTCGAGATGTGGGCTGCAGAGCTGGGAGCACGGCTTTCGGATCCCTCCGGCCGGGGTGAGGACTGCGCACGGGCATGGGCGGCGTGCAAGCAGTCCGAGCGGCGCGGATTCCTTGCCAAGAGGCTTGCATCGGGGCACGAGCACCTTCACTGGCTCGCAGGAACCTGGCGTACAAGCTGGTGCCAGCTCGCCAATCTCGATGTCTCGCCGGCGCCTGCGTTGCTGGCTCTCGATGCGCCGAGGGAAAGCTCTGCCGCTGTGGCTCGCTCGCGGGTACTCTTCGGTGGGGCAGCGAGCTGGCCCGACGCAGGCGAGCTCGCGATGCTTCGGCTCTGGCCTTCGATCCGCATGGCGATTGGCACTCGCCTGCAGACCGCGATCAGCCTCGGGGCGCAGCGCCATGAGATCATAACCATACTTCCGGAATTGCTGGCACGCGCTACTCGGCCATGGTCTGATGACGATCATGTATTGGCGCAGAACTTTGTTCGCGATTTTGGTCGTGACTTCGGTCGCGATTTCGGTCGATATTTTGTGAAGGACTTTATACGATGTTTCGTACGAGATTTTGGCTCGAATTTTATTCGAGATTTTAGTCGAGAATTTGGCCAGTATTTTGGCCGATATTTCGGTCGCGATTTCGGTCGCGATTTCGATCAGGATCTTGCCAGACATTTCGTGCGTGATTTCGTTCGAGATTTCGATCGATATTTCCGCCGTGGCTCCGGTCGAAGCCTTGATGATCATTTCGTATGCGACTTTGTTCGAAACCTCGGTGGCTCCCAGGAATTGCTCGATGCGCCGTGGTTGCACGCATTCCTGCTGGTCGAGGTTGGTTCGATCGCCGGTCGCGCCGCGCCGCGCGCGGTGCTGGCTCACGGCGACGTCGGGCGAGTGGCCCTGCCGGCACCGTTTCGTCCCGCGTGTAGAGCGTCATTTGACCACGCCGAACCACATCTGCGTAACGTGGCTCTGCGCGCCGCCAACAACTTCGATGGCGATCCGCTGTGGCCGGCCCTGGCGCGCCACATCGCCAGGATGTCGACTTCCGAGGATCGCACGTTGCTCGAAGATCTCGCTCGCCATCCCGAGCAACGCCCCGCGCCCCTGTCGTGGGGCCTTCGCCACTACGTCCGTGGCGATCTGGTCTTCGATGACGGATCTATGATCACTTTGGATGAGTTGTGTGATCAAGCGGGATTGGCACGATTGCCACTCCTGGAGACGATGCCGGATGAGCTCGACATCTCGTTTGGTGATTCCTCGGCTCCCGAAAGCATCGACGTGCCGGAGATCACAAAGCGTATCGCCTGAGGTGTGCAGTCGGTGCAACAGGGCGGTCGATGGTGGCCCGCACGGCCGCGACGATGGCAGGTCGTAACCAAACCTCCGAGGTAGCGTTCACGAGGTGCGACGATCCTGGCCTGGACGAAGCGGCTGGTAGCTGGGAGAACGAGCAGGTGCTGGT
>DATAPF010000001.1:0-19399 GCA_036265355.1 Kofleriaceae bacterium | reverse complement strand
CCATCGATCTGCGCACCGCCGAGGCCGGTGCCGCGCGGCGCCGGCCGACGGCCGCGATCCTCGCGATCGCGCTCGCCGGAGCCGCGATCGCCGGCGGCGGCATCTACTTCGCGCTGCAACGGCCAGCGGTCCGGCGCGACGTGGTGGCGATGGAGCGCCCGAAGGAGCTGCCGGCAGCGTCGGGTCCATCTCACGCTGCCGCAGCGGCCGACCAGGCCGGCGGCCCGCCCAGCCAGGTCCCCGCCGCGCCGCCGTCCGCCCCGGAACCCGCGGAGCAGGCCCCAGGGAGCGGGACCCTCACCGCGCGGGAGGGCCACGCCGGCGCGGGCGCCGGCAGCGCGAAGTCCCCGGCGCTGTCCGGCGCCGCCGGCAAGGGACACGGCGAGCGCGCCGGGGCGACCCGGTCCGCCCCGCCACCCGCGGCGCCCGCCGACGCCGACGCCGACCCGGACGCTCGTGACAAGCTGCAGCAAGCCGAGGCTGCGCTCGGGGCCCATGACTACAACCAGGCGGAGCGACTCGCCAACGCCGTGATCAACTCCTCGGCCAGCGCCAAGCAGCGGGCCAGTGCACGGCTGATCCACGGCACCGTCCAGTGCGCCGCGCGCAATGACCAGGAGGCAGCGCAGATCGACCTGCGCGCCCTCGACGGATTCCGCGTGCTCCGCGCGCGGTTGCTGACGGCGTGCCGCCGCAACGGCATGCTGACCGAGCAGTAGCGAACGGCATTCTCGCGCTCTGGCGATTCTGGTTTGTGTGACAGCCAGTGCTCGACGGACGCAGCATCAAATCGGATCCAGTCGGTGACTAGCTCACCGCGCTTTCGCGGCGCCGGTCAACGTCAACGTCAAGCTGCAGTACCGGCTTTCGTCGACGCCTTCAGTGCAGCAGGACCAGCACGCGACGCGCGCCGGCCGGGCTCGCCACGGTGAGATCCAGGAATTCACCCCGGCGCGGCGACGACGCGATCAGCGCGCCGACCTCGAGGTCGCTGGCCGGGACCCGGTCGTTGACCTCGGCCACGTGCTCGCCGGGTCGCAGCTGGATCAGCGCCGCGATCTGCGCCGGGGGTACGCCCGGAGCCACGTCGATGACGTTGACCGCCGTCCCGCCGGGCGGCCGGTGGGCACATGGCACCCTCGCCTCCGCGAGGGCGCGCATCCGGGGCGCCATGCCCGACGGCCGGCCGACGTGCGCCGGTCGGGCAACGAACACGAGCGCGATCACGAGGGCCGCGACGGCGGCGCACAGCGCATTGCCCAGGAGCCGGATCAGCAGCATGTGCCGGCCTGGTGCAACGCTCCGGCCAGCGCGCCGCCGTCCGGCGGTTCGCGGCGTTACCGGGTGCGCTCGGCGCCGGCGATGCCAGCCTGGCAGCCGCGGTCGCCGCCGCGTGTCACTTCTTCATCTGCTGCGCGAGGTAGTTCTGCTCGCCAACCTGGCGGATCAGCTCGAGCTGGGTCTCCAGCCAGTCGGTGTGCTGCTCCTCACCGACCAGGATCCGGGTGAACAGGTCCTCGCTCGCGTTGTCGCCGAGCTTGCGCGTGGTCTCGATGCCCTGGTTGAGGAACTGGATCGCGGCGTACTCGAGCTGGAGGTCGCTCTCGAGCTGCTCCTTGACGGTCTCGCCGACGCGGAGCTTGTGGTAGCGCTGCAGGTTGGGCACGCCCTCGAGGAACAGGATGCGGCTGATCACCTGATCAGCGTGGCGCATCTCGTCGATCGACTCGTCGCGGATCTTGTGGGCGAGGCGCTCGAAGCCCCAGTTCTCGCACATCTTGGCGTGCACGAAGTACTGGTTGATCGCCGTCAGCTCGTTGGTGAGCAGGTTGTTGAGGAGCGTGAGCACCTCGTCGTTGCCCTTCATCGGACTGCCTCGCTGCGCCGTGCCTGGCGCGGTGGACTAGCGAGTTGACCTTAACGACACGAGATCGCCGGCACAATCGCGCGGGCAACCATTCGCCCCGCGGTTGACCAGGCGATCTCGCAGGTCCTCCACGCACGAGCCGCAGCCGGTCCCGGCGCCACAGCGCTGGCCGATCTCCTGGACGGTGCGGGCGCCATCGTCAATCACGGCGTCCAGCTCGCGCTCCGACGTGGGGTGACAGATGCAGACCAGCACGCTTCTGAGATTGATAATGCATTTCAAATCCAGTTCTGTCAAGGCGCCTCACCCGCCCCCCGAGCGCCGAAAATAGCTGGCGGATCACAGCCATTTGCGAGACGCTTTCGCGCGATGCGTCGCGCGTACCTCCCGCTGGTGGGGCTGATGGCATGCCACGACAAGGCCGGCCCCCCGCCACCCCCGCCGCCCCCGCCCCAGGACGGCGTGGTGCTGATCCAGCCGGGAGTGATGCCGCGGCAGACGCTGCGCTACCAGCTGACCCGCGGCGCGACGATCAAGAGCCGGATGGTGTGCGACGTCGACGTCAAGAGCACCGAGCTCCGCGCGCCGATGCCATCGCAGGTCCTCGAGCTGGAGACCGTGGTCGAGGACGTGCTCGCCAGCGGCGACGCCAGGCTGCGGATCACCGTGGTCGACGCCGGCATCCGCGACCGGCCCGGCGCGACGTCGACCGACGCCGTGCGGGCCCAGACCGCGGCGCTTCGCAGCGTGGTGATCAGCGAGACCCTGGCGCCCGACGGCAAGATCTCCGACGCGCGGATCGACGGCGGTGCGTCGCCCGAGCCGCTGCACCGCGAGCTCGACAGCCTGCTGCAGAACCTCGCCCGCGTGGCGACGCGGCTTCCGGCCGAGCCGGTCGGCGTCGGCGCGACCTGGCGCGAGCGACGGACGCTGCCCGACGGTGGGATCCGCGCGGTGTCCGAGATCACCTACACACTCACCTCGCAGGCCGGCACGGCGATCGGGTTCACCACCGCCGCCCAGGCCTCCGGCCCGCCGCAGACCGTCGAGCAGGACGGCGAGCAGGTCGAGGTGACCGACACCCACGGGCACGCGGAGGCCAGCGGCTCACTGGACCTGTCGCGCTACGCGCTGGACCTGACGGCGACGTCGGCGTTCGCCACGACGATGGCGCTGGCCGCGCCGGACGCCGGACACGGCGCCGACAGCTCGACGATCGAGATCACCATCGCGATCCGGATGACCTCGGCTCAGGGCGCACAGAGCGCGCCGTAGCGCTTGCACGCGCCGCCGGCGACCTCGTCGCACGCGTGGTGCAAGCCGTCGGCGGCGTTGAACATGCATCGGCGGGCCGGTGCGCAGGCGGCGGCCCACTGCTGGCAGCTGCCCTCGCTCGACCGCGCGCAGTGCTTGTACGTGCGATCCGCCGGATCGAACATGCAGGCGTCCGGCGGCGTGCACGCCGCGCCGAAGTGGAAGCACGCGCCGGCGCCGCCCGACAGGCACGTGAAGTACGCGCCGGCGCCGGCATGGAACGCACAGCTCGGCGTCGGACAGCCGACCACCGGCAGCGCGACCGGTGCGCTGGCCGCCGGGCCGCCGGCCACCGGGGGCGCGGCGGCCCCGGTGTTCGCGGACGCCGCCGGCGCCGGGGCGGAGCGCCCGGGGCTCGCCGGAGGCGCGGAGGGACGGCCGGCAGCACCCCCGCATCCCGGGGCCAGGCCCAAATCCAGGATCGACGTCAGCGCGGCGATCGCGATCACGAAGCGCACCGCGCGGTTATAGCCTACGGGAAGATGCCGCGCTCGCGGTAGCAGTGCTGCAGCCGCTCGAGGCCCATCGCGTAGGCCGCCGTGCGCCAGTCGGTCTTGTTGCTCGCGACGTAGTGGCGGACGTTGGCCCAGGTCTGCTTCATCCGGCGCTCCAGCCGGTCGAGCACGTCCTCGAGCTCCCACTGCTCGGCGCGCTTGTTCTGCAGCCACTCGTAGTACGAGACGATCACGCCGCCCGAGTTGCACAGGATGTCGGGGATGAGGTCGATGCCCTTGCCGAGCAGGACTTCCTCGGCCTCGGGGTAGGTCGGGCCGTTGGCGCCCTCGACGACCAGCTTGACCTTGAGCGACCTGGCCTCGGCAACGCCGAGCTCGAGCTCGAGCGCGGCGGGGACGAAGATGTGGGCGTCGAGCCCGAAGAACTCGGCGCGCTCGATCTTCTGGGCGCCCTTGTAGCCGGCGACCGTGCCGGCCTTGTGGACGTGCTCGCCGAGCTTGTGCGGGTTGATGCCCTCGGGGTTGGCGATGTAGCCGCCGGCATCGCCGACCCCGACGATCACGGCGCCCTTCTGCGACAGCAGGCGCGCGGCGTAGCTGCCGACGTTGCCGAACCCCTGGATGATCACCAGGCAGCCGTCGAGGTTGAAGCTCTTGTCCCGGGCCCACTCGGTGATGCAGTGGACCACGCCCTGGCCGGTCGCCTCGGCGCGGCCGTGGCTGCCGCCCGACGACACGCTCTTGCCGGTGACCACGCCGCGCACGGTGTTGCGATCGCTGGTGCCGACGATGTTCATGTACGTGTCCATCATCCAGACCATGGTCTGGCTGTTGGTGTTCACGTCGGGCGCCGGGATGTCGTACTCGGGGCCGATGTTGGAGCCCAGCGCGGCGGTGAACCGCCGGGTGATCCGCTCGAGCTCGGCCTTGCTGTGCTGGCGCGGGTCGACCTTGATGCCGCCCTTGCCGCCGCCGAACGGGATCTCGTGCAGCGCGCTCTTGTAGGTCATCCACGACGCGAGCGCCTTCATCTCGTCGAGGTTGGCCTCGTGGTGGTAGCGCATCCCGCCCTTGTACGGGCCGAGGATGTTGTTGTGCTGGACCCGGTAGCCCTTGAAGATCTGGAACTTGCCGTTGTCCATGCGGACCGGGAAGTTGACGATCAGCTCGTTCTTGGGCTGCGCGAGGATCTGCGCGATATCGGGGTCGATGTTGATCAGCTTCATCGCCTTGTCGATCTGGCGCGTCGCGATCTCGAACAGGTTCCCGCGTTCTTTCAGACTGGTCACGCCGCCTTCTTTGACGGTCGGTAGCGGCTTGGTCTCGGTGCTCATCAGCCACGGCTTACCGCTCCGTCGCAGGCGTTTTCAACGTGATCGCCGTGATTTCGCTCGATCGGCCTCGCCGCACCGCGTTGCGGGTGTAGAACGCAGCTCTTGCCGGAACCCGATCGCATCGCGGACCGAAAGCTTGCGACGCACGTCGTCGAGGGTGGCCGGCTGTGCGCGGTGCTGCTCGAGCTGTGGCAACGCACGCGGATGGACTGGGGCTTCGTGACCGACCGGTTGGCCACCGCGTTCCGCAGGGAGTCGTGGATCGGATCACACGAGCGCCGGTTCGTCAGCGAGACGCTGTACGGGCTCGTGCGTCACCTGCGCCGGATCGACGCCGCGCTCGCCCGCGGGCGCAGCACGCAGCGCGCACCGCGCGATCTCGAGCGATTGCTCGCCCTGCTCGTGCTGGACGGCCTGATCGAGCCGGGGCGCGCCGCGGCCGCGTGCGGCGAGCTCGACTGGAACGCGGTGGCCGGGATCGACGAGGTGATCGCGCGCGAGCGCAAGCGGGTGCCGCGGATCGCGCTCGCGGCCTCGCTGCCCGACTGGCTGGCGGCGCGGCTCGCCGCCGACTGGGGCGACGAGGCGGAGACGCTCGCGCTCGCGCTCAACCGGCGGGCGCCGATGACCGTACGCGCCAACCTGCGGATCGGCGACCGCGACGCGCTGGCGGCCGAGCTCGCACGCGTCCGGATCGCGACCACCCCGGGGCGGTGGTGCGATACCGCGCTGCACCTCGAGTCGCGCACCAACCTGTTCGCGCTGCCGGCGTTCACCGGCGGCGCGATGGAGGCCCAGGACGAGGGCAGCCAGCTGCTCGCGGATCTGGCCGCGGCCTGTGCCGGCGGAGGCGCCGCACCCGGCCTGATCGTCGACCTGTGTGCCGGCGCCGGCGGCAAGACGCTCGCGATCGCTGCCCGGCTCGGCAACCGCGGGCGGATCCTGTCGGCCGACATCGACGCCCGCAAGCTCGAGGAGCTGCGCCGCCGCGCGCGGCGGGCCGGGGTGACGAGCGCCCGGGCGGTCCACCTCGACGGCGGGCGGTGGCCGGCGGAGCTCGACGCACTGCGCGGCAAGGCCGACGTCGTGCTGGTCGACGCTCCGTGCTCGGGGATCGGAGCGCTGCGTCGCAACCCGGAGGCGCGCTGGCGGCTCCGCGAAGCCGATCTCGCGGACTTCGCCGCGCGCCAGAAGGAGATCCTGGGCGGCGCCCGCAACTTGCTCGCCCCCGGCGGCCGGCTGGTGTACGCGACCTGCACGCTGCTCGCGATCGAGAACGCCGATGTGGTCAGGGAGGTGGTCGCCGCCGATGTGGTCAGGCCGGAGCTCGCCCCCGTACCGCTCACCGAGATCCTGGGGGATCGGGCGCGGGAGCTCGGCGATGGACACGCGTTCACGGTGACCCCGCACCACCATGGCACCGACGGGTTCTATGCCCGGGTGATGCGGCGTGTCGATGGAGGCATCGCTCATGCATCGAGGTGACACCATGGAGTCCGGTACTGATGGAGTGAGCCCACCTGGGCAGGTAGGCGTTGTCGCGCCTGTTGCGGATGGCAACGCGCCGGGCCTGGCACGACGTGATAACGTCGCGATGCGAATGGCAGTCGATGTTTCCGTCGTCCGCGACATGGCAGCGCTCCGTGCGATCGAGGCTGAGTGGCGTGCGCTCGCCAGTGTCGGGGCCAGTGGGTTGTTTCGCGGCCCGGACTGGTTGATCCCGTGGTGGCAGGCCTACCACGCGACCCTGGGTGCGGAGCTCTACGTCCTGGTCGGCCGTGCGGCGGAGGCCGAGCCCGGGGGTGCCGCCGCCGGCGACATCGTGTGCATCGCACCGCTGTACCGGCGGACGGTCAAGGTCGCGCTGCTCGACACCCGCGAGCTGCGGATGATCGGCGACGCCGGGCCGCGGCCGCCGGCGCTCGACCTGCTGGCCCGCGCCGGCTGGGAGGATCGCGCCGGGATCGCGCTCGCCCGCAAGCTGATCGATGAGGCCGCGACCTGGGACCTGATCGACCTCGAGCCGCTGGCCGATCCGTCGCGGGTGCGGGCCCACCTGGTCCAGCGGCTCGCTCCGTTCGGGTTCACGGTCGAGAGCGCCCCGTCGGCCGGCGGCGCGACCCGGATCGCGCTGGCGCTCGCGCCGGTCGAGGCCACCGAGGTGTTGCGCGTGGAGACCACCTACGGGGATGACTTCGCGGCGCTGCGCAAGGGCATGACCGCGCTGCGCCGGCTGTCCCGCCTGGAGTGGGCCGAGCGCGACGAGCCGTCGCCGTTCGCCGATCCCGAGGCGATCGGCCTGCTCGAGCAGGTCGCGATGGAGCTCGGCAAGCACGGCCGGGTCCGGCTGGCGCGGATCGACGACGCGCCGGGCGAGGCCTGCGCGGCGGCGCTGGTCGTCGACGACGGCGACCGCGCCGTCGTGCTCGCGATGGCGGTCGACCCCCAGGCCGGCCGCGCCTCGGCCCGGCTGCTCCACGCCGAGGCGGTCGCCGCCCGCGCGCGCGGCCGGATCGCGCTCGACGTCGTCCAGGGCGCCGCCGACTACCCGCTGCCGCCGCTGCCGTCGTCGAAGCAGCCGGTGCTCGCCGTCCGCGTCTGGGGCCACTCCGCCGCCGCCTCGGTCGGCCGCACGCTGGCGACCGTGACCCGCCGCGCGCGCCGCGCCCGCGAGACCCCCGCGGTCGCCGCCGCCCAGGCGCGCGCCGCGTGGACCCGGATCCGCAGCGCCGCCGCCAGCGTCGCGCAGTACGACCGCTACTGTCTGTACCGTGGCCAGCTGTGGACCCGCGGCATCGAGCCGGTCGCCGGGCTGGAGCTCGCGAACTTCTCCGAGGCCGACTACGACCAGCTCGACGGCGCGCGCCGCGCCGACCTGATCGAGCAGCTCGCGATCGACGAGGCCACCGCGCGCCGGCAGTGGCAGCGCGGCGACCAGGCGGTGCTCGCGACGCTCGGCATCCGGCCGGCCGGCATCGCGTGGGCCGCGCGCGGACCGATCGAGGCCCCCGAGCTCGGCCGCGAGCTGCGGATGGCCAAGTACGACGCGTACATCCACAGCGTGTTCGTCGCCCCCGCCGCGCGCGGCCGCGCCGTCGCGCCGCTGATGCTCGAGCACCTCACCAAGGAGCTGCGCGCCACCGACGCCTACCGCTCGTGGGCGCTGATCGCCGCCGACAACCACGCCTCGCTGCGCGCGTTCCAGAAGGCGTCGTTCACGCCGGTGTGCGACGTGATCCACGCCAAGATGGCCACCGTCGACCGCGTGGTGTGCCGCCCGCCGGACCCCGAAGCGCAAGAGTTGCTCGGGCTGACGCCCTGAGAAGATCGCCGGTAGAGCGAGCCCGCGCGCGCGGCGTTCAGCGCCGCTGTACGAACTCGCGCTCGCCTGCGATGACTTCGCGGTCCTCCGCCTTCACCCCGGCGACGCGCGCCGCCCGCGGTCCGTGCGCGCACCATGCGAGGAGCGCCGAGACGCGCGCGTCGTCGCCCTGGGCCTCCAGCTCGACCGAGCCGTCGGGCAGGTTGCAGACCCAGCCGGTCACGCCATGCGTGCGCGCCTGCTCGACGGTCGACGCGCGATACGCCACGCCCTGCACGCGGCCGGTCACGATCGCTCTCACACGACGCATGATGTGGAGAATGTGGCACAGCCGGCTCGGCTGTGCGTGTAGCGATTGTCGAACCACGCGGCTACCGGCGGTGGGGAACCCCTGATAGCGTGACGAATCGATGGCACGCGTGCTGCGACTACCCGACCACGGTCGGCTGCTCGTATGCACCGACCTGCAGGGTTGCCTGCGCGATTTCCAGCGCTTCGTGCAGATCTTCGAGCAGGCGCTGATCGAGCACCACGGCGACGCCCACGTGCTGTTCACCGGCGACCTGATCCACGGCCCGCACATCGATCCGGAGGACTGGCCCGACTTCCTGGGCGAGTACTACCGCGACGCCAGCGGCGAGGTCATGATGAGCTTCGCCGAGCTCTCGGCGCGCTACCCGGGCCGCGTCCACGCGCTGCTCGGCAACCACGAGCACGGCCACATCGGCGGCCCGCACACCGCGAAGTTCGCCGCCGACGAGGTCGCGCTGCTCGAGCAGATCCTCGGCCCGGCCGCGACCGCGCGGATGCGCAGCATCATCCAGACGTTCTCGCTCGCGGCGGTCACCCGGTGCGGCGCGGTGTTCACCCACGGCGCGCCGGCGGCCCAGATCGACTCGATCGCCGATCTCGAGGCCGCCGACCTGTCGGGCGCCCACTACGCCAGCCCGCTCGACGTGCTCGATACCCCGGTGGTCGGCAAGATCCTGTGGGCGCGCTCGGCAACCGAGGCCGAGGCGCGGCGGTTCCTGCGCGCGGTGAACGGCACGCTCTCGATCTACGGCCACGACGTGATCCCCGAGGGTTACGAGGTCAACGGGGACACCCAGATGGTCGTGTCGACCAGCTTCGGCCTGTTCGACACCAACAAGGTCTACGTCAGCCTCGACCTCGGTGCGAAGTACCGCGTGATCCACGACCTGCGGGTCGGCCACGAGGTCCTCCCGCTGTATCCCGACAAGGCCCCGGCCCGGCTCGGTGGCCGCGCCCGCGCCAGCTGAGGCGTGCCAAGCCCTTGATTTCAGGTAACCTGGGAGCCCACCAGCCGCCCCGCCGCTCCCCACCCGGCCGGCTTGCTTTCGGCGGTCGGCGTCCCTATAGATACGGGCTCACCTGAGCCCCCGGCTGCGGCCGGGTATCGAGGTATCCGATGAAAGACACAGTAGGTCATCCCCATTACCGCCCGGCGCACATCACGTGCGCCTGCGGCGCGGTCCACGACACGTTCTCCACCCGCGGCGACTTCGGCGTCGACATCTGCTCGAACTGCCACCCGTTCTTCACCGGCAAGCAGAAGCTGCTCGACACCGCCGGCCGGATCGACCGGTTCAACAAGCGGTACGCGAAGAAGACGTCGTAAGCCCCACGCGGCGGCGGAGCCCTGCGCGAGGCCCGTGCCATGTTCGACACCCAGAACTTCCGCGACAAGATGGCGACGCTCGAGCGCCGCCACGAGGAGCTCGGCGCCCTGCTCGGCACCGCGGAGGTCATCAACAAGCGCGCCGAGTTCATGAAGCTGTCGCGCGAGCACGCCGAGCTCGATCCGCTCGTCGTCGCTTGGAAGGACTACGACCGGCTGCTCGCCGACCTCGCCGCCGCGCGCCAGATGGCCGACGCCGAGGCGGACCCCGAGCTCCGCGAGCTCGCGCGCGACGAGATCAAGCAGCTCGAGGACCGTCGGACCGCCGCCGAGCAGGCGATCAAGATCCTGCTCCTGCCCAGGGACCCGAGCGACGGCAAGAACGCGATCCTCGAGATCCGCGGCGGCACCGGCGGCGACGAGGCCGCGCTGTTCGCCGGCGACCTCTACCGGATGTACACCCGGTTCGCCGAGCGCCAGGGCTGGAAGCTCGAGGTCATGTCGCTGTCCGAGGGCGCCTCGGGCGGGTTCAAGGAGGTCATCGTCCTGATCGACGGCAAGGACGTGTTCTCCAAGCTCAAGTTCGAGTCCGGCGTGCACCGCGTCCAGCGCGTCCCGGCGACCGAGGCCCAGGGCCGGATCCACACCTCGGCCGCCACCGTCGCAGTCCTGCCCGAGGCCGAGGAGGTCGACGTCAAGGTCGACGAGAAGGACCTCAAGATCGACACCTATCGCTCGAGCGGCGCCGGCGGCCAGCACGTCAACACCACCGACTCCGCCGTCCGCATCACCCACCTGCCGACCGGCGTCGTCGTCGCCTGCCAGGACGAGCGCTCGCAGATCAAGAACCGCGCGAAGGCGATGAAGATCCTGCGCTCGCGCATCCTCGAGGCCGAGCGCGAGCGCCAGATCGCCAGCGAGGCGGCGAACCGCAAGTCCCAGGTCGGCTCGGGCGACCGCTCCGAGAAGATCCGGACCTACAACTTCCCCCAGGACCGCGTGACCGACCACCGGATCGGCCTGACCAAGCACAACCTGCCGGCGATCATGGACGGCAACCTGCTCGACATCATCGAGGCGCTGCGCGCCCACGACCAGGCCGAGCGGCTCAAGGGCCTCGACGGATGACCCGCCGGCGAAGCACGCCCTGCGCGGCCGTGCTCGCCGGACTGCTCGCCGCGGCTTGCCACCGGCGCCCACCGCTCGCCTCGTGCGACGACGACCTGCGCGGCGTCTACGTCGCAGGCTCCGACGGCTCCGAACGCTGGATGATCCTCGACAACGGCGCCAGGCTCGAGGCCTACCCGCTGTTCCCCGACGTCGACGGTCCGCGCGAGCTCGAGATCCACCCGCGCCGCATCGATCTGACCCGCACGCCTGCCGCTCCCGCAGCTGCGGCCACGCTCGCCGGCACCGTGCACCGCATCTACCTGCGTCGCGCCGACATCTGCGAGGCGCAAGTCCCGGTCCACGTCAGCCGCTGCGCCGGCGACACCCTCGAGCTGGTGCTCACCGATCCGGCCCCGCCGCTCGGCTTCGCCCCGTGCACCTGGCCCGGCCCCGCCCCGTCGCGCCGGGTCCGCTGGCACCGCGAGTAGGACGCGCGGCGATCCTGGATGGTAAAGTGAGCCTGTGACGAGCGGGTACCGTGTCGCGGTGGTGTGTGCGCTGCAAACCCCAGAACTCGTCCAGCTCCTGCGGGGCCGCGACTACAAGACGAATTCCCTGGCCAATGATCCGCATTAATATCACGATCTCAAATACATAACGAAGGGTGGCAAACAGATCCGGGTAGTCGCCGCTGCGCCCAACGAGATGGGAATGACGGTATCGGCCATACTTGCGACCAAGATGATTTGTCGCTCCCGTCCGAAGCTTGTGGCAATGGTTGGTATCGCGGCGGCCGCCAGAAGTGACAATCAAGGCTACGAGGATATTCTCGCCGCGTCACACACGTTCGACTACGGAGCTGGAAAGCTTTCATGGAGGCCATTGTGGCTGCCATCGACGACGCGGCGGAGAAAACGAAGATCCACGATCCCGCCTACCGGCAGAGCTTCCTCGACAGCGTCCCCAAGAACGCCCGGACGCTCGCGCTGCGCGCGCCTGGACCCATGACATGGGGCGATCTGCACCCTCCTCATCAGGAGGCGACCTTCGCCTCCGGTCCCCACTGGAGCGAGAGACGCTTTCGTGAGCCAGCGCACTCTCGCAGGTAGAGATTGATCAGGGTCTGATATCCGATGCCCGTCTCGTTGGAGAGCCCGCGGAAGTATGCCAGCGTCGCGTCATCCAATCGAATTGTCACCTGCTTCTTGAGTCGCTTTGCGTATGGGTTCTTGCGGGCATCAGAGAAGTCATAGTGCTTTTTCATCGTCTCCACCTTTCGCGGTATTGGGCTCGCTCTCTCGCGTCAGCCTTTCGCGCGGAGACGATCCGCAGCTACTTCACGAGCTTGGCCAGGGCGTCCTTGAACTTCTTGTACTCGCCGTCGGCGTCGCCGGCCTCGAAGCCCTCGCGGACCAGGCGGACGACGCCCTGCGGGTCGCCGACGAAGGTCGCCGGCATGTGGTCGGAGCCGTAGCTGGCGGCGACGCCGGACTTCTCGGACGGCAGGTAGGCGCGCACCATGTTGCGCAGCTTGAGCTTGTCGTGGAACTTCTTGCCGACGTCGATCTCATCGTCGATGTCGACCGCGACGAACACGACCTTGCCCTTGAACTCGCCGGCGAGCCTGTCCCAGGTCGGCAGCTCCTTCGCGCACGGCTTGCACCAGTCGGCGCCGACCGTGACGACGACCCACTTGCCCTTGAACGACTTGAGCCGGACCGGCTTGCCGTTGCCGTCGGTGGCGACGTCGAGCTCGGCGAGCCGATCGCCGACCTTGAGGACATCGGCGTGGACCAGGGTTGCGGTGGCAAGGGCGAGGCCGACGGAGGCGGCCGCGAGGCCGCAGGCGAAATGGACGGCGCGCATGGCGGTGGGACGCATCGACCCGATCATCGATTCACCGCGAGGTCTTCGTCGATCCACATCTCGATGTACCGGGCGACCATCGGACCCTCGTACCTGCGGTCGTTGAAGAACAAGGTGGGGGTCGCGTCCACACCGGCCTCCTCGCCCTGCTTGAGGTCGGCGGTGACCTGGGGCGACGCGTCGTCGTAGGCCTTCTGGAACTTCGCCATGTCGAGGCCGATGTCCTTGGCGTAGCCCATCACGGCGTCGCGGCCGTGCGCGGCCTGGGGCGCGAACAGCCGGTCGTGCATCTCCGTGAACTTGCCCTGCTGGGCGGCGGCGAGCGCGGCCTGGGCGGCGCTGCGCGCCTCGGGGTGCTTGGACTCGATCGGGAACATCATGAACGAGACCCCGACGGCGGCGGACTTGTCGGAGACGACCTGCTCCATCTGCGCCTTGAACGCCTGGCAGTGCGGGCACTCGTAGTCGTAGAACTCGACGAGCTTGATCGGGGCGTCGCTGGCGCCGACGTGCGGCGCGTGGCTGGTGTCGAGCTTGACCGGCTGGGCCGGGCGCTCGTACTTGTGAGCGTACTCCTCGCGGACCCGGTCCTCGGGGGCCTCGTCCTCGATCATCGCCAGCACGTAGCGCACGGCGAACGGCGCCCGCTTGCACGAGGTGTCGGACGTGAACGAGGTGCGCAGGCTGTGCGCCTTGCCGCACGGCGACTTGAAGGAGTTGATCAGCTTGTAGAACAGCTGGGTCTTGTCGCCGTCGAGCTTGCTCGTGTCGATGCCCGACAGCGGCGAGGTGTCGGCGGGGCTGTCCGCCGCCGCCGGGGCGGCGGCGTTGTCGAGGGCAGCGACCGCGCCGGTATCGTTCGGCTTCGTCTTCTTCTCGCATGCGCCGGCCCAGAGGATGACCAGCGGCGCACACGCGATCACGAGGACGAAATGTCCCGAAATTCGTGCGTTTGACACCTGCAGGTTGTAGTGCACCGCCTGATGCGTTTCAAGCTGCCTCCCGTCGCCGCACGGCTTGACGTCCTGCGTCACGGGGAGTATGTACAGCACTGAATGACGGTTCATTCATCGCCCGACCGACCGGAGCGCGGGGACCGCGGGGACCGCGGCGATCGGAGCGGAGACAAGCGCGAGCGGATCCTGATCGCGGCGGAGCGGATCTTTGCGCGCCACGGGTTCTTCGCAGCGCGGGTCTCGGAGATCGCGCGGGAGGCCGGCGTCGCCGACGGCACGATCTACCTGTACTTCAAGAGCAAGGACGACCTGCTGATCTCGTGGTTCGAGGACCGGATGAAGCAGGTCAACGACAAGCTGCGCCAGGCGATCGCGGGCAAGCCGCCGGCCGAGCAGCTGCGCGCCTTCATCCAGGCCTACCTGCAGCTGGTGTCGGACGAACCGACCGCGGCCGAGGTGCTGACGATCGAGCTCCGGCAGTCGAGCAAGTTCATGAAGGAGTACGACAACCCGCAGTTCGCCGACTTCCTGCGCATGCTGGGCGGCATCATCGCCGACGGCCAGGCGCGCGGCGAGCTCGACGCGGCGGTCCCGAGCCACATCGCGGCGCGGATGATCTTCGGGATCGTCGACGAGCTGGCGCTGGCCTGGGTGCTGGCCAAGCAGCCGCTGCGGACCGCGTCGGCGGCGATGCCGGGGCCGGCGCCCGGGACCCGGCCGAAGAAGTTCGATATCGTGCGCGCGGCCGACTGGGTCGTGGCAATGGTCACCGGCGGCCTGGAGCAGGGCCAGGCGAACAAGACCCCCAAGAAGGAGACGCCCACGTGAAGATTCTCGTACCGGTCAAGCGGGTCCCCGACCCGACGCAGAAGGCCAAGGTCAAGGACGGCCACATCGATCTCACCGGCGCGACGTGGATCGTCAACACGTTCGACGAGTACGCGATCGAGACGGCGCTCCGGCTGGTCGAGAACGGCGCCGACAACACCCGGCTCCCGGGCGGCGAGATCGTCGTGGTGTCGCTCGGCCCCAACGACGCCGCCAAGGAGCTCCGGACCTGCCTGGCGATGGGCGCCGACCGCGCGATTCACGTCGTGGCCAGCGACGCCGAGATCGACTCGCTGGCCGTGGTCAAGGTGCTGAGCGCGATCGTCGCGGCGGAGAAGCCCGACGTCGTGATCATGGGCAAGCAGGCGATCGACGGCGACGCCAACCAGGTCGGCCAGATGCTCGCCGCCAAGCTGGGCTGGCCGCAGGCGACGTTCGCCGCGTCGATCGAGCTCGCCGCCGACAAGGCGTCGTTCACGGTCGGCCGCGAGGTCGACGGCGGCGTCGAGTACAAGAAGGTGCCGCTGCACAGCGTGATCACGGTCGACCTCCGCATCGTCGCGCCGCGCGCGGTCAAGAACGGCGTCACCCCGGAGTCGCACAACTACTCCGGCGAGGGCGCCCGGCTGCCGTCGCTCAAGGGCATCATGGCCGCGAAGAAGAAGCCGATGACCCAGGCCAAGCTCGCCGATCACGGCGTCGCGCCGACCCCGGCGATCAAGGAGCTGTCGGTCGCGCTGCCGCCGCCGCGCGCCGCCGGCCAGATCGTCCCCGACGTCCCCACCCTCGTGAAGAAGCTCGCCGAAGAGGCGAAGGTCCTGTAGGAGCCGCCATGGGTAACGTCCTCGCGTTCTGTGAATTCGTCGGCCCGCAGCTGCGCTCGAGCGCGCTGGCCAACCTGTCGTTCGCCCGGCAAGCCGCGCAGGCCCACGGCGGCGAGGTGATCGCGCTGCTGGTCGGCGCCGGGGCCGCCGCGGCCGGGCCCGACGCGGCCCGGTACGCCCCCAGGGTGGTCGTCGTCGAGGCCCCGGGGCTCGCCCACTACCTGGCCGAGACGTTCGCGCCGGTCGTCGCGGAGGTCGCGCGCGCGCAGGGCGCCACGCTGATCTCGGCGACCGCGACCGCGGTCGGCAAGGACCTCGCGCCGCGGGTCGCCGGCCTGCTCGACGCCGGGATGGCGTCGGACATCGCCAAGCTGACCGGCAAGGACACGTTCGTCCGGCCGATCCTGGCGGGCAACGCGTACTCCACCGTGCAGGTGGGAACGCCGATCATCGTCGTGACGCCGCGCCAGTCCGAGTTCGAGCCCGCGGCCGAGCTGGGCTCGCCCGGCGCGGTGACGTCCACCGCCCCGGGCAGCGTCGACCCGCTCGGCGCCGAGTTCGTCCGGCTCGACGCGCAGAAGAGCGACCGGCCGGAGCTGTCGGACGCCAAGGTCGTGGTGTCCGGCGGCCGCGGCATGAAGACCGGCGCGAACTTCAAGGTGCTGGAACAGCTCGCCGATCTGCTGGGCGCGGCGATGGGCGCGTCGCGCGCCGCGACCGACGCCGGCATGGTCCCGGCGGACTGGCAGGTCGGGCAGACCGGCAAGATCGTCGCCCCGAACCTGTACTTCGCGGTCGCGATCTCGGGGGCGATCCAGCACCTGGCCGGGATGAAGGGCTCCAAGACCATCGTCGCGATCAACAAGAACAAGGACGAGCCGATCTTCCAGGTCGCCGATTACGGCGTGGTCGCGGAATGGGAGAAGGCGGTCCCGGAGTTGATCGCGGAGATCAAGAAGCTCAAGGCCAGCCGCTAGCACCGCCCTCGCGCCCGGGGCCCGCCGATCGGGCAGGCCGCGCGGCGTACAGGTAGGTGCGACGCCTCCGCGGCTCGCCTCGCCGCGAACCGTGCTACAAGTAGTTGAAAGGCAGGCTCTCGATGGCATTCGCACAAACTGCTGTCCGTCGTCCCATCGCAGGCGCCGTCGCCACCGCCGGGGTCAGCGACCGCGTTGCGTTCTTGCGCAAGACCTACGGCGTCCTCGGCGGCGCGCTGATCGCGTTCGCGGTGCTCACCGCCGGCGTGATGCGGTTCGCGACCGACGCCAGCTTGCGGTACTGGGCGTGGTTCTACGGCTATCGCGGTCACGGGATACCCCCCACCATGTGGCACGCGCTGCTCGTCGGCGCCCTGTTCGTGGCGGTGTGCCTGGTCGGACAGCGGCTCGCGCAGTCGCAGACCTCGCGCGGGGTGCAGTACCTCGGCCTGGCCGTCGGGGTCGTCGCGTACGCGGCGCTGCTCGTGCCGCTGCTGTGGACCGCGATCCTGGGGTTCGGCAACCCCGCGATGCTGGAGGAAGGGGTGCTGCTGAGCGGTCAAGCCGCGTCGATCCTCGGCCAGGCGATCATCGTCACGCTCGCGATCTTCCTCGGGCTCACGCTCACGGTGTTCATCACGCGCAAGGACTTCTCGTTCCTGCGCGGCGCGCTCATGCTGGGGACGTTCGCGATCGTCGGCGTGGCCCTGGCATCGTGGGTGTTCGGGTTCAGCGTCGGCGCCCTGTACTTCGGCGCCGGGATCCTGCTGATGTCGGGCTTCATCCTGTACCAGACCAGCGCGATCATGAGCGCCTTCCCACCGTCGGCGTACGTCGCGGCGGCGCTGATGCTGTTCGGGACCGTCGCGACCCTGTTCATCTATGTGCTGCAGCTGGTGATGTCGCTCAACCGCCGCTGACCCCTGCGATTTGCGGCTATACTCGCCGGACATGCCCGCGGTGCCGGTGTCCAGCGGTTCGACCCCCGGTGGTTCGAGCTCGAGCTTCGGGCCCGCCCCGATGTCATCGACCGACATCGGGGCCGTGCGCAAGCTCGAGGATGCGGTGGCGACCGTGGTGCGCGGCAAGCCGGAGGCGATCCGCGCCGCGATCGTGACCCTGCTGTCCCGCGGCCACCTCCTGATCGAGGACATCCCCGGGGTCGGCAAGACCACGCTGGCCCGCGCGCTGGCCGCCGCGCTCGGCGGCACGTTCCGCCGGATCCAGTTCACCAGCGACCTGTTGCCGTCGGACATCGTCGGGGTCTCGGTCTACGACCAGCACGGCAAGGTGTTCGAGCTCCGGCGCGGGCCGATCTTCGCCAACGTCGTGCTCGCCGACGAGATCAACCGGACCACGCCGCGGACCCAGTCCGCGCTGCTCGAGGCGATGAGCGAGGGCCAGGTCTCGATCGACGACACGACCCATACCCTGGAGCCGCCGTTCCTGGTGCTCGCGACCCAGAACCCGGCCGAGCACTACGGGACCTATCCCTTGCCCGAGTCGCAGATGGACCGCTTCCTGCTGCGGATCGCGATCGGCTACCCGAGCAAGCAGATCGAGCGCGAGCTGCTGCGCGAGCGCGCCGGCGGCGATCCGGTGACCCGGCTCCAGTCGGTGGTCGACCTCGCGACCGTCCGCGCGCTGCAGGACGCGGTCGAGACCATCCGGTTCGACGACGCGCTGCTCGATTACGCGATGGCGATCGTCGAGGAGACCCGCCGGCACCCGGCGATCTCGGTCGGGGTGTCGACCCGCGGGGCGCTGGCGTGGTACCGGGCCGCCCAGGCGGCGGCGCTCGCCGCCGGCCGCGACTTCGTGGTGCCCGACGACGTCAAGCTGCTCGCCGTGCCGTGCCTGGCGCACCGGCTCGTGCTCGCGCAGGCGCATGACTCGCTGGGCCGGATGCGCGCCGACAGCGAGCGGCTGATCACCGAGATCATCCACCGCGTCGCGATCCCGACCTGACCATGCGGCGCACCGCGGACGCCCTGCCCGGACCGCCCGCCGCTCCGCGGTGGTGGCGCCGGCTGCGGCCGCCGCGCCGGCTGAGCTTCACCCGCGAGGGCCGGCTGATCGTGATCCTGTCGGTCGGCGTCGGGTTCGCCGCGATCAACACCGGCAACAACCTGCTCTACCTGCTGCTCGGCTGGCTGCTCAGCTTCATCATCGCGTCGGGCATCCTGTCGGAGCTGACGCTGCAGCGGCTCACCGTCGAGCGCCGGCCGCCGCCGCGGGTGTACGCCGGCGAGCCGTTCCTGATGGAGGTCGTGATCCGCAACGACAAGCCGAAGCGCGCGTCGTACTCGATCGAGGTCGAGGACCTGGTCGGCTCGACGCCGCTCGACAAGCGCTGCTACTTCCTCAAGATCCCGGCGGCCAAGTCGCAGCGCACCAGCTACCGCCACACCTTCGTGCGGCGCGGGCTGTACACGCTGACCGGCTACCGGGTCGCGACCAAGTTCCCGTTCGCGCTGTTCCGCAAGTCGCGCGACGTCGACGCGCCGGTCGAGGTGCTGGTCTACCCCGCGCGCGTCGTGGTGCCGCGGCCGGCGCCCCGGACCGAGGCGCGCGGCGAGGCCACCGCCAACCGCACCGGCCGGCGCGGCGAGTTCTTCGGGCTGCGCGAGCATCGCGCGGGCGACGACCGGCGCGACGTCCACTGGCGGTCGAGCGCGCGCACCGGGCGCCTGCTGGTCCGCGAGTACGAGGACGAGCACGCGCGCCGGGTGGCGATCGCGGTCGACAACGCGCTGCCCGATGCAGTGCGCGACGCGGCGGCCGACGGCGCGATCACGCCCGAGGTCGAGGCCCAGGTCGCCTCGGTCGAGCGCGCGATCAGCGTCGCCGCGAGCCTCGCCGCGGTCTACCTCGAGGCCGGCTGGACGATCGAGCTGTGCGCGCGCG